>CAISKQ010000001.1 GCA_903885965.1 uncultured bacterium
ATATTTCGGGGCTCAATACCTTCACTTACGTTACGACCTAACAAGTCCATTGCTCTGGCTTCACACTAATTCATTACTGAATTAACATGCAGAGTTCTGTACTGCTCTGGTGGTTAGCCTTTAAGCAGGTTGGATTTGAATCAACTGTAAACACTCAGCTTCTCTTGGCGCACTCACAGTGATATTATACCACTTAAACAAAAATCCTTCAACAGCGGTGTTGTGGATAACTCAAAATTATCTCTCAATTAGGCCCTCCCTTCCCACTCGTCAAAAAATTCTTTCAAAAAATTTTCCATCACCACGTGCCTGCCTTGGGCAATTTCCTTGCCGGTTTTCGTGTTCATTAAATCTTTGAGCAGCAATAATTTTTCGTAGAAATGATTTATCGTTGTTCCATTGTTGCTCTTATATTGTTCAAATGATTCATGCAACTGAGACTTCACCTCAGGATTATACATTCCTCTGCCTTTTGATCCGCCATATGTAAAGGCTCTAGCAATTCCCATCGAGCCCATCGCATCCAATCTGTCAGAATCCTGCATGATTTCTCCCTCAATCGTGCTCATCCTTGTTGCTACTTTCGCACCCTTAAAAGACACTTCTTTAATAATTGTGCAAACATGCAAAATTGCTTCTTCTTCAACACCTTGTTTTTCAAGCCACTGTCTGGCAACCCTTGGCCCAACTGTGTCGTCGCCATCATGCGCTTTCCAATCAGCAATATCATGAAGTAGCGCTGCCAATTCAACCACGAACATATCCGCTTTTTCTTTCTGCCCAATATGCTGAGCCATTTTCCAAACCCGATAAATGTGCCACCAATCGTGGCCAGAACCCTCACCCTCCAAAGTTTCCCGCGCATACTACGCAGTCTTTTCAATGATTTCTTGTTTGTTCATAATTTTTTGCATTTATACATTATACAAAATACTTTATACTTTATACTTTCAACTATTTTTTAGGAAAAATAGTTGAAATCCCTCCTGGCATCCATTTTCTCAAAACCTCCGGAATCACCACTGACCCATCGGCTTGTTGGAAGTTTTCAAGAATGGCGATGAATGGTCGCGGTGAAGGTAGTACGGTGTTGTTGAGCATATAAACATATTTTTTGTTGCCATCTTTGTCGATATATTTCACATTGAGTCGGCGAGCTTGCCAATCCAAGAAATTTGAAGCTGAGCCTGTTTCGCCATAGGCATTTCGGCTTGGCATCCAAGCTTCAATGTCAAAGGCGCGGAATTTTCCGGCGCTCATGTCGCCAGAGCAAATTTTGAGCACCCGATATGGCAGCCCAAGTTCTGCATGAATTTCTTTGGACATTTCCAGCATCGCATCGTGCATTTTGATTGACTCCTCAACGTCTGCTGCCATCAAAACCACTTGTTCGACTTTCATGAATTCATGCACACGATAAAGTCCCTTGGTGTCTTTGCCATATGAACCGATTTCAGAGCGATAACACTGAGAGTATCCTGCAACTTTGATTGGCAATTGCTCCTGCCTCAAAACTTCGTCACCAAAATAGGCCAGCAAGGATGGCTCAGCTGTGCCAACCAAAAACTTTTTTTCTTTACTACTCTTTCCATCTTGTTCCTTGTCGCCAGAAGCAACCTCATAGACTTCATCAACTTCACTGTCATATTCCTTGCCTTTGAAATATCCAGTGCCAAAAAGGGCTTGACCTTTCACCAAAGTCGGAGGAATCATCGGCGAAAATCCTTTTTCAATCATCTTGTTGAGGG
Organism: uncultured bacterium; assembly: GCA_903885965.1. Classification (GTDB taxonomy): domain Bacteria; phylum Patescibacteriota; class Minisyncoccia; order Moranbacterales; family GWC2-37-73; genus CAIPMZ01. The sequence continues at coordinate 1,749 of CAISKQ010000001.1, forward strand.
CATACATCATCAGCGCCATCATCAAGGAAACTCCTTCGTTTTTCACATAGTAGCCGCGATACCCTGCCACCTTGGCACCTCTTTCCAAATCCAAAATATCCAAGTCTTTGCCGATTTGAATATGATCTTTAATTTCGAAATTAAATTTCGGAGTCTCTCCAGTTTTTTCAATTTCAATGTTACCCTCCTCATTACTTCCAATCGGCGTGTCCGCTGAAATTAGGTTTGGAACTTTAACCATCAGCGCTTCAAACTGCTCTTTGATTTTTTCAAACTCTGGTTGCACATTGGCGAGTTTTTCTTTGACGTTTTTGCCTTGCTCCAAAATGGCCACTTTTTCATCGCCCTGAGCGCTTGGAATCAACTCATTGAGCTTGTTTTTCTCAGCCAAAAGCTCTTCGATATATTGCAATTGCAAAAGACGCTCTTTGTCCAATTTCAAAAGCTGGTCGATATCCAAATCGATGTTTTTGTTTTTTGCCACTTCCTTAATCGCCTCCGAATTTTCTCTGATAAATTTGATGTCCAACATATGATTTTACATTTTAAGCATATTCATTATTATACATATATTTTAGCCCTTATTTAAAGGATTTGCAAGAGCGAGAGCTAATCAAAATAAGAAATATATAGCTCATATAATTGTAGAAATAAATGTTTAGGCAATCTTTTGAGAAATATGTCGAATATATTTTAAGTTAACTTATCTCAAGAAATTTAAAAAAGTAATATTAGAAATTAATTTGATTTTAGGGTATAATAAATAGTAACAATTTGTTGTTGTCGTTCGTTCGGAAATGAAAGATTACCCTCATTTCATTCATTTCGTCAAACAATAAAAAAGTATCAAAAAAAATTAAAACCAAATGAAACAAAATTTCATCAGTCATCTCAATAGACACATCGCCACCGGGAAAAAAACCATCAATCAAGGGACGCTTCCAGAAAATTCACCTGAAAAGCTTTTAGAAAAATATGCAGCCGAGCGCAAAAGACTTGCTCGCAGCATTGCGCGAAAAGGAAACTATGAGGAAATTGTAAAAAATCTTGAAAACCAAGATCTTCTCTTTGAACAGATGAACAGGTTGCAACAAGAATATGAATCAATTCTCAATATCGATCAAGCAAATTTTCTTTTTCAGGAAGATGAGCACTCTCTTGAGATTTGGAAAGCCCTGACGGTTTTGGAACTTTATGATGAGTGCACTTTCAAGCATTCATTGCATACATACCTGATTGCCAAATCAAAAATAGAATCCCCCATGCTTATTAACGGGCAAGTTGTGGATTTAAAAAAAATGATTGTTGATGAAGGCGTGGTTGATTTGAATCAGTTTTATAAGGCTTGTCTTTTGCATGATATTGGAAAAATAGAAGTTCCCCACTTCCTAATCGCAAGTGAGATTAAAAATAGTGAATGGTCTGAATTGCTGCTTGATTTTGACGAAAAAAATAATCAAGGAAACCCTCACAAGCTTCTCAATAAAATGCTAACAGACAATGGCATTACCCTTCCAGCCAAAATTAAAAACTATCCAGAAATAACAAAAGAGCAGCGGGAAGAAAAAAAAGGATTGCTAATAAAGTTTATCACTGAAAATTATCTACGTTGCATGCTTTATGTTCCAGTTTCCGCTGCATTTAACAATCAACTGCTTGGACTGAATGTTTTTACGCCGCAAAATATGCAGGAATTAAAAAAGCGTGGATATTCCCAAGACAGTTCACTGTTTGAAATAATTAAACCACATGAAAAAAATTCTAAGATTATTCTTGAGAATCTAAATCTACACAAAGAAGCTGATTTAGTTGGAGCTCATCACGATTATGATGGTCTTTATTCAACAAGATATGAGCAATATCCACTAACAATTTCCTCCTTTGCCTTAAGCGAAAGAACCTCTGAATTGCTTCGTCTTGCAGATATGCATGAGGCAATTCATAATGAACACAGGTCATATTCGGATAGTCAATCAAGAATTGATTGCCTGATCACATTAGCAAAATCAATCGACAAGAAAAAAATACATCCCTTGATTGCTTATATTTGGCTCACGGATGAACTTCAAAAAATAAAAGATTCTAGCAACCATGATTCAGAAAAAGTTGCGACCCTTAAAAAATATATTTCAACCTTTGAACGCGCAAATGAATCTGTAAATTAATCTCTCTTTCCTTACGAAAAACTTGAAACCAAAAAAAAATCCGACTTCAAAGCCGGATTTTTTTGTTATTCAAGGTTCTTGAGATCAATTAGATATTCATGTCTCCAAGAACATCATCAATACTCTTTTTTGCTTCTGGTGCGGGTGCGCTAGCTTCTGGTCGAGGTGTTCGTTCTCCTCGAGTTGAACCTTCCGGTTCGTTAATCTTGAGGTTTACTCGTGCATTATTACGTGCACCAATTACTCTCAAAATAGTTCTGAGTGCCTTTGCGGTTTGACCTTCTCGCCCGATAACCATTCCCATATCAGCAGGATTAACATCCAGTGTGATGAGAACACCCATTTCATCGATTTTTCTTTCAACTCGAACATCTTCAGGAGTATCAACGAGTGCTTTTACGGCAAACTCTAAAAATTCCTGGTCTGTAGGTCTTACTTGCGTCATAATTGTGTTGCATTATTTACTGATTAGTTACCGAGAAAACAGTTCGGAATGGTCGACCAAACCATTCATTAGCCCATTGTCTCTTTTTTAATTATCGTCTTTTTTTAGGTTTTTGTCAAACCCAAAAAAATTGCTAAACTGTTACATTGCTAAATTGTTATTTTTCTAGCTTATTTTGTTTTTATTTGTAGATTTGTAGCTGATTTGTAGATTTGTGGGGTTTCTGAGAAATTATAAATAAACAATGAAAAGTCTTAGTTTCCTCGCCTTTTAAACAAAACTAGCACGGTCTTAAGACAAATTTGAATATCCTGCCAAAGCGACCAATTTTCAATATAGTAAACATCAAGCTTATATTCATCTTCAAATTCCAAATCTGATCTGCCAGAAACTTGTGCCATACCAGTAACACCTGGTTTTATCGTGAGTAAACGCCTGTGATATTCATTGTATTTATCAACCTCTCGTTGTTGGTGCGGACGAGGCCCAACCAGACTCATGTCCCCTCTCAACACATTGAAAAATTGAGGAAGTTCATCAATTGAATACTTTTCAATGAACGCTCCAACTCTTGTTTTCCTAGGATCATCCTTGATTTTATAAAGGGGCCCGTGTCTCAAACTATGTTTCTTAATTAATTCTTTTTCATATTTAATCGCCTCTCTCCCTTCAGTAGTGTTAGGATCAGTGCAAAGCTCCCATTTCATATAACGAAACTTGAGCACATCAAATTTTTTTCCATCTCCACCGATACGTTCATTTTTATATATAATCGGACCTGATTTTTTGTTTTCAAAAAATGATTCTATTTTTATCAAAATAGCAATCAATGCCATCAATGGTGAGAACAATATAATCAGCAAAACAGAAGCGCAGATATCAAAAACTCTTTTGAGAATTTTTCCCCAACCTTCAAGCGGAGTATTCCGCACTTCAATAATCGGCTCGCCAATAAAAATCCCAGTTTCAAAACGCGCTGTTTGAAGAGTAGTTGGGATAAACTTATACGAAATATTGTTAATCGCACAATAATCAATCAACTTTTCTTGTTCTGAATCAGTAAGCATTGAGTCGCAAATAATAATCTCATCTAAGCCCTTCTGCTTTTTGATTTTACGAATAAATTGAATACTCCCAGATTCAATATGATCAACAATGCGATAACCGAGACTTAAATCTTTTTCAATAATATTCTTAACCTTGTCCATTTTGCCATTACTACCAATAAGCAACACGCGATGCACACCAGTTCCGCGAGAAATCAAAAACCATTTTTGTATTTTTCTCAAAATATACCGCCCTATTATCACAAAAACCACAGCCAAAACCCAACCCGCTAGAATGATAAAACGAGAAGAAAAAAATTCCCTTTTTAGAAAGATCGAAACAATGATGATTACTAATGCAATGGAAGTGGCAGAAAAAACCTTCAACGCCTCATGCCAAAATTTTCTAGTTACTTGCAGATTATACAAACCCTCTACAGCATAAATAAGAAGCACGACCGGTGTCATCATTAAAACTACAGTCAAATAACTTTTCAGCGGAAAATTGTACAGTTTCGGTTTTAACGAAAGAATTTCGGGAATATTACGAATTGCAAATGCACTCAACGATGCTGCGACTATCATCATTGCATCAATAGGAACTTGCACGGCACTAAAAATTAATTCTGATCTTTTTTTCATATTCCTACGAAATTACGAATTTATTACAAAAATACAAATATACGAAAAATACACTCTGTCATGCTGAACTTGTTTCAGCATCTGTTTTCTTCATTTCATTATACTGTCTATAATAGAGATCCTGAAACCCTCCAAAGGCGGACAAGCAAGTTCAGGATGACAAAAAATACTCTTTAAAAATAAAATGTATCAAACCAACCGATAAGCCGGATTCTGTCGAAGGCAACCATTTATCTAGGCTTATTATTACTAATACGCTCAAGCGGCACCTCCAGCTCTTTGCAAGCAAAGGACTGGATACGGCCTTGCATCCAAGTAAGGATTTAGCCGTTTCACCTCTCATGTTTCCATAAGAACTCATCCAGCCCTTTTGGACACGATATTAAATGAGTAAGAACACATTCATCACTGCATTTAATTTTGAACCCAAAAGGGCTGGATGTCTTGCTAACTTTCGCGCAAGACGTCTCTGCTCGCACCTCTGCCAATGCCCAACAATGGAAGCTACAAGAAACAAATTAATTTGAATTTTGGAATTTCCAATGCTACGCACTGGCGATGGGAATTACCCACTACCCTGCTCCTATTTACATAGGGAATGTCCGGACTTTCCTCCCTTCGTCAAAGACGAACGGCGATTGCCTGGCTGATTTGATACATTTTATTTTCAAAGACCTTAACCAAAATTATACCACAATCGATAAAGTATAGGTAATTTTTCAGGAATTGTCAACCGAAATATATTGCTATATTGTTACATTGTTACATTGTTAGAAGTTCCGAAGGCTGAACCTTCGGAGAAGGTTCAGCCTTCCTGTATTTTGACAAAAATCCGCATCCCAACAATATAACAATATAACAGTATAACAATTTATCATTATTTTGCCTTTTTTAAGCCATTTTATCCAATTTTGTTTGACAAAAGACTTTTTCTGTGCTAAGATTAACAATTAGTATTTTGGCCTTTAAAAAGTGAATAAATTTTCAGTTTTTTTTAAGAAGTCAACCATAAACGCTCCGTTTTTGGAGCAAAACATAAGAGAGGGTTTATTATGCAGGATGCACGTTATTACATGACCTTTTCATATCGTCGCTGGCTTGCAGGATTATTAGTTGATTCGAGACTGAGTTCTGCTTTAACAAAAATTGAGGATCGATATGTCACCAGCGATGAAACCAAGCATATGATTTCAGCTTGGAAATTGGATTATTGGCGAGCCAATGCGTATAAATTTACGCAAAGGTTTCCCGAAGAAAATCTACAACTTGAGGTAAACGACACAATCAGTCGTGACTTTGAGTACATTGAAGCATGGCCTTTTAAAAAAACGAGAGCTATGCTCAAAAAATTAACCAATGAACTAATAAAGGAACTAAAAGCTCATCAAGAATGAACACAAGGCTCTTAAATTTTCGCAAAGAAATTGCAAAAATTTAAGAGCCTTTAAAAATATACTTCAATTGGAAATATCCAAAAACATCAAGCACGAAATCATTCGTGTTTTTTTATTTGCCAAAAATAACAATGTAGCAATATAACAATGTAGCAATATATCTATTGTCTGCCTCCAAAATACCATTTCAAAGCCTCTTGCGTAACTGGCAAGGCGCTGGAATTTCCCTCTCCCCCTCCTTCAACCAAAACTGCTATAGCTATTTGAGGATTATTATAAGGAGCATAAGAAATAAACCAGCCATGAGTCTGACCACTACTTCCGAATTGAGCCGTGCCTGTTTTTCCAGCAATCTCAACTGGCATTGTTTTCAAGACTTGTGCCGTTCCGTCAGTAATTGTCTTTCGCATACCTTCTTGAATGACCTTCAAAATATCTGGCGCAATAAATCCACTGCGAATAACCTCTGGCTTTATATCCTGCACCTCGCCATTGCTTTTCTTTATCTGCGAGACAAGATGGGGCTTGTATAGCGTACCCCCATTTGCAATAGCTGCAACATAGCTTGCCAGTTGAAGCGGAGTAGCTGTGACATAACCTTGGCCAATTGAAGCATGATAGCTATTCCCAATGTACCATTTTTCTCCAAGTTTATCCTGCTTCCATTGCTCACTTGGAATAAAGCCAGAAGCTTCTCCTCCAATATCAATTCCGGTTGGTTCTCCAAATCCAAAAAAATTATAATACTTTTTCATAACATCCATGCCTAGTCCTTGAATGTTTCCATAACCTCCCCCGATTGTATAGAAAAAAATGTCATTACTTTGAGCGATAGCGGTACGAACATCACTAGGACCATGCGCCTTCCAGTCGCCAAAACTAAATCCACCAACCCTAAGCGACCCACCAAGTCCGTCAATAATTGTTGACGGGGTTATTGTTCCCTCAGAAAGTGCACCGGCAGCAATTGCAGGCTTAACAGTTGAACCAGGTGGATATTCCCCATTAATTGCGCGATTGAAAAGTGGTTTGTTTGGATCACTAGTTAATTTAGCATAATCCTGCGTAGATATTTTTTTTGCAAATAGATTATTATCATAGCTAGGAACGTTTACCATTGCCAAAACGCCACCTGTCCTTGGATCAATGGCCACCGCAGCTGCAGTTTTTGTTCCGGTTTTTTCCAGAACAGTGTTGATGCTATCATAAATTTTTTTCTGAAGACCCGCATCTATATTAAGTACCAAATCACTGCCGGGCTTTGGATTAATAATTCCAATTTCACGTTTCGCACTACCCATAGAATCAACCTCAATCTGGTCAGCACCATTGACTCCACGTAAACTATTTTCGTAAGATTTTTCAATGCCCTGCTTACCAATATAATCAGTCAGTCTATAACTCTTGTCATTATCAAGTTCTTTTTGCTGAATTTTTCCTTCATAGCCAAGAATGTGTGAAAAAATTTGAGCATCGGAATATCCACGAATAGCTGTTTTCTCAATAAAAATTCCTGTCAGTACATTTTCTTTTTCCAGAAGATTCAAAGATTCATCTTGAGAAATATTTTCTTTAAGTAAAACAGTATCAAGAGAGCTCGTTTTGCTACCATCTAAAACCAACTGCAACTCAGCTTGATTCATACCTAAAATAGAAGAGAGTGCCTGAGAAAGTTCAATAATTTTTGCGCCGTCTTTTGGTAAATCAGCGGGAGTTATTACTGCATCAATGCTTGGAATATTACTAACTAATGGCGTGCCGAAGCGATCAAAAATTCTTCCACGAGGAGCTTTAATCACAATTGATTTAATACTATTGCCTTTCGCAATGTCTTGATAATATGACCCTCTTATTACGGTCAGAAAAATTATGCGACTAACAAGAATCGCCACAAAAAAGACAATAACCCACCATAAATAATCGAGCCATTTTTTTTCAAAACCTCTTTCCATTTTAGTAGCTTCCTTTTCAGTTGCAGTAAGCACATAATCCTCTATTTCCATGCCAGAATATATGCTCAAGCTATTTTTATTTTGTTTTTTTCTTCTTAGCATATATTTTTCGCAAAATTATATTTGATTGAGACTTAAGGTATAAAACGCCATTAGAAAACGCTAGGATTTTAAGCCTATAAAATATTTTTCTTAATCCTTCCAATGAGATTATACCAAAGAAAAAATATAATAGCATTACAACATACTTGAAAAACAATCAGTCTGAAATTTCCGAAAGCCTGCATATGAAATCTGATCGACTTATCGCCTAGTATGAGAAATATAGCCAGCAGCCAGTTTGAAATGATTGTGGTAACTGCAATGAAAAGAAGAAGTAACAGCAATCCAGTCCCTTTGACTTCAACTGAAAGTCTTCGAGAGAAAAAACTCACCACATAGGCAACTAATAAAAAAATAATCACGTGCTCACCTAACGTTGTATAAGTCGCAAAGTCATATAAAATACCGGCAACAATAGCCCAACTTAAAGACAAGGTAAAACCATCAATCACTGCAAGTGCCAGAACTAGCATCAAAACAGCATCCCCAAGCGCGCTCGCCCCGATGATAAGTGGCAAAAAACTCAACTGAAGTAAAATGGCAAAAAGAATAATTACACAATAAATAATTTTTTTATTCATAAGATTCTATGGTCACGCAACTTGCATATTCAGCTTTTAGCAATAGAAAAGATTCACAAATTACAAACTACTTATTTCCAATAATCACAAAAACAAATTGCAATTTTGAAATCTGAATTGGTGATATTACCCCAGCTTGCTGAAATAAATGATCACTCGAAGGATGGACATCTTGCACTGTTCCAACAAACAAACCACGCGGCATTTGACTGCCTATTCCGGAAGTAACAACTTCGTTTCCACTTTGAACAGAATCCGTTTGAAGTATCATGTCAAAAATAATACCTAGACCATATTCACCCCTAATTACGCCTTTTGCCCCAGTCTGAGTGGTTGCTACACTCACAACACTTTTTGGATTTGTAAGTAAAACAACCTTTGCACTCCTTGGGGTAACATCGCCAATACGCCCCACAAGAACGCTTTTGGAAACTACAACTGGCATACCCTCAGTCAGTCCATCCTCGCTTCCCTTGTCAATTTCCATCCAATTTCCCATCCCATTTGGGTCCTGACTAATAATGGTTGCCGACAATAATTTATACTGATTTCTTGGCAGCAGTTCTAATTGACTGCGAAGGTCATCATTTTCATTTCTCATATCAGCCAGCATCGTCCTTTCTCCCAACAAACCTTGATTCTCACTTAAAAGTTTTTCATTTTCCTTTTTCAACTGTCCAACCGAACCGACAAATTCCCCAACGCCTTCAATGCTAGCAGATATTGTATAGGTAATTCTCTTCAACGGAGCCAGCACGTCCAAGAAAACATTCCTGACTGGATTTAGGGCGCCTTTTGGATTTACAAGAATAAGCAACCCAAAAAAAATCGCAATAAATGTCACTTTAAATATTCTGGTTGAAGTTAATCTTCGCATATATTAAAAACTTTTTTATTTGAAGGATTTTTCTCGCTGATCCTCAACTAACACATGTTTCAAAACTTCCAAGTCCTCGAGTACGATTCCAGTTCCCCGAACCACCGCGGTGAGAGGATCTTCCATCATTCGAACCGGCATTTCCGTTTGATTGGCAATTAACTTATCCAATCCCCTAATTAAACTTCCACCACCAGCCAAAATAATTCCGCGCTGCATAATATCGGACAAAAGTTCCGGCGGAGTCTCTTCAATTACAGTCTTTACGTTGTTCACAATAATCCTAATAGAACGAGAAATTGCTTCTCTAACTTGAGTATCATTAACGTTGACCTCTTTTGGAAGACCACTAACCAAATCTCTCCCCCTGATTGGAATCGTAAGCTGCTCCTTTAGGACGTAAGCGCTTCCCACTGCAATTTTAATATCCTCGGCAGTTTTTTCTCCAATCAAAAGATTAAACTCGTCTCGACAATAGCGAATAATGTCCTCGTTCATTTCGTCGCCAGCCACACGAAGACTTCGCGCGCTCACAATTCCGCCAAGCGAAATAACCGCAATTTCAGAAGTACCGCCGCCAATATCAACTACCATATTTCCACGAGCATCAGTTACTGGAAGTCGCGCACCAATAGCGGCTGCCATCGGCTCTTCAATCAAATAAGCCTCGCGAGCACCAGCATTCATAGCCGCATCTATCACGGCCTTCTTTTCAACCTCAGTGATGACAGATGGAATGCCTATGAGAACTCGTGGTCGCGGAGAGAAAGAAAAAGAATCTTTGTGAACCTTTTCAATGAAATATTTGAGCATTTGTGTTGTGACTTCGAAATCGCTCACCACGCCATCAACCAATGGTCGCGTTGCCACAATATGCCCAGGCGTTTTACCAACCATTCTTTTCGCATCCTTGCCAATTGCCAGAACCTGTCCAGTGCGCTTATTAATTGCAACGACAGATGGCTCATTAATCACGATTCCTTTACCCTTAACATACACAAGTGTATTCGCAGTCCCCAAATCAATTCCAATATCATTTGAAAGGTTGCTAAAAATTCCACCTATATATTTTTGAAAATTCTTTTTTATTTTTTTCAACATAGTGATTCTGATTTTAACCGATAAAAAAGTAAGTATTTCTTGACAAAACAAGCTATTTTATGCCGTTATTAAGCTAATTTTACCTAATAGTATCATAGGTCAGATAAGCCGCGATGTCAAAACAATTGAACTGATTACCTCTTAACAGTCTGACCATTAGGTTTCAAAATAACCTGAATTTCTTTGATGATTATTTTTTTGTCTTTTGAATTTAGTTCAATCTGAACAGTCAATCCTTGCTGGGTTTGAGGACTGAAATATTGATCGAAAATAAAGTTGCCAAGTGAATAGTAAATCATTTTTCCTTTATATTCCTCCTTACTTTGAATAACATGCGGGTGGCTGCCAATAATCAAATCAGCGCCACTATCAATGAAGCCGTGGGCTAGCTCTTTGATTTTTGCATCAGGATCAACCACGAATTCTGTTCCCCAATGAGTGTACAAAATTATCTTGTCAACATTCATTTTCTTGGCAGACTGGATTTCATCTAATGCTTTAGCTGCTCCATCTTTCTCAAATTGATTGTAATTGACAAAGGCTAACTTCAAACCATTTTTGTTCCAAATGGCAATTCTTTTTTCATCTGCCGGATCTCCGAAATAATCAATTTTACTACTGCTCAAATTTTCCTTGGTCTGAGCGAGACCGTCGGCTCCAAAATTCAAAATATGATTATTGCCAATATTTACAAGTTTAATATTATTTTTCCAAAGATCAGCTGCGACATTTTGATCGAAAGTAAAAATATAATTATCGTGGGCGCCAATTTCACTGCCCACACTGACTGAAGGATTATTCGTGATTGGACCTTCAAGATTGCCAACTACTAAGTCATTTTCCGAAAGAATTTTCTGGGTTCCAGCAAAAACAAAATCAACGCCTTTCTTCTCACTTATATGCCTAATGTAGCGATCAAGCATTATGTCCCCCACAAAAAGAATTTTCACCTGTTTGCCTAAATCACTATTTTCAGCCTGAGTAGCTTGCTCTCTTTCTTTTGCCAATTTTTCAGATTCAGATGAGGCAATTTTTTGACTAGCAAAAAACAGTCCAATCAAAACGAGACTGACTAATATTATTAGCATTGGTAAAATTTTCTGCAACTGTTTATTTTTCATTCTATATGGCTTGAATATAGCATAATTTTCACTTTCATGAAACATTTCTGGATTTCCAGGGCATGCATTATTTAGTTAAGTTCTAAACAATTTTTTTATTAAAAAGAAGTATCGCGATATTTTTACGAGCTTGTTTTCTTTTTAGGCCGTATGAGCGACAGCGAGCCTAAGCATTCGACCATAATCTTGGGCTGAATGCGGGCTCTAAAAAAAGACGAGTGAGGTAAAAATATATCAACGAATAATTACAGACTCGCATTTATTGAAACAATTCCTTCACATCAGACCAGGTCAATTTCTTAAATAAATCATCACTTTCTCCAATCATATTATCAAACAAAGATTTCTTTTTGTTTTGCAGCTGGACAATCTTTTCTTCAATTGTGCCTTTGACGATCAAGCGATAAACATTAACTGATTTCTTTTGCCCAATGCGATGAGCCCGATCAATGGCTTGATTTTCCACGCTCGGATTCCACCAAGGATCAAAAATAATCACGTTGTCAGCCGACACCAAATTAAGACCAGTTCCCCCCGCTTTCAAACTAATCAAAAAGACAGGGATTTTTTCATTACTGTTAAAATCATCAACCAATTGCTTGCGATTGTTTGTTTTGCCAGAAAGATAATGGTAGCCAACTTTTTGTTTATCCAGCTCCTTGGCCAAGATGTCTAGCATTTGCGTAAACTGACTGAAGACCAAGACTTTCTTGCCAGCTGAAACAATTTCATCCACTAACTCCAAAAATAATTCCAATTTAGCAGAAGAATATTTTTCATATTTGTCATCCTTCAGAAGCAAGACTGGATGATTGCAAACTTGTCGCAACTTAGTCAGACCTGCCAAAATGTGAATTTGCGATTTGGCAAATCCCTTCTCCTGGACAACCTCGTTGATATTTTTTTTGACATTGTTCAAAATTTCTTGATACAAAATATTTTGCTCCGCGCCCAATTGGCAATGACTGACTTGCTGAATTTTGGCCGGCAACTCTTTAAGAACTTTTTCCTTAGTCCGACGAAGAATAAAACACGCCGTTTTTTTCCTGAGCGCTTCCAGAGCGACAACGTCAGCGTTTTTCATAATTGGTTTTTCAAACTTCTCAGCAAAAGCATGATGTGTTCCCAAAAAACCAGGCATCAAATAGTCAAAAAGCGACCAGATTTCAGACACTGAATTTTCCAGCGGTGTTCCCGTGAGAGCCAGACGATAATCAGCGTTAATTTTTTTTACCGATTTTGCATTTTGGGTTTTGTGATTTTTGATGTATTGAGCCTCATCGATAAAGCAATAATTGAATTTCAATTTATCATAATCTTGCTGATCTTTTTTGACCGAAGGATAAGAGGTTATCACCAAATCATATTTCTCAATATTTTTCAATTGATTTCGTCGCTCAATGGGAGTTCCGCTGATAACTATTTTTTTCATTTCGGGAAAAAATTTTTCAGCTTCATCTTCCCAATTGAAAAGCAAAGTTTTTGGACAAATCACAATTGAAGGTTTGTTTTGAACCTTATTCATCGCGACCAGACTCAGCGCCTGCAAAGTTTTTCCCAATCCCATATCATCTGCCAAAATTCCTCCGAAATGATATTTCCGCAAAAAATAAAACCAATTGATGCCATCTTTTTGATAATCGCGCAAAGGTTTTTCAATCTTCGCAGGCATTTTCATTTTCTCAACCGGCTTACCACTTTGCGCTTCCGACATAAAACTTTTGAAACTTTGCGAAATTTTTCCGCTATAATACTGCGAACCCGCCAATATATCCTCCAACTCAGGCGCATGAAAAATCTTACCTTCGAATTTCTGATTTTCCTTCTGATAAAAACTTTCCAACATCAGCACAAACTTTTCCAATTCCTGACGGTTGGTTATTTTCAAAATTCGTCCATCCGCCAATTTCAAGAATTGCTGCTTATCTTTGACATATTTTCGAAGGTCTTCGATAGTAAGACTGTTTTTTCCGCCATAACAAGTCACATCAAATTCAAACCAATCATTGGTTTTATCAAAACTAACATCATAGTCAACCTTAAAGTCTTCTTCCACAAAATCAAAATGCTCGCCAGCATATTCCATTCGATAGCCAAGCGCTTTGATGTTTGACCAATTCGCGCTATAGAAATTTTCAATCTGCTTTGCGCCTTTTTTGACGCAACAAACCGCTTTTGAAAAACCAAACTTTTCATCTTCGGAAAACTTTCGAAACAACGCAATCTCTGCTTTTTCTGCAATTTCAGCGTAGCATATTTTATCACCTTCGATTTTCAAGTGATATCGCCTTCTGCTCGGAAAATATTTTTGTTGAAAACTCAGACGCCCTCCGCGAATACTTCGATAAACTGTTTGCGCCACATCAATTTTCAAGAAACCATAATCCACTGCCGCTCGCAATTGCAAAAAGTTGTTTGAACTATCATAATCAACCAAAATAACCGGACCAACTTTTTCAAATTTTTCAATTTCAAACTTTTCTGGCAATTTACTTTCCAAATCAAAGGTAACTGCGGCGCTAGCAATGATTTCATTAATGTTGAGCATTTCATCTTCTCTTAACTTTGTTTCCATAACTGAAGAGATGACTTCATTTTGATAACCACGCTGATAGTCATGAATATTTTGCAAAATGCGAGAACTTATCCCTACCAAAACGTCAGGCAAAGGAAAAAGCTCCAGTTGAAAATCATCAAGCATCACTAGAGAATTTCGGCTCAAAAAGAATTTTGCGCTACTGCTTGAAAACTTTTTACTCCTCAAGCCAAAAATAACGTCTGTTTGTTTTGCGGTCTCATTCCCTTGACCCTGATCACTTTTTTTAAAAAACAGCCTAGCGCTTATTTTTTGCGGATGCTCGCTGAAATGCAATCTACTTTTAACGTTTTTTCTGTTCAGAAAAATTTCAATTTCGCATTCCTCTGCCAAACTCAGCAATTGTCCCCAGTCAATTTCACCTGGATTATACCAAGCTTGAATTCTCCCTAGAAACACAAGCAATTCTTTTTGCTTTTGAGTAAGCCGATTTTTTTCGCGATTCAAGAGTTCATCTGAACGCACAGCCCAATAACCCTGATCCGGCTTATTTTTTTCATGCAGCTCAATGCTCGGATAATATTGTTCCAACTTCAAAACTAAGCAATATTTTTTCAAGAAATATTCTCCCAGTTCTTGCTGCTCCTTGTATGCTTGACTCTTGAAACCAAATTGAAGATCCCCACTGCTGACTTTTTTTAGATTAAAAATCGCAACCGTCTCATATTCATCGCTGCCTAAAATAAAAGCAGAAATTCTTATTTTTCCCGCCTGCAAAAATTTACTCCTAACACGACCAACTTGACCATCTTCATAATAGGCAAGCCCACGAACAAAAACAGCATCTTCTATCCCTTGTTGAAGCCTTTCTATGGCATTTTCTTTATTGAAAATTTTCTGAGTCATTACGAATTTGACCTCTTAGGTTTATTTGCCAGTATACCCCGAATTTAGCTAAAACACAAGAATTAGCATTTTAAAAGCATAACAAAAAAAGCCATCCATCTAAGGTGGCTTTTCTAAATAAATCTTAACGAAAAAATTAAGCCAATTCTTCCAAAGCTTTTTTCAAGTTTTCCGCAGACTGCACACCAACATACTCCTTAACGACAACTCCACCTTTGAAAATCTTAATGGCTGGAATTGACATAATTTCATACTGCGAAGAAATCGCCGCGTTTTCGTCAACATTAAGCTTGCCAACTTTAGCCTTGTCTCCCAGAGTCTCAGCAAGTTCTTTAATGATTGGCCCCATCATTTGGCATGGTCCACACCAAGGTGCCCAAAAATCAACCAATACTGGTACATTTGACTTGATAACTTCTTGATCAAAATTTTGATCTGTAAATTCCATTTCTTGACTCATATTTTTGCTTTAATTTAGTTAATTATTTTTTTATCTCCTGTCAGAATATCATAGCACATTTGCAACCCTGCAATCAACCTATTAATTATTCAAAAGAAAGGCAATGATAGGGGCAAGTGATGACGCATCTACCGCAGGAAACGCACTTATCCTCGTCAATCATCGGTGCGCCATAGCCATTTTGACTAATTGCGCCAGCTGGACAAATTCTGACCAACGGACACGAATGATCCTGGGGACATTTTGTCGAATCTACTTTAACTTTGTTCATTTTTTCTTTATTTTTTAAGCTGATTAATTTCGAGCAGTTTCACCCTGCCCTATGGATATATGATATACCCCCATAGGGTATATGTCAAACAATAGCATTTTCTCACCAACAAATCTAGTCCTCAATGAATTTTTTTGCTTATTCATAATTCAGACCCATATATTAATATATGGGTCTGAATTATTTTCTATCTACTCTATCAAATATTTGAAGAGAAAAAATTGGAGAAAAAATAAAAAAAATATCTCACAAAAAAAGGGTCAAACGCAAATCATGGTTCTAATTTTTATGAGCTTGCTTGCTTTTTAGACAATTATGAGCGACAGCAAATTCTTAGCGATTGGTTATAACTCCCAACTAAGAGCGTGTCCTAAAAAGTAAAC
This sequence comes from uncultured bacterium, assembly GCA_903885965.1. Taxonomy (GTDB): domain Bacteria; phylum Patescibacteriota; class Minisyncoccia; order Moranbacterales; family GWC2-37-73; genus CAIPMZ01. The sequence continues at coordinate 17,731 of CAISKQ010000001.1, forward strand.
AAGCGAAGTAAAAATTGCCAATTTATTTTTCAAAAGCCATAATTTGCGTATGACCCCAAAAAAGGGGTCATACGCAATATAGGGTTCTAGCTTAAAATGAGATACAATAGAATTGTTAATTTTTTAACGATTTTGTTTGTATGGAAATCCAGCAAAAAGCATTGGAACTCATTTTTCCAAAAGGGGTATTTGAATGGTTTAATTTAACTGATGCAACCATTGATGGCGAGGATATTAAAATTACCTTGGAAGAAAAAGATAACCCTCCCATAGCTGAAAACCAAAAGATTACGGCCAGGAAATTTCACGACATTACAATCACAGATTTTCCAATCAGGGGTAGAAGAAGTTTACTAACTTTTCGAAGAAGATATTGGAGAATCGAGGGTCAAAGCAAGTATCTGAAAAGAAATATTCCGTTAGCCTTCCCTGGTACTCAACTTGAAAAAGAGTTTGCCGATTTTTTAAAAGAAGACGGCGGAAGAGGAACCATCCTCGCTGGCTTCTATCGCAAGGTCTCAAAGGATCCCAGCGAAAGAATTTGAAAAACAATACAAAGACCACCTGAGTGGCTTTAAAGATTGGGATCAATTAGCACATGCTGAGGAGTGGCTACTTTTCCCTGAAAATATTGGAGAAAAATTAAGTATCGACGAGGTAGCAATTAGCAATGGAGAACTTTACACTATTGTTACCAACAAAGCTGCTCACGGCAAAAAGAAGGCTCTGGTAGCCATTGTCAGTGGAACTAAAGCCGTTGAGGTTAGCCAGGTTTTAGCAGGCATAGCGAAAGAAAAAAGAACTGCCGTTAAAGAAGTGACGTTAGATATGAGCCCTGCGATGGATGCAATTATTAGAAATTCTTTTAGCTCGGCAGACTTAGTCACTGATAGATTTCATGTCCAACAATTAGTCTCTGGAGCAGTGCAAGAAATTAGAATCAATTTAAGAAGAGAAGCCCTGAAAAAGGAAAACGAAGAAATTAAACAATGTCGCAAAGAAAAAACTAGATATGTGCCTGCTATTTTTGAAAATGGAGATACTCAAAAACAACTCCTAGCAAGGAGTCAGTATTTACTCTTTAAAGCCGAAAGTAAATAGACAGTATCTCAAAAAAGAAGATCTGAAATTTTGTTTGTAGAATTTCCAGAGCTGGAAAAAGCTTACGAACTGGCCATGATGTTTCGAGGTTGTTATGAATATAGTCACTCAAAAGAAGAAGCGGTAGAAAGTTTTAAGCAGTGGTATACTAAAGTTGAAGAAAAACAAATTGAATCATTTTTAGTAGTAGCGGATTCAATTCATTTGCACCAGGCGACTATTCTGAACTATTTTACCAACAGAAGCACCAATGCTTCAGCCGAGTCGTTTAATGCAAAGTTAAAAGGTTTCAGAGCGGTAGTTCGAGGCGTGAGAGACAAGAAATTCTTTCTTTTCAGAATTGCCAAGTTATATTCCTAGAACCCTGTATTGCGTATGACCCCAAAAAAGCCACCATTCGCATAGTGGCTTTTTGGATTTTGAAAAAAATATTTTTATTTCCAAACGCTAAACCCTCTTTCGGCAAAAGCTTTTTTGAAAACTTCAATCGAAATAAAAGCTTTTCTGGTTTCTTCGCTTTTACCAGAGGGGTTATGCAAATAAAATCCGACGCAGTGACCATCCTCCCGCTTGAAACCATGCACCAAAACCACGTGTCCACCTTTATATTGCGATTCAATTCTGTCACCGCGAATCAAGCCCGGATCAACTGAGGCAATCACGAAATGTTTACTCAAAATTTCTCGACAAATGCTTTGAATTGATAAATGAGAAAATATTTTTCCATTGAATCCATACTCACGCGCTAAATTTATCAATGCCTTATAATACCAACCCTTGTCAACAAGCTTGCCACTTTTGTCATACGCAACATAGCCGCCCAATTCAATTCCTCTTTCAAGCAAAGCTCTGACTTTTTCGTCACTGCCATTAAACGTATCGATAATCATTTTCAAGCAAACAATTCCGCAAGCTCTCCAAGACCAAAAAGCATATTCATCCGCCGTCTTAAATCCAAATCCCTGCCAGCGAGGATCGACTTGCGCCAAAATTCTTTTTTCCAAAATGTCTTCCACTAATTCCGGACTGGCAAATTGGCAATAATATCTCACTGAGTCTAAAACCTTATAATCGCCATCCCTCAATTTTTGCAAATAAAAATAATCCTTTAAATTTGTGAATGATTTTAAGGATTTAGTTAAAATATTTTTAGTTTTTCTTAGAACTTTCAGCATAGCGTATTTTCATAAATGTAAAAATTCCTCCACTTCCTTGTCTGATTTCAGAATATAGACATCTTTTTCATCTCTTATTTTTTCAATTTCAGTAATTATATTTTTTCTAGAATACTGCGGGAATTTCCAAAGAATCCAAATCAACATTTTTATATTTAAACTTTCTCGACATCCTTCAATTGCGCCATACTCCCTTTTCCTAATAACCCTCCTGACAAATCGATACAAACACACAAACCTACTGCGATCTATAAAAACGATTATATCAGCTTTTGGCATTCTAATATCCAATGTGTTTAAAAAATTTCCATCCATGATCCACTGTTCAGCTTGAGATAATTGCTCAACTTTCTTGCGCCATTCCTTATTTTCAGTTGCTTGCCAATTTGGTTTCCAGAAATAGTTATCCAAACAAAAAAGTGGCAATTCCAATTTTTCATGGAGCTTATTAGCGAGAGTTGATTTTCCAGAGCCAACTGAGCCCAAAATTAAAATTCTTTTCATATGTTATTATCTTTTACCATAACCAAACGTGGCTCCCCATCACCAAAATAATCTTCAACCAGTGTTTCCTTCTTAAAACCAAAAGATTTATATAGTTTAACGGCATGATTATCGGGATGCACCACCAAACTAAACTTCTTGAAGCTAGTTAACTCCGCGAATAATAAACCCATTGCTTGTCTTACCAAACCTTGTCCGCGAAATTCCGATCTTATAGCCAGTCCACTTATGTAAACATGATCTTTGTTTTTAATTTCATAAGAGACACTGCCGACAACGCCCCCCCCCATTTTCAATTAGATAAACAATATCATTCTTAAGCCACTGCTTAATTTCTTTTCCCGTAAAATATCCCGAATAGACTTTTAAACCCCTAGTTGTTTCTTCTATTTCCAAAAGTGTTGCAGTATCTTTAATTGTTGCTCTTTTTAACTTCATAATTTTATTGTAAATTTTTAGCTTCTTCCAAAAAACACAAATCCCTAATCACAATAAACTTCCCGTCATAATTGTCTGACTGGTCATTTCTGAGGATTTCAATCGCATCATCAATCGAAACCCATATCACTTCAAAGCCACCTTCGAGCTCCTCCTCGGTAAAATCTGGTTGCCCTTTTTCGCCGACCAACTTTGCCAACCAGCAAAAAGACTCTTGCTTCAAATTCTGTGCGTCTTTGTGTTCAATAATCCTGCCAACCTGCCCAATGACCTCAATTTGACTGCCGATTTCTTCTTTCATTTCTCGCTCCAAGGCTTTTGCCATATCCTCCCCAGCTTCAACCCCACCCCCGGGCAATTTGTGATAGCCATGTCTTGAAACATGCAAAATTGCAATTTTGTTTTCGCCGTCAAAAACCACCGCCCGAGCCGCATTTCTGATTTCAATATCCCCACCATCCTTTGACTGGCATGGTGGAAACAATTCGTTATGTTTGATAACTTTCAATAATTTCATATTTCTATCTTAGAAGTCCCTACTTCCATAAATGGATATATGGAAGTAAAATATTTTAAAGTTTTTATAGGGTCATACGCAATTTATGGTTCTTGGAAGCTAAGTTAGAAATTTTTACTTCCCTTGTTTACTTTTTAGGACACACTCTTGGCTAGGAGTTATAGCCAATCGCTCAGAATTCGCTGTCGCTCATAATGGTCTAAAAAGCAAACAAGCTCGTAAAAATTTAGAGATAATCCTTGGTTGGAACCATGTATTGCGTATGAGCCTTTTTATACCTTATTTTTTAATGGCTATATTTCAACTATGTCCAATTGTAGCTGATTGTAACTAATTTTAAAATTCACAAGGTTACACTTCAAAAACCACAAATTCCCCTTCTTCCAGAGCATAAATTGGTAAACTCTTGTCTCCAAAATTTTCGAGTTCTTTTTTGGCACTTTCCCAATCAATTGACCCGCGTGGGTCAGTCTCTCCATATGCTGATTTGTAATGGGAGATAAATTTGACGGGCAAAATTCCCAAGCCATTCATGCACTTTCTCCAGTCGCAAGTCCAAAAAGATTGTGCCAGTGCATTGGAACTGGCAGAATTGGTTGCAACCACTTTTCCCTCAAAAATTTTTGGCACATCGAATTTTCTCAGCCAATATTGAACCAGGTGGTCATCGCCTCCATGGATATAAATTGCGTCGCACTCCTTGATTTGATCTTCAAAGTTTTTTGGAAAAGCCAAAGTCAAAACAGGAGCGACGTCACCGAAAAGATTTTCAAAGTATTGCACAGAATCAGCATAGCGAAATTCCCAATCCTCTCTTGGCTGGGCAAAATTGCAAATCAACAATTTTGGATTTTTTCCAAGCCCCCTAAAAACCTCCTCAAAAAATTTCCGACCCCTATCCGCCGAATTCCGCACCCCACCAGAATTTAAGATGTATTTTATCATAAAAATATACTTATTTTTTACTCTTTTTAACTTTTGCGCTTGCCAAAACTCGCAAGGCAACTTCATCGAAATTAATATCCTTGGTGGCCTCAATTCTTCGATATTCATTAAAATTCTTTTCAACAATTTCCATTGCCAAGTCCCGCGAAACCTCTCTCTTGCCCTCTTTTTGAACTGTTAAATATTCCTTAACAGTTGCACTATGCACCAATTCCCCCTCTTTGAAAATATTTTTTACATGAATACTAATATTATTTTTGGTGGTCTGAAAAAGTTCAGCCAACGCATTTTGAGTCAGCCAAACAGTTCCGCCATCAAAACGCACATCAATTTTGGTTTCCCCAGCTGGCGACTTATAAATTACTATTTGTGATTTTTGATTATCCTGTTTCATAATTTTATTTCTTACTCTTGAAAGCATGCTGGGTGGTATGTTCCAAAATAGAACTAACCATTTTCACTTTGCCATTTGGCGTAGTGTAAAGTAAAAATTCCGTGAAACTATTTTGGCTGATAATTTGATTCTTTTTCATACTCTTGTTCATTTTCAAGCCAATAATTTGTTAGTATCTTTTTCTTCTTAAGAAATAACCACACAAGCTCAACTTCCATAAATGGATATATGGAAGTAGGTTTATTTTTTTTCAAAATCAATTCCAATTTTCCAAATGCCTTTTTCGAGAAAAGCTTCGATGGTTTGTCGGTTGGCTTTGTTGATCAGGTTTGAATGCGAAAGTTTTTTTCTTTTGGCATATTCAGCCAAAGTCAAGATTTCCTTGCCTTCAAGATAAGCCAAACGCTTGTGATAACTGTTTGTCAACGCTTTGCCCACAATTTCTTCCATAATCGTCGTTTCTTTGCCTAGATCAAATTGTCTAAAGGCTTCATAATATTTCAGGCGATCGATAAATTTGATATTGATTGGCACAAACCCCTCGCGAATCAAAAGATAATTATTAATAGCCCTGCCAATGCGACCATTGCCATCGCAAAAAGGATGTGTGTTTTCAAAAGTCAGATGCATTTTCGCAATTCGCCTGACAATATTTTCATGACTTTCTGCGTTGTAGGTCACCAGCATCTTTTCAAGCCGGCCCAAAACTTCTTGCGGAGCAGGAGCGATATAATTTCCAACTCGCACAAATTCATTTTCTTTTCTAAATCTGCCAGCAATTTCATCACGAATATTGGAAATCAACATTTTGTGAAGCAATAAAATCACTTCCAAAGAAAGTTCTTGCTCCTTGGCACGCTTATCAATATAGGAAACAACCTGTGCCAAGTTTTTGGCTTCAAAAATTTCTCGCTCAGAAATGTAGCGGTCCAAATCAATCTGCAAAAGAATTTTCTCAGTTTCCTCGAGGCTCAAAGTGCTATTTTCAATAGCGTTGGAATTGTAAACTTGCTCCGCAACTTCCACTTCAGCGATAAGTTTAAGCAGCGCCTCTTTGCCATGAGCCGCTTTGTGATATCTTTCCCGCAAGGAAATTATTTTTTTGTAACTACTGCTTATTCTCGAAAATTCTCTTTTGAAATGCAATTTGGTAAAATTAGAGAATGGAAAAAAATAAAAAAAGACGAAAGTCATTTCGTCACCTGATTCAGTCTGATAGGGATAGAATCGAAGCCCTAAAAGATGAAGGTCATCTGCAAAAA
>CAISKQ010000002.1 GCA_903885965.1 uncultured bacterium
ACTGCGTAGTTCCTTTTGGCAAAAATATCTCCGCAATAGATGCGTCATCTTTTTCCATATTACTTGGATGAGTTAAGGATTATCCCCATCCAAATTGTAACCTAATTTATCTGGTTACTCCAGTGATATTGAGCATGACCCCATTTTCCTGCTCAAGCTCAAAGTCGCCAAAAGAAGGTCTGCCCCACTTCGGTTTGACTTTTCCCTTTTTAATACTGCCGACGGGCAGCATCACCGCCACGGTGCTTGGCGCAATCCCAGTCTCGGTTCGCTTGGGATTTCTAATCACACCCAAAACCTTCTGCGCTAAGACCATAATAGTGCATCTTTTCCGCCACATGCGCCGTCCAATAGTATTTATCCGTGTTTTTCGGGGTTTTCCACTGCATATCTCAATTAGCTTTTAGGTGTTAGCCCCAGTGGCATTTACCACGGGGTAAACTTCATTAGCTTATAGCTTTTGGGTTAAAACAAAGGCAAGAATTTCTTGTTATTTTCATTTCCACTAACCTCTCCGTTTAAATAAAAACAAAAATCTTCAGCATTTTTATAATCTTTCATAAAAATAGCTGGCAATGCTTTGCATTTTCGACTACTGCTTTTTATTTCAATAGCTGCCAACTTTTGTTGACCGAGTTCAACTATAAAATCAATTTCATTTTGATTTTTGTCTCTCCAATATTGACTCTTTAAACCATTTTTTACCAGCTGCATCCAAAATCCATTCTCCAAGAGTGCGCCCGCGTCTGTTCGCAGACTTAAAGGACGAAAATCATCCACAATAAAGTTGCGTAGCCCCGTATCATAGAAAAATACTTTGCGATTTTTCACAATCTCTTTTCGCTTGTTAGTGAAAAAAGGAATTATAAATTCACAAATGTAGGTTTTAGAAAGAAAATTAAAATATTTTTTCAAGGTTGGGAAAGAAAATTCGCTAATACTTGCGAGCTCGCTACTCTCAATCATATTACCAATTTGTAGGGCAAGTGCTTTGATTAAATTATTTAACTTATAATCATCAATCAAGCCCAAGATATCGCGGACATCCCGCAAAAAATAAGTATTGTAAATATTTTTCAAAACTTCTCGCTTGGTTTTTTCATCACTTGCTAAGACAACTTGGGGATAACCGCCGAAAGTCAAATAGTCTTCATAATATTTTCGAAAAGTTAGCATTTCCTCAACTGACAACAGAGGGCTTTGTTTTGAATTTTTTAAATCAATTTTTTCTTTTTCATATACAACCGCGTAACTCGCATCTTTTGACAACAAATACTCATAAAAATCGAATTGGTACATCTGAAGTACAAAAATTCTTCCCACCAAAAAACGAATAGCCTTAATGGTTAAATCCGTTGCAGAAGATCCAGAAATCAAAATTTTTGTTTCATACGTATCATACAAATATTTGAGCAGCTTTCCACCCTGTTTGGCATATTGAAATTCATCAATAAAAACATATTTATTACTGGCGACGTATAATTGTGCAAAGCGTTTAATGTTATTTTCAAACAAAGAAAGCACTTCCTGATCTTCGAAATTCAAAAAGATTTTTTTTTCTGTTTTTAGCGATTCGAAAACTTTTTTCAACACGGTTGTTTTGCCACACTGACGCGGGCCAACAATGGCCAAAATCTCCCTTCTTTTCAAATAGCCCAAAATGTCGTCTTCAATTTTCCGCTTTATGTACATATAATTAGCCCGTTTACGCTATAATTAAACTACCTTATCATTTTAGCATAATACTTTTCTATGTCAATTTCATGCATTCACCCTTGCATCTTTTCGGCCACGTGCGCCGTCCAATAATATTTGTCCGTGTTTTTTGGGGTTTTCCATTGCATACTTTCTAGCTTATTAGGCTTTAGCTTTTTAGCTTCTTAGTTTTTTATTTTTTAAACTTTAAATTTCCAAGCTCATTTTTCAAAAACATCAAGGTTTCATTTTTAAGGTGCTTGCGAATTTTCTGAAACTGACTGTGCTCCAAAAGCAGATTGAGATCCTGATTGATAATTGTCTCGGTGACTTGTTTTTCAATAAACTCAATCAAATCCTGCAAAAATTTTTCCACTTTCTCTTTTCTTCTTTCAAGAATAACTTTTTCATCGTAGCGGAAGCCTTGCAAAAAGAAATGGTGAATATCATACACATCCCGACCAGCAATCGAGCCATTTTTCTCAAATCGCTCAATGAGCGCCACCAGTTTATTGGCAAACATCGTTTCCACGGTTTGGCACTTAGCTATTTTGGCAATTTCCGAAAGTCGCACCATTTCAGAAGTGTTGGCTTTTACTGGAGGATAAGTAACATCGATTTTAAGCGTATTTCGCTCGCCTGCCTTGGCTGGATATTCCAAAAAATATTGAGGCACCTTCTTGCTTTGATCTTTAATTTCCAAACCAAGTTCAACAAAAATCTTTTCCATTTTTTTTCTCACAACTGGCAATTCATTTTTTTCGCAGACACAATCAAAATCAAGGTCAACTGAAAAACGATCCAAAAAACCCCGCAAAGCTGCGCAAGTTCCGCCTTTAAAAATAAGGGCATTAGCCAGTTGAGTATCGTCATAAATAGCACTTAAAATTCTCAGGAGCCACGCTCGATGCAAAGCATCTTTGGGTTTGGGTAGTAGCATATTTCTTGTTTATTATATGAAATGAAATTAAATTAATTTAATTAAATCTAAAATGTCATCCTGAGCGAAGCGACGACACCCCAAGGTGTCGGAGCGAAGTCGAAGGATCTGAGCCCAGATCTTTCGACTTCGTTTTTCTCGTCTTAGACGAGAAAAACTACGCTCAAGATGACACAAGGGTGGCAAAGATTATATTAGTTTCGTTTTATTGGATAACCGATTTCTGTTTGAATTTTTTTGACTTTTTTCCAGTCAATATTCACGCCACCATCAAAAAAGGCTTTCGGATTGAAATATAGCAAATCAGCAACTGCTCTTTCAGCGGTCGCCATTCTTATGCCATCTTTTTCGACTATGCCAGCCGGATTAAAAAGATACTGATCAGCGAGTTGACGGACTCGGAACTCATTTTGCAAAAGTGCAAACCTTTGTGATTTTTGTCCAACTATCGTGATTCGGGCAAGGCTTTGTTGAATAATTCCCTCCCTAGCCAAAACACTCTCCGTGCTTAAATAGGCAAATTCGCCCGCAGCGCGCAGTCCCAACAAGACAGGGTTAACATTTGAAAGAGGCTTGATCGCATAAAGGCCTCTAAAAACTCGGAAAATTAAACCTTGTTGGCAATAGCGTTTTAAAGTAGTATGCAGGTTGTTTTTGCTTGTAATATCCCATAAATTAGCCAAATCTTGAACTCCGAAAACAACCTCGCCCAGTCTGGCCAGCATCGCAAATCTCATTTGAATTTGGTTTCCTTTTACTGTACTCATATGTACAGTATAACAGAACCAAGTTTTTTGTCAAATGGCTGATTTTTTCCGCCACCTGCACCGTCTAATAGCATTTATCCGTGTTTTTCGGTTTCCTCTCGCAGGAGCAGGTTTGCAACCTGCTCCGTATTTTTTACTAGTGATAATTTTCAGCTCGTGAACTTTAATGTCCAAGTTACAAACTTGAACCTGCATCGCCCTAGATTGCCACGCCTGATTACAGACTCGCAATGACACACTTGAAAAACTATTTATTTAATCTCCATCCCCCTCAACGCTGCCACACGATCTTCGATTGGCGGATGGGCCCGCCCTCCTGCCTGTTTTAAATTTTTAGAAAAGATAAACTAGCTCAAACTAGCTCGGCATATTGCGAAGGGCCTTTATTCTGTCTTCGACTGGCGGATGGGTCATGAAAAGCTTAGAGATTTTTTTACCCTTAAAAGGATTAACAATAAAAAGATGGGCTGTCGCGCGATTGGCAGATTCAAGTGGCTCACTATCGGCGGAAATTTTTTCCAACGCGCGCGCCAGTCCTTCTGGATAGCGTGTTAGCAATGCCCCATCAGCGTCGGCCAAAAATTCGCGCTTGCGGGAAATGGCCAATTGCATCAGCATCGCGGCAATCGGAGCCAAAATCGAAAGCACAATCGCCACTACCATCAAAATCATTTGCAATTGTCCGCCTTCGCGATCATTGTCCCTGCTGCGCCCACCAAAAATTGTCCAATTGCGAAACCAATCAGCCATCAAGGTGATGAACCCGACCAAAACGACCACAATAGTTGAAAGCAAAATATCCCGATTGCCAATATGCGAAAGTTCATGGGCCAGCACTCCTTCAAGTTCATTTTTTTCAAGCTTGGCGATGATTCCGGTGGTCAAGCAAATCACGCCATGCTCCTTGTCTCGCCCGGTGGCAAACGCATTCGGGGCGCTATCTTCGATGATATAAATTTTTGGATTTGGCAGGCCGGCCGTAATGCAAAGATTTTCCACTAAGTGATAAATTTCTCTGCCGTCTTCATGCGTCACTTCCTTGGCCTTACTCATGCCCAAAACAATTTTGTCACTCCACCAATATGAACCAAAACTCATCAAAATCGAAAAAATAACCGCGCCATACAAAATACCGCTGTTGCCCATCGCACCTGCAAAAACATAGCCAACCCCAATCACAAAAACCAAAAAGCCTGTGATATAAATCCAGGTCAGGCGGGTGTTTTTATCTGCTTGATCGTATAAGGTCATATTGTTCTAAATGTTCTAGGTGTTATATATGTTGTAATTGTTATTTTTTTGTTAAAAACTTATCCAAGGCAATTAATTTAAAATATATGTTCTGAATAATTTCTTGCCCTTTTTCAAAATCCTCAGCTACGATATATTTTTGTCTCAAGGAAATTTCAAGACAAGTCATTGTTTCCATTAATGACCCTAGCGCAATCCTCACAAAGGACGCGAAATCTTTCTTCGTTCTTTTGATGCTTCCTTCTGCAATGTTTAACGGAACAGACACTGCCGCTCTCCTCATTTGAGAAACCAAAGAAAACTTCTCATCACTTGGAAACTTTTTCGTAATTTCATAAACAAAATCAACCAATTCCATTCCAAGTTTCCAAACCTCTAAACGATAAAATCCATATTCAACCTTTCCCATACAATTTAATTGAGGCAATTACATCAATTACGACAACTAGAACATATAGAACAGCTAAAACTTAACTTCCACGTTTTCCTTCTCAGTGGCATTAGCTTCGAAGAATTCGCGTTTGGCAAAACCTAGCATGCCAGCAATGATGTTTGTTGGAAAAACTTCAATTTTGGTGTTGAAATCACGAACATTTCCGTTGTAAAATCTGCGAGAAGCTTGAATTTTATCTTCCGTGTCAGTCAATTCTCTTTGAAGTTCCAAAAAGTTTTGATTAGCTTTCAGGTCTGGATAATTTTCCGAAACTGCAAACAAAGTTTTCAAAGTTCCAGAAAGCGCATTCTCAGCGGCTTCCTTTTCAACTGGGCCAGTTGCTCCCATCGCAGCCGTTCTTGCTTGGGTCACTTTTTCAAACAATTCTTTTTCGTGAGTCGCATAGCCCTTCACGGTGCTGACCAAATTTGGAATCAAATCATGTCTGCGTTTGAGCTGAACATCAATATCACTCCAGGCCTCATCCACCCTATTTTTGAGCGTAATTAGGCCGTTATACATACTCACTAATGCCAATACTACTACCACTAAAACAATAACAATGATTAAGCCACTTGTCATAACAATTTTATGCCAACCAACATTGTAGCGTTTGCTACCTCGTTAGAGGCAAGTTAATTTACTTTAAAATGTAATACGCATCTTAAGTCTTTTCTATTACAATCATTATACACCTTTTTTCGCTACGTCAACAGAGATGGAAAAATTTCTTAGGGACTAAGTCCCCAATTGAGGACTTAATCCCTAAGAAAGTTATTTCTATGCTATAATAAGCTTAGCTAATCAACTAATCAAAAAACTTATGCTCAAATTCATCACCCCCCATGCAATTTTCATTATTCCTATTGTGGTTGCCGTGATCGTGCAAATCGTCAAGTTTATTATTTACAGCCTGAAGCACGGCTGGGACATTCGCTATATTTTCACCCATGGACACATGCCCAGCGCTCACACCGCTTTTGCAATTTCCATCATCACTGCCGTTGGATACTATGAAGGCATTAACGACGGCTCATTCGCCGTAGCCATTGCTCTGGCTTTTCTGATCATTGACGACGCCACCCGTCTGCGCATGCACTTGGGCGATCAAGGCCGCTATCTCAATATGCTGGTTGAACAACTCAACATCGACACCGACAAATATCCCCGCCTGAAAGAACGCACCGGCCACCGTGTCAGCGAAGTTGTTGTTGGGGCAATTTTAGGCTTTTTACTCACGATGCTTTTTATTTGGCTTTTTAGATAGAATCTAATTGGTCAGCATAACCCTTAAAGAAAAAACTTTCTCGGGATTGCGTTTCTTCCTATTATGATATATAATACTAAGAAGAAACGTGCTTATCAGATTAATGGCTGAGAATATGCAATTTTACGATTTTGAAGAAAAAATGAAAAGATGCCCACTTTTTACCGCTTCGGAGGTAAAAAATATTTTTTTCGACCAAAAAAATATTTTAATTCAAATCGCCTTTTGGATTAAAAAGGGATATCTTGAAAGAATAAAGGATGGTTTATATCTCCTTTCGCACGTAAAAAATGAAATCAACCCCATCCTGCTAGCAGGAAAAATTTATGAACCCTCCTATTTGAGTCTAGAATTTGCCTTGAATTATTATGGCATCATCCCAGACATTCCTGGAACTTACACTTGCGTAACTTCCCGCACTCCAAAATATTTCAAAAATGCTTTTGGAAATTTTTCTTATCAAAAAGTTAAACCTGAATTTTTCACAGGCTACGAATCACGCAGTGAAAAAAATATTTCTTTTAACATCGCCACCCCAGAAAAAGCTTTATTGGATTATCTTTATTTAAACAAACATAAAATTAAGAATGATTTTAACTATTGGAAAGAATTAAGAATTGACGAGGACTTTAAATTTGAAAAGAAAAAAATAGATTTATACAAAAATATTCTCAAGAATAAAAAAGTTAATGAGCTAATTAATGGTGTCTTAAGTTATCAAAAAAATGCTAGATAAATTTTTTCTCGAAGATTACATTAAAAGAAGTGGAATTCCAAACGTTCCCCGCCGCGTCCTGACTGAATATTTGCAGGCAGAAATTTTGGCAATTCTCTTTCATTCAAAATTTGGCCCCCATTTATCTTTCTTAGGTGGAACATGCCTTCGTTTTGTGCATAAAATTGAAAGATTTTCCGAAGACCTGGATTTCGATTTAATCAAAGCCGATTTGAATTATGAGGCTCTTGCTGAATTTCTCAAAAAAAAACTGACCGAACTTGGATTTCCAACTGACACAACGGTCAAGAAAACTGAAAATATTATCATTGTTAATGTGAAATTTTCTCAGGTTATGAAAGAAATGGGCTTAAGTGACCTTGCTGATCAAAAATTGAAAATCAAATTTGAAATTGATCCAACTCCCTACAAAAATATCAATTTTGAATCAAAACAAGTTTTCGCCTATGGAAAAAGTTTTAACATCATTTCCAACACCCTCGAAACTCTCTTTGCGCAAAAAGTCATCGCGATCATTTTTCGTCCCTATCAAAAAGGACGTGATTTTTACGACTTGGTTTGGTTTTTGAGTCAGCAAAACCTTGAACCAAATTATGCCATCTTCAAAGAAAAAAAGTTGCCCATCAAAAATCGCACCGAGCTGATTGAATTTTTGGAAACTCAAGCGAAAAAAAGCGACCTGCCCTTGGCTGTCAAAGACGTGGAAAGATTTTTGTTCTATCCCCAACAAGCCCAATGGATTTTGAAACTGCCACAGTATTTGGAGGGGTTCAAGAAATAAAAATAATTTTCCTCAAACTGTATTTTAGCTAAAAAAATTTTCTCAATTATAATTTTAAAAGCATACTGTCAGAGTATGCTTTTATTTTTTCACTAAGTTTATACGCGTTGCCGTGTTTCAACATCCCCAAATATGATTGCAAACTTTCGTTTTTGGCATTTTTCTCAAGCCTGCGAAACATTCTTCGGCTTGTTGATGTCCTGAGTGTTCGGTGATGTGGAAAATGAACCCAACCAAGAAAATCAACTCCGGCTGAAAGTGTTTTGATGAAAACTTTGTCGGGATGCAAAGTTAATTTCAGTTTGTTTTGCAAAAAATTCTCGACAACGGGAATCAAATTTTCCAGTTCTTTTTTGTCTTGCGAAAAAAACACGAAATCATCGGCGTAGCGAAGATAATATTTGAATTTTAATTCGTGTTTCGCAAATTGGTCAAATTCATTCATATAAATATTGACGAAAAGTTGCGAAGTGAGATTGCCTAAGGGCAGACCAACACCTGTCTTTTCAGCTGAAAAACTTTCAATCACATTTTCAAGCAAGCCTAGAATTTTTTTGTCTGGAATATATTCTCGCAAAATACTCAGCAAAATCTCATGGTCAATGTTAGCAAAAAATTTTCGGATGTCGCATTTCAAAACCCAGCAAATTTTTGTATTGTTTTTTGAGACTTTTCGTCCAAATTCTTTAAAGCGCTTGAGGGCTTTATGCGTTCCCTTATTTAGTCGGCAAGAATAGGAATCAAAAATAAATTTTAGGTCAAAATAGGGATACAAAATTCGATAAAGCCCGTGGTGTAAAAGTCGATCGCATACGCTAGCCTTATGAATATCGCGAGGTTTTGGATCGTTGATTTTGAAAGCTTGATAGCCACTATGTTTGTAGGTATGCTTTATGAGTTGGTCATGGAGTGAAAATATATTGTCCATCAAAAACACAGCAAAATCCTGGACATCTTTTCTGTTTTTCTTGCCAATTTCAAATTCTTTCCAAGCCTGCAGCAAATTTTCAACGCTGACAATTTCTTCAAAGCTGTTTCTGAGTTGGACTTTTGACATATATAATCAACTGCATTCACTTAGGGACTAAGTCCCCAATTGGGGACTTAGTCCCTAAGTGAATTTTCAAACAAACTAAAAAAATAAATGCTGGAGGCTCAACCTCCATAATGGAGGTTGAGCCTCCTTGTAACCGACAGTGATTCAACCAAGCAGTGTAATAATTTTTTAACCTAATTAAACTCCTATGCCCGAAAATCTTTTCAGCCAGCAAACATTTGATCAATCGAAAAAACAAAATTCAACTTTTAAGACCCCCCCCCAGGGAAATCTTCCGCCAATTTTTCACAAAGCTAAAGAGCTTTATCTTTTGTGGTATGAATATTATCAGATTCTTCCAAAAACTCATCGCTACACACTTGGAAAAAAAATCGATGAGTGCTTGCTCTCAATTTTGGAAACTATTGCAACTGCAACATTTCTAACTCCAACAGAAAAACAACCCTACATAAAATTCGCCATCAAAAAAACAGATTTATTAAAAATACTTTCTTTGCTTCTTTGGGAAACAAAATCACTCGATGACAAAAAATACACTGCCCTTGCTGAAAGAGAAACTGAGCTTGGAAGAATGCTTGGGGGTTGGTCAGGAAAAATAGCCTCAAAACAAAACTCCCCTACAAATCAGCTAGGGAAGAAATGAAGAAAGTTGCGAGCAACGCAGCGGGATTGTCGGCATTGAAGTCATTGTCAAGCCAATTGTAGTTCCAGTTCCACCTGTCACCATTCCAGTTGAGGCAACGAACATACAGATTCCCGTCAGAGTTGCGAATTGCACAAAATGCCATCCAATGCACCACCTCTTGAATACTCTCGAGGTTGAATATTATTTGTGATCTAAAATCAACCAGCATTTTGCACCAAGTATCTTCATTTTTGAAGCTTCTGCATACACCACTCTGTTTGAAATCTTAATCTCAGACATTCTCAATGTATGGATACTAGTTTCGGTAGCAAGAAACCTTAATTTTTTGCATATTCACCTACTCCCAATTTTATTATACCAAAAAAATAACGACCCCGCACGATTTCTCGTTTGGGGTCATTTTTTGATTTTCAAAGGACAGAATTTCAAAGAGTCCAAGAAAATCGAAAGGATCAAAAAACAAAACACTAACTTGCGAGCAACGCAGCGGGATCGTCGGCACCGAAGTCATCCGCAAGCCAACCGTCGCCCCAGCGCCACCTGCCACCAACCCAGAAGAGGCAACGAACATACAGATTCCCGTCAGAGTAGCGATAAATCGTTCCCCAGAAAAATATCCATTTACCTTTCCACGCCTCAGGGATGAGGTGCGGATTGGCGAGCAGATAATCGAGGACATTCGCATTGAGCCTCGACTTTTTTTCGAGCTCCTTACGAAGCTCATTGCCAACTATTCCTCCACTACGCTGCTTTTCCGACAAATACGATGAAATTTTCTCAGCATCCCATTGAATTTTCCCATTTTTGCAATGTTCAACGAAACTCCACCCATTAGGAGTAAAGGGGTCAGCATCGCAATCGATGATATGCTCAAGCTGAACAATTTGAGCATGCCCGTTTAAAAGCTGAAGAATTAAAGCCAGCTCGCTATACTGCGTTAGCCTTGTTACATCACTGGCGTCAAAGCCAGCATTATCCAAAGCATCGGCGAGCTTATTCATAGCTCCGATAGTGTGATTCGCAGACATAGTCTCCTCCTCTCTTATGCAATAATGTTCTCATGAACGCATTGCGAATTTAAAATACAATGTCGCTGTTGGGCTGATCACTAAGATTTTGCCACAGCAGAAAAAAATCTCAGAAAAAATCCCTTTCTGCCATGGCAAATCGCAAGTTGAGCTTTCAAAGAACTAACTTGACACTATACACCCAAATTGAATTTTTGTCAACTCTTCTTCAATCACCCTCCGATCATTCCAAGGCAATTTTTTGTCACCGACCACCATCGTTTCGAAACTGCCCATGCCAGTGATGCAAATGATGTCATCTTTTTGGGCAAGTGAAAGCGCCCTGGCAATTGCGGCTCTTCGGTCAACAATCCTCCAGAGATTTTCTCCCTCAACCATTTTTTTCTTAGACTTTGAAATTTGGTCGTTTAGATTTATTTGGAAATTGGAAGAACCTTTTAAATCAACATCCCCAATCTTTCCTTCAGCCATAACTCCTGCAAATATTTGATCTATAATAGCTTGTGGTTCTTCGCTATATGGTTCATCGTTGGTGAGAATCACCACGTCAGCAAGTTGCGAAACAATTTGTCCCATAAGTGGCCGCTTTCCTTTGTCACGATCGCCGCAAGAACCAAAAACAGCAATAATTTTGGCGGTCGGTTTTTTGATTTGTGCC
Organism: uncultured bacterium; assembly: GCA_903885965.1. Lineage (GTDB taxonomy): Bacteria > Patescibacteriota > Minisyncoccia > Moranbacterales > GWC2-37-73 > CAIPMZ01. The sequence continues at coordinate 11,260 of CAISKQ010000002.1, forward strand.
AGCAGTTTATAGAGTCTTTCCAGAGCATTGGGCGTAAGTGCAAAATCAACCAAAATATTGACCCCTAAATCGTTTCCTATGGCCTCCATTCGCCCCGCAACGCCCTTAATTTTCGAAAGAGCATTACTTACTAGTTGCAAATTAATCCCCTCGCCTAAGGCCACACAGGTGGCTGCAAGCGCATTCTCGATATTGAACAAACCAGGCAAATTTAGCTTATAGGATGTAGCTTTTAGCTTATAGACTGAACCAGAAATTTCAAGCTCAATTTTCTCCGCATTTATGATTTCAACATTGGTCATTGGGATTTTATTGGAAATTGCCTGCCTGTCCGGTAGGCAGGGAAATTGGAAATTGGAAATTTCTGCAGTTGTGTATCCAAACTTTTTATCAGCCTCGAAATCCAAAAAATCTTCTGGATTTTCCATATCCAAATTGACAACTAAGTTTCCTTTGTTTTTTGCAACATTTTTGAAAAGAATTTTTTTCGCTTGGCGATATTTTTCCATCGTCTTGTGATAATCCAAATGCTCCCTGGTAACATTAGTAATTGCTGCAACATCATATTCCACTCCCCAAGTGCGATATTGGTCAAGCGCATGCGAAGATGTTTCCAATACTAAATATTGACAATCAGCATTGATGGCTTTGCGAATAAATTTTTGCAGGGCAAATGAAGATTCGGTTGTATAATGAGACAAGTTTTTTTCTTCCTTACCATTAATGCTAAAATTTATCGTTGATGCCAGCGCAACTTTTTTGCCAGCCTCTTCCAAAATTTTTCCCACCATTTGAACAGTTGTAGTTTTTCCGTCAGTACCAGTGATTCCAATAACTCTTATTTTTTTTGAGGGAAAACCATACCAAACATTAGCCAAGATGGCTTGAGCAAGGTGATAATAATTTTTAAGTTGTTGAGGAAAAAGTTTTTTAAATTTGTGCATAGCTTTCACTTTCAAGTTTTATTTGCGCATGTTATGAAGAAATCCTTTAGCTCGCTGAAGCCCTTTATATATTGCGTATTTCCTTGAATTAACAATGATATCATAACTTCCGGGAAATTCAATCGGCTGTGTCTGTGGCGAAAAGCCAAGCTTAAAATCAGTAATTCCACTCCATGATGAATTTTTATTTGTTGTTCGTAAGTTCGTATTTAATTCCAGCTTTGTTGAAACTCCGCCAAAATCATATTGCGTGCACCCAAGTTCTTTTGCATCCAGCATGGCTTGCCATTGAAGCAAAAACGGCGCCATCACATTTCGACTAACATTACCAGATGCACCATGCAGATAAGTTGCGGTTTTCCCGAAAAACAAAACCAGGTTAGCCGCAATAATTTTTCCTTCAAACTGGGCGACATAAATTCGCAGCATTTCATTTGGCAAGCTTTCGATCATTTTTCGATAATAATCTTCCGGATGTGCCGTGATTCCATGCCGCTGCGCCATCTCTTTCGTCAACTTCAAAAACGCCTCCAGGTTGGTATTTTGTATCTTGCCTGCCTGCCCGGTAGGCAGGTATTTTGTATCTTGATTGGTTTGATTATTTGAAATTTGTTCATTGGAATTTATTTGGTTATTGTATCTTGTATCTTGTATCTTGTGCTGCATGTTACATGTTACATAAATTTTCACCCCTCGTTTTTGGGCAAGTTTTATATTGTATCTTGTCTTTGGCTTCATTTCACTCAGCAAAGTTTCTGAATCCTTTGAAACATCCACAATAAAAAGTTCTTTCGGCTGCATATCGTGTGGCGCCCTAACTATTTTCAATTTATTTCCATTTATTTCAACGTTATTTCTAATCATTTCCAGCATTTCTTCATTTTCCGGTTCAATTCTGATCCATCCCGCCTTTTCTTTCTTGGCTAATTCAATCAACTTCTGCATCCCACGTTCCATATTTTGCACTAATAATTTTGTATTTTGCATTTCACGCTCCACGCTTTGCGTTTCAAGTTCCACGACAGGTCCTTTCGGACAATACAAATATCTCCCCACCACTGGCAACTCATGCTCAATAATAGACGCCAAAAAGCCCTCATTTTCGAGAAAAAAGGTTCGGTGTCCTACGCTGGCCTGAAACTGGCGCCACTGAGACGATTGCAAAAATTCCAAATTTTGAGGCTCATTTTCCATAAGCAAAGTATACCAGGAAAATTGGGAAAACAAAAAGGGCCTTAACTCACCAGAGTAAAGCCCTAGAAACAAACCAATCAAAGTTTTAAATATAATGTTTATAAAATCTAGCGCCTAATTTCCGCCATTATATTCCGTTTGGACATTGCTGGACGACAAAGAATAATCGAATATTTTAACTTCATCAACTTGACCTTTAAACGCTCTTCCTAGGCCAGAAAAACCCTGCCCAACCATGAAATTAGTGGTTGCTGAGGGCACAATCGCTTCGGCGCAACTTGCCGTGCTAACTTGAGCACCATTTACATAGACAAAGCAAAAATTCTCATCCTTTGTGATGACAACGTGCTGCCAAATATCCGCTGCAAGCGTAAATTTAGTTGATGAAGCATTAACATTCCAGGCTGTTCCAGTACCATAAGCAAAGATATATTTATTGGTATCCGAGATGTCTTGCTGCAATACCATTCCAGTAAATGCACCATGATTACCCCAAATATCAGCATTTTGCACCTGAGTCGCAGCAGGCTTCACCCACATAGAAATGGAAACAGCGGTCGAAATAGTCGCAAATTTGCTTCCCATATCAGCGTAATCATTCACTCCATCGAGATCTATGGCCCCATTTCTTTTTCCAGAAGTAGTCCAAGCTGCACCATTAGTAAGCGCACCAGTATACCCATTGCCGCTTGAATCAGTTACGTTCGTTCCAGCAATGTCATCCATTTTCCAATAGGCAATGGGCAAAGCATATTGCGCTCCCACTACAACATTAACTGCTCGAACAGTATTATGATATTTACCTGTTGATTTAATTTCATTTATCAAGGTAGCCTTTTCACCACAACCAATTAGCGAACCATCTGCCTTATAAAAAGAAAGGTCAAAATTGGCTGCTTCGCCGGTTATTTCTGGAAAAGGAACATCAACTACGCCTCCAGAAGCACAAGTAAAAGGAGTGGCCAGATTTTGGAAGGTTGTTGTTACAGTTACATCATAATCCGCATATGTTGCATTATTTATTATCTTAATTGCCCATTGCGTACCGCCATCCGCAACCTGATATGCCTGCACAGAAAACTGAGTCGCACTTGCATTCTTCTTTTGGATAACCTCTATAGATGCAATACCAATTGCAATCGTCAACATCATTGAAAGAATTATCAATGAAAAAGCTAGGATTGAACCCTTTTTATTTTTTTTGCTTATTAATAAAGTATTCCGAATTAACATTTCTTTTTTTATATTTGTTTTACAAATTGGAAACGCAGCGAGGATTTAGCTACAATCTTGAGCTATAATGTTCGAAAAAATTCCTATTCGTATTATACCACAGTAAGTTTATTTAGCCCACAAATGAAAAATTTTATTTTCTCCCTAAGCTTTTCAGTGCCAGCTTAACCCGCTGTCCAACATCTTTGATGTCTGGAGAAATTTCTTTCAAAGCCTCACGAGCTTGCGAAACAGAAAAACCCATTGTCACCAAAGCTTCCAATGCATCACTATCTGAAACTATTTGATTTTTTTCAAGTGTTGGAATATCTGGAATCTTATTCTTGAGTTCAAGGATAACTCGTTGAGCAATTTTTTTGCCAACACCTGACACCCTTGTCAAAATAGCTGGGTCTTCATTGAGGACTGCTGTTCGGACAGTTCTCGGATCTGCAATCGAAAGAATGCCCAGAGCTGCCTTTGGACCAATGCCAGAAATTGAAATCAATAGTTCAAACATTTCGAGTTCATCAAATTCCACGAAGCCATAAAGTGCCAAAATATCTTCCCGCACATAAGTGTGGATATATAGTTCTATGTTAGTTTTTCCCGCAATCATTCCAAACGTGTGAGTGGTTACAAAAACTTTATATCCAACACCACTAACATCAATAACTGCGTAAGTATCGCGCAAAAAATCAATTGTCCCCTTTAATTTTGCAATCATATTTTCATGAAACATGAAACATACAGCATGTAACATGGACTTTTTAAAAATTATTCCAAACTATGGACTCACTGAAACCGTCTTTGAATCACTAGCTTGATTTCCTTGTTTATCGGTAATGGTTGCCTTGATGTCAACTGACGTGTCACCGACTGACGGAGAATATGAAACCTGGTAAGGATCAGAACTTGATGAACCGGCATCTTTACCATTGACAGAAAATGAAACTTTATCCACCCCATATGGTGCATCCACGTTTGCCTTTATTGTCATGCCACCAGAAATACCCCCTGAAGCTGAAATGGAAATTTTTGGCTGATTGGCGGATGAAAAATCTGATTTTTTACAATCATCCGTTGGGGCTGGATTACTCTTACTGCTTTTCCCTTCGCCCTTGAGCCATTCTTTCAATCCCTTTTCCCAATTGCTAAATTGAGGATCACTTGTTGGATCTTTTGGAGCGTCGCCCCTTGGATCATCCTTGTTAACATAATAAAGAATGTCATGAATATCAGCAAAGTCCTTTTTTTCAACGTCTGCAGATGGACAAGCATCTGTTGCCAGGCAATAGTCACCCTTACTTCCAGGAATTTTGCAAACCTTTACATTGTCTTGCTTATCTACATCGCCATTGAGGATTGGCTTGCCCGCATCTTCTTTTTCATATTTTGGAAATTGTTCTACCGGCGTATTTGCCAATGCCTGATTCATGAAAGCTCTCCAAATCGGAGCTGCCACCACAATTCCATCGGCTCCTGCCTTCATAGCGGTGTTGTCATTATTTCCAACCCAAACGCCTGCAACAAGTGACGGCGTGAAGCCCATTGCCCAGCCATCTTTAAATTCATTGGTAGTTCCGGTTTTTGCAGCCACAGGACGATCCGTAAATTTAAAGGGATTATTATCTCCGAATACTGGAGCTCTGAAATCATTAGTAGACATAATGTAATCGAGCATGGCCACGTATTTTTCTTCAACAATGCGCTGACCCTCATCTTGTCTATACTCCTCCAGTGTTGTTCCGTCCTTGTCTTGAATTTTCAAAATCGCAGTTTCATTGTGGTGAATTCCGCCAGTTGCCAGTCCGCCATAAGCGTCAACATGATCAAGCAGGGTAACCTCTCCGCCACCCAAAACCAATGAAAGACCATAACGATCAGGCTGATTAAGTCCTTTTATGCCAAGACCTTTTGCGAGTAAAATTGAGTTACTAACACCAGCAAGATAAAGAGTTTTCACAGCGGGAATATTAAGAGACATCGCCAATGCATTTTTCATTTGAAGTGGTCCATGGAATTTTCCGTCATAATTTTGAGGAATATAATCTTTTCCAGAATCGCTGCCAAAGTTTGTCGGCACATCATAAAGCAATGTTTCCGGTGTGTAGCCCTTGGTAAATGCCGTCAGATAAACATACGGCTTGAAAGATGAACCTGGCTGGCGATTGCGAATACTCGTATTGTCCTGAGGCTCAAATTTGCAAGTTTTCCCTGAGATACATCCTTGTGGCTCAGATTTTCCAAAGTAGTTTTTACTTCCAACCATAGCCAAGATTTGTCCGGTTTTTGGATCCATCGCAACCAGCGCAGCATTGCTTGCATTTTGAGAAACATTTTTTGCAGCTCCCTCAGTAACGGCTTTTTCTGCTGCCTGTTGCTTGTCCCAATCTAGCGTGGTGTACACTTTTAATCCTCCCTGCTCCACAGCCTGCTCGCCATATTTTTGTTCCAGATAATCTTTAACAAACATCACAAAATGGGGTGCTGAAATATTGTCTTGCTTTGGACTTATTTCTGAAATTACATCTTCATTTTTTGCCTCGTCAGCTTGAGCCTGGGTAATATACCCCTGATTAACCATTTTTTGGAGCGCTGATTTTTGTCTTGCGAGCAAATCTGCTTTGTGTAGACCAAAAGGAGAATAGTATGTCGGTGCATTTGGAAGTGAAGCCAGTAGGGCTGCCTGAGCAAGCGATAAATCCCGGGAAGACTTTCCGAAAAAAGTTTGCGAAGCAGCCTCAACCCCATAAGCGCTTGACCCATAAGGGATTTGATTAAGATACATTCCCAAGATGTCATCTTTTGAATACTTTTGTTCGAGCTCAATTGTAAGGATAAGCTCCTTGATTTTTCGAGTTATTGTTTTTTCATTGGTCAGAAAAGAATTTTTAATAAACTGCTGCGTAATCGTGCTACCACCTTGAGCTGCTCCCCTCTTGAGAATATCATTATAAGCCGAGCGCAGGATTGATTTAAAATCTATGCCGTGATGAGTATAAAATGTTTGGTCTTCCAAGGCAATGGCAGCATATTTCACGTTATCCGGAATCTGATTGAAAGGAACGATTGTCCTTTTTTCTTCTCCATGGACATCGTACAAAAGATGCTGCCCGCTACGGTCATAGATTTTTGTCGACTGAATAACCAATTTTGCATCAACCGAATTTGCACTTGGCAAATCCTTGGAAAAATAAAGAAAAACACCAATAACCAAAAGAATTACGGCAACAAAAAGACCCAATACAATCTTGCCAACCATTTTCCACTTGTCTTTGGCTGACATATTTTGAATTTTTTTAAAATTTTGTGAGATAAATATTGGTTTCATAATATATCTGATAAATATAATCTTAGGACTTATGTGCTTAATCGAAAATTACTTACAACTTACTTTTTTGGCAAGCAAAGCGCTAAGTAGACCATTAGAACCTTTCTTGGTAAACAAATTACGCTCTAGGAATTTGAGAGTAAATGCATAAGTTCTAAAATTAATTATACTCTTATTTTCAAAGTTGCTCTAGTATACAAGAGTCTAATTAATTAGCAAGGGTTTCCAGGTCACTATCTGAAATTCCAAGTTGGTCAAGAATCCAGATGTGACGCTCACTGGTAGGGTCATATTTTCCAACCATTACCCTTCGCATTTCATCGTCATCTTTTTTGACTAAATTCCAAATACCAATATTCCCCTCTCTATAAGCGATATCTTGGGTGAAACAAGCACCTGGAATGTCACAGGTTGTACCTCGAAAAGCTCTAAGGCATCTTTTCCAAGCTAATTCTTCCGCGTTTTTCCAGGATTCATCCCTGTTTGCATTTTTTGATTTCACAAAATAATAATCACGCAAAATGTCAAAAACTTCCCTGAAATCTCTTTTTTTGCCATCCAGCCCCATTGCCAGGGAAATTGCCAAATGACCATCAAAACCAGCGAAGTCCGTTGCGCCAATAATTTCTTGTTCCTTATATCTGGCTAAACCTTCTTCACCTTTCAAATAGCGATCAAGCCCAAGACCTAATAATTTTAGTTTTGACCTTTCGCCATTCTCTCTTCTTAGGGCATGCGTACCTATTTCATGGGCAATGAGCGCCTTGAGTTTTGTTTCCTTAACCTTCCTCTTAGCTAGGACATAGACGGTCTTATTTTCTTGATTGACGTTTATGGCAGTGTTTCCCGATTCGTCAAGAACAACCGACCACCCCTGAGCATTGCATTCCAATAATGCCCGCTGAAAAGCAACTTTAATTTCTTCAGCGGAATATTCTGGCTCATTTTTAGTTGATTTTAATTTCGGAAAATCATAACTGTTTATATCAATAGAGGTCTCAATTTCCTCTGGTATGTTTATATTTTGATCAAGTCTTGCAATCGCCTCGATAATTCTTTGATCAGAATCTGATCTTTTTCCATCAATCACGTGCTTAACTTTAATAAGGGATTGCAAGAAAATTTCCTTTTCCGGCTTGCCAAAAACATATTCTGAATATCTTTTAAACCTATGCGAATCTCCCTCTTTCGAGCACCTCAACATTCTCACGCTTGCTATTTTTTCATTTATTTTCCAGCGATAGATTTGCTTAACAATTTCATTATTCTCAAATTTCAAGACGTCTACCTTAAGAGTCAATAGCTCTTCCTCCTTTTTATTGAAATCGAAATTTTCTAATTCAGGATAGTCCAGCTTCGGATTTTCAATCTTTTGATTTAAAAAATCATTTTTTTGATTTTCACGCCATTCCTTGTCTCCATTCAAGAGTTCGTAAACTTGAAATTTTCCATTTTTTTCAAATCTTTTATACCATTGCTCATCAAGAGGCTGTGATTCTTTCTTGTTTTCCGATATGTGATTTCCTGAAAATTCAAAACTCATAGTTAATTTTTTTATGGATATTTTGTAATTATATCACCTTGAAAAAATATTCCAAACGAAACTTATTACTTTGCGTTGTCTTGAAATAAATATGTCTTGAAAAACGTTGTTTATTTTCCGAGAATTTGCTCATAAAGTTTCAGATATTTTTTAGCCATGACAGTGCTGTCGAAATTTTCCTCGGCATATTTCCTGCAAGCTCTTCTATCAAAAAGATGTGTATTCTTTACAGCATTAACCAGCTCAGCAAAATTATCGGAAAGAAATGCAACTTTCTGGTTATTTAGAAGCTCCGGCAACGGTCCTATCGTTGTGCCTATAATGGGCGTTCCGCACGCTAGTGCTTCAGCTACAACCATCGGACAAACTTCGGGCCGTCTAATTGGAAAAAGCAACGCTGAGGCACCTTTTAAATATTCATATACTTGACTATGCTCAACCTCTCCTTTATATATAATATCCTCACTTAGAAATGGCTCTATCTTTTCAGCGAAAAAGTCTTTTCTGTCTTGCGTGTTACCAATTCTGCCAAAAATCAAAAGTTTTTGTTTTGCCTCTCTTGCAATTTCAATAGCGGTGTCAATTCCCTTTTGATCGGTTAGCCTTCCAACAAATATTAGATATTTTCCAGCTTCGAATGAATACTGAATTTTTTTTGTCGGAACACCGTTGTATATTACGGCCGAGGTCGCAAGAGCTCCACGCTGAGACTGGCTAAGCGCGACTGTATAAAGATTCACATCTGTCATTTTGTCGAAAGCATCTTTAGAAATCCTATTGTGAAATGAAATAACACAAGGAATTTCAGCTTTTTCGCAAACACCGGCAGCATATCGCTGCGAATGGAGATGGATAATATCAAAATCCTTCTGAGAATCCAGAACTTTTTCCTGACTGGAAATCTTAATTTTTCTAAATTCTTTCGAGCCAAGCTGCCGAATATTTTTCATATTCCAAATGCTTTTCTCGAGCGACACAACGTGCCTGGCATCAGTATTCCAATCAGCTGGCGCAAACAAGGTTACGTCCACACCTAACTCCAAAAAAGCATCTGTCAAGTTTTGAGCAACAATTTCCGGACCTCCCGTATCACCAAAAGGTGGTGCAACCATAGCAATACGCGGAGTATTATTTTTCATTTCAATAAATCAATTATAAAATCAAAGTTAGCTTGCTTTACTTTTTCATCCGCCAACAACGTAACAAGATCGATGCCGGGAGTCGTGTTCATCTCTATAAAATATGGCCTTCCAGCGTTATCAAAAATAAAATCGAGAGAATACTGCGCGCCAGGAAAAATCGAAATTCTTTGATTGAGCTCTTTTACTATCATCATTAAACTATCAGGAATTGTTTCGGGGGAAATCATTTTTCCAGTTGCGCCTTGATGCAAGTTAGTAAAGAAAGATCCCTTGGCAGCAATTCTCGAAAGTGCATAGGCCAGCTTCCCGCCTTGATAGACCAAGCGCAAATCTGCGATTTCATCATTCTTGGAAAGTCCAGGAATGCCTTTTTCGCTTACAATAAATTCTTGAACCAAAACTGGATATTTATATTTTTGAGTGAGAGCTTCACTTTTCTTTCCAATAAAAATGCCTTGCCCGCCGCAACCATACAAAGGCTTGGCTACAATTTTTTCAGCCGGACTTTTATCTATTGCAATTTTCAGTTCACTTTCGTCATTCGCAATTTGCGAAAATGGCATAAATTGACCAAACATAACATATTGAGAAAGTTTACTATTAAAAATTGCCCGAAAAAGTGGCGAGTTAAAAAGAATTGTTTTTTGAGCTATCCTTAATTTAAAATCTAACAAAGAATAGTCGTATTTACTCAATACTTTATCGTAAATCAAATCTGCCTGAATTCTGTTTTCAATTTTCTGCCAGCTTCCGCCTTTGAATGTCCAGGCTTTTTCGAATTGATTCTTTTCGCAGTCGTACCATTTCATACTAGCACGATACAGCATAACCCCAGCCTTCTCTGCTCGCACCATCCAGTCTTCAATCGCAATCCTGGTTCCTTTATTAGTAATTGGAACCATTTTTTTCCAATCGTCCCCTGCATACATTATGATAATATTTTTCATATACTCTTATTTATTTACGTCAATCAAGAACTTTCTTAAATTTCGCTTACCAATAATAATCGGGTATTTTAAATGAGCCCGATTAATTAAGGTAACTCTTGTTGGAATAACGACGCCATCCATTACCACTGTAATCCTAATTGTAGGTCGATATGTTGAACCACTAGCAGAATTAATTACCAATGTACTTTCAAGATGTGGGATATGTTTATAAATACTCCAGCGCTCTTGCTTACTCAAGTGCTCGATATCCTTATAGGTTGCTTCAATTTTTTGATATTCGGTAACCGTGTCATTAAAACCAAGCTGCTGGGCAAGGTCAATGTCAATTGAAGTAAAGCCCGCACCAGTGTCAATCTTGGCCTCAACTTCAACAGATTTTCCATCCCTACCAATAAGTTTTATTTTCTCAATCGTCCCAATCACTTTTCGTCCAGAGATGTCTTCCACTTCTTCTTCAACCTCACCTCCGAAAAGATCTCTGCCTACGCGAACTCCCCGCGCCGCAGTTTTTATTTTCAAACCCTTTATTCTTTCTAATCTTTCTCGCAAACCTGCTAAATTTGCAACTTGAATACCAAGTCCAGGACGAGCATTTATTTCCAAGAAAACTGGCCCGCGCTCCCTGTCAATTGCAACATCGGCTCCCAGAAAACCCATACCAGAAATCTCTTGGGACTTAACAGCTAAAAGTAAAATGTCTTTCCAATAAGGAATTCTAATCCCAGAAAGCAACATCCTTGTTCCTGGCACATAATCAATAATCTTGCCTTTACCTAAAACTGCCGTAGTTGTGACTCCGGAAGTTAAATCTATCCCTACTCCAATTCCGCCTTGCTGCAAATTAGCCTTTCCGCCTGACTCTCTAGTTGGAAGGCGAAGCATTGCCATTACTGGAATTCGATTAAAAACAATTACTCGAATATCCGGAATACCTTTATACGCATAAGGCTTGAATAATTTAAGCAAAGTTAAACGTTCCTCAAAGAATGCAACGTCCGGCAAATTCGAAAGTGAGAATGCTCCATCTAAAATATTCAAAATATGACTTTTTAGATCCTGGACGGTAACTTTTGATCCATCTGATTTTATCCAAACAGGATCAGGCATGTCTTGCGTCTCAGCTTGTACAATTTTTCTTGATAACTTTTTTCTGCCATAAACAACCAAAATTCCGCCACCGCCGAATCCTCGATTGGGTTTTAGTGCAAAAGTGGATGGTAATGCTGTCCAATCAAAATTTTCCAGCTCTTCAGCTGATTTGATTTTAGCCAGCAGCTTAGGAACAGGAATTCCACCTTTTTTTAAAGCGCGCTTGCTTAAAATCTTATCATCTGCAAGACGCTTAGCTTTTTTCTTATTATAAGGACGAATATAGTCAAGATTTCGAGCATTAAGTCCCAACAATTTTCGCGCATTTTTAAATTCTTCGAACATATTTATTCTTACTTTAAGTTTTTCAAAACGTCCTTAAATCTCATATATTCCGTTAAGCGAAGTCCATCCCATTTTCCAAGGAAAATATTTATTGGAATTGTAATCAAAATCATCCACGGAAAAGCAACTATTCCTCTGACGAGCGCAGGCCAACTTGCCAAATAATATCCAACTAAAGAAATAACCAAAGTTTCTACAGCCAATATAATAGCCGTCTTATTTCCCTTTTCAATTTGAGTTGCAACAAATTTTTCCACAATCGTAATCATAATTAGAATTGGAAAAATCGAAACACTAGCAAGTCCGGTTCTTTGCATATATCCACCCAGGCTAAGTAGCGCCAAAATTGAAAATGCAATAATACTAAGCGTAATTGCAACTCTCGGAAGATACAAAATTCGCAGCCCCTTGAGCGCAAAACGCATTAGCATGCCAACCAAAATAACGCTAATAAAAACAATCACTCCGTAGCGAAGCTGCGGCACTGCCAAAAATGCAAATGTCACAATCGCTGGAGTATAAATCCCAAAAGCCTTAATTCCAACCACCTGACGAAAAAATGCAATTAAGGTTACAATAACTGGCAACATCAAAAGCAAAATGACCGTATCCAGGGGTACGCCTTGTTGCATAAGAAAACTAATAATAGGGCTGACGTTGTTCATAACATTTCATAAAACATAAAGCATGAAACACGCAACATGTCTTTTTAAATAAAAATATTCAAAATATAATAAATTTCTAAAGATACAATAACCAAAAGACAAGCACCAAACATAAGCTAGCATCCAATATACAAACACCAAGATACAATAACTAAACAAAATTCAACAATCAAAACTCAAACATTCAAACGATTTGTAATTTTGGATCTTGGAATTTGAAATTTGTTTGGTTATTGTATCTTGTTTCTTATCTATATATTTTTTGTATCTTGGCTACTATCATTATTCTACTTTTTCTATAAATTAATACTTAATTTCTAATTTGTCTCATTTTCCTACTATTAAGATGACAAAGCGCAATCGCAATCGCATCCGCAGTATCATCCGGTTTCGGAATGCTCTTAAGATTCAGAATCTTTTGAGTCATGATTTGAATTTGCTTTTTTTCTGCTCTTCCGTATCCGGTAATCGCCTGTTTGACTTGAAGCGGTGTATATTCAAAAATGCTAACACAAAATCGCTCGAGTGTCAATAGTATTGAGCCTCTTGCCTGACTTACTTTCATAACGGTTTTAAGGTTCTTAAAAAAGAAAAGATCTTCCACGGCAGCTTCATGCGGCTCAAATTTTGCAATGATTTCTTCCAAATCCTTCACGATCTCCAAAAGCCGCTCAGCGGTGGTGTTTTTTGGTGAAGTAGTGATGTGCCCATAAGCTATTGGTCTGACGCAACCCTTAATCTCTTCCAATACTGCCCAGCCCACAATAGCGGTTCCGGGGTCAATGCCGAGCACTCTCAATGCCTCAGGTGCTAATATATCTTTTTGTTTTTGCATTATCAGTTTTTCAAAAAAGTTTTTAGACTCAAAATCATAAGTTGTCATATATCTCCTGCACGTCTTCGTGCTCATCCAATTTTTCTAAAAGTTTTTCGTAGTCAGCCCTTGCATTTTCATCCAGCTCAGTTTTTTGCAAGGCCGCATAAACTAGTTCCGCTCCTTCAACCTTAAGTCCTGCTTGCTCTAAATTTTCCTTCACAGATTTTAGATCCTCAATTTTTGTATATACAATAAAAATATCTTCTTCGCTAGTCATATCCTCCGCGCCTGATTCAATTGCCAGCATTTCCAATTCATCCGCTTTCTTGTCGCCGACAGCAACCGCAACACTCCCTACCAATTTAAACATGAACTTCACACCTCCCTCACTGGCAGGTTTACCTCCGGCCTTGGTAAGGATACTTCTGATTTCGCTACCAGTTCGATTTCTATTATCCGTAGCAGTCTTGATGAGCATTGCCACATTTCCCGGGCCATAACCTTCATAGATGATTTCCTCAATTTCAGCCCCGTCTTTCAATTCGCCAGTACCTTTTTTAATTGCGCGTTCAATTGTTTCTTTTGGCATATTCATATACCTCGCGCTGTCAATTGCCATTTGTAACTTGAAATTCATTTCCGGCTTGCCGCCGCCTTCTTTGGCTGCAATTGTAATAAGTCGGCCGTGCCTTGTAAAGACTTTCGCCCGCTTGGCATCATTAACCCCTTTTCGTTGTTTGATTCCCGCCCAATGTGAATGTCCAGACATATTTTTAGCTTCTTAGGCATTAGCTTTTTAGCTTCATAGCTTTAAAAACCAACTTCAGAATTTTCTTTATAACTTTATTACTTTCGACTTTATGACTTTTTAACTTAATTTCATCCTACCACCCCAAACTGTTCATTTCAAGCTCAAGCACAAGACTTACTAACAAAAAAACTTTCCATTATAGGAAAGTTTTTATGGAATCAACAGATCGGTTCAACGTCTCTGACTTTAACCGCATTGTTCTCGCTAATCTTTACCGCCAAAAAACCTTCTCAATGTGAGAAGGTTTTTAATGTCTTAAATTATCTACTCTGAAACAAAACTAAATGGTTACTTCTTCCCAGGTTTTTCCATCATCGCTCCATTCTATTTTATCCCCTTCTTTGACTGCTCCTATATAATCAGCGGCATAACTACCATCCCCAACGCTACTATTCCTAGTTCCCACCGTCATTACGGTTTCGTGTGCTTCATGCACAGGAAGATCCTCCCCGTTAAACTTAACATAAAAAATATCTTCATTATAATAGCCATTATTATTACTTACTGATTCAAGGTGTGGCTTACCCCACATAATCCTCTCCAGCTTCTCTTCCTCTGGATGACCAGCTATAGACTCTCGGAAACTGTTCCACTTTTCCGAATGTCTCGCGTACTCTGCTTTTTGTAATGCATCCTGATCAGCTTTCCATGCTTCAGTTATGTCATGAAAGGTCACCTTAACACCCGCCCCTATATAATCTCTTAAATCCGGAAATGCCCTCTTTGATTGCTCTCGAGCATTGCTTGTATTCTCCTTACTACAGTTTTCAAATGATGCCAGATAGGTTTTACCACCATCTGAAAAGACACGAATACCGCCTCCCTGTTGAAAACCTTGAGCCTCATCAAAACCAACAACGTTAAGCTCTCTTACAATTTCTGCTGTTTTAGGATAATCCTTTTTTAAAGTATAGGCACTCAACTTTTTCGCATAGTTAATTTTCTCAATTCCATTTTGAATGTCTAGCGCCTCCGAATATATTTCTTGTTTATTATCTTCTGACCTTTTTTCTTTCCCTGGCAAACCCGTTGGCACCTGTGGAACTCCAAACTTTTCTCCTTCTCCCATAATTTTGTCTTTGAAAAATATTTTTCTGAAAAAGTATTTCCAAAAGTTTATTTTAATTATTTTTTTACTGAAGCTAAAATATTTCCCTATTTGCCTCTATTTTACCCCCCCCCCTCACTCAACTTGTCAAATTCAAAAAAAACGCTTTGCAAGATTATGCAAAGCGGTTTCCTTTTACCTTATGTAGTTGTATGGTAACGCTTAAATTTTCAACCCCGAATATTCCTTCAGGGTTTCCGCAAAGCCCACATTAATCAATCAACAACGCCTCAGATCCCAAGTCTCTCAATTTTGTACTGGTATATATGATGAAATATAAATAAATCATCATACATACAATAATTATATTGGAAAATATGATTATTTTAGAGTTTCTTCATATTTTTTTTCCCCGCTCCAAGAAAAAACCCTTTTAATTTCATTTGCTTGCACGACCACTTCTTTCTTTTCTGTCCCTAAATTATCTTCGCAAATAACCTCAGAAACGCCACTTAGTAAAATTTCAGCAACACCATCTTTATTTATATCCGCATATTCGCTTTTCAATTTTCCATCTCTGAAAACCTCATCGCACTGCCAATATCCATATTGCTTATAATTATCGGGCGAAGTGCTAAGTTCATTTTTAGAATCAATTGCCTGAGTTTCCAAAAGTAGTTCTGCCTGATTGCTAACAATTTTATATAGATATAGTGAACCATTTCCAACATGCGTTTTGCCATATATTTCTAAAATAGGATCTGCAAAACCTTTCAGATATATGAATTTTGCGCTCAAAATATACTGCTGTTTTATTGGGTTGTCTATCGCCAGCCATTTGATATTACCATCATTTTCTAGACTGCCTATTTTCAAATTTTCCCACCAATCTTTTTCCCATTCCAAAATAGCAAAAAATAATTTTGGATCGCTTTCTGAAAAAACAAGCTCCACATTATTTAGTTCGACCGAATTAGCTGTGTTCTCATTTAATATTTTATTTTTAATAAAACTGTTTTGATCTATTATTTTTTCAGGATTATTGAAAAAACCATGTAAGCCAAAAATAAGTGGAGCAATAAAAATAAACGACCACAATTTTATACTTTTCTTAGGATTTGATTTATCAAGACCCTCAGTATAAATAAGCCAGATATTATCAGCATATTCCGCAGGGCCAGGTCCATAGGCTTGCACTGCCGCCTTCCAATCTTTCCAATATCTTTTCCCACCGCTTATTCCTTGTGCTTTATGATATAGCCATCGAACACCCCAGTAAATGCTTTCGTATGGAGTATCAGCATTTGCTTTGCCATTATAATCAAGTTTCTTTTCTGTGCCATTCTGCATACAATATTCAGTCAGTTCTCCGTTAAGCGTTTTCAATGATGGATCGCCTGGATTTCCGACCTGCATGACATTAATTTCTCCACCAGAATAATATCCCATTTTACTTTCACGATAAATAATCGCCTTCACTAAGTTTGGATCAAGTGGTTTTTCTACTGGATATTTATCGCGTAAAAATTCTTCGTTCCACTTATTGACGACCTCCTCAATTATCACATCGTAGCGATTATAGTCACTATTGCCAAGCGGTCCTTTATTCTCATACGGCCCAACTGGGATGTTATTTTTTTTATCTTGATTATCATTATTTTCAAAAATACTTAAGTCAAGTTTATTTAAAAAAGGTTTCCTGTCTGCCCAAAGTTCAATATAATGGATTCCTTTTGCTAGACCAAGATAAAACCGATTCGATTGGGTTTTCCCTTGAAGATCCCTTCCTTGCCAAAACCAGTTTTTGCCCCACCAGCTAGACTTGGAATTTTTTTGAATTTCTCCATCAATCACAAGCTTAATATCATCACTATCAAAGGCATTTCTCTTTTTACAAGTAACTTCCACATCAAGAAAATTAACTGGAAAATCAACAACCACAACAGTAACCCAGGATTGACGATCTTTTTCTGATGATTGAATGTCTTTCAGCACGTTCAATGAGTTACCAATATCTAACTTATTGATCTGCGGCTCACTTAATAGCTCAGCCCCTCTTTTCGGAATAAATTTTATAGTATGTTTTCCTCCAACCAACTTCAAAATAAACACAATTGTTTTTTCTGTTCCCTTTAAATCTGAGCCATTCCAAGCTGAGGGAATATCAAAATACTGTGACTTATTTCCTAAAGGAATTTCCCTCAATTTAAGCTCATCAATTTCCACTCTTAAATCTTCTCCGCCAAATAATCCGAGGAATTTACCATTTTGACATACAGCAGAGACCTCGATCATGTAAACTCCAGCATCCGAAACACTAAAATTGAATTCCCATGGTTGTTTTATTTTTTTATACATAGGTTTATAGTATTTTTAAAAAATCTATAATTTTATAAATTTATTTATTACTTTATTACCCTCCCCGTCATTGCGAGCATGTAATCATGCGTGGCAATCTAGGGCCTTGCCGAGTTCTGGATCGCCACGGATTTCCGATTACAAAAATCTTCGCGATGACAGAGTCTTATTGCTTTACGACTATCTTCATCCTAGCACCCTAAATTATTCATTTCAAGCTCAAGCAAAAAAAGTCGGTTCAATGTCTCTGACTTGAACCGCATTTTTCTTAAAGTTTATTGTCTAGCAAAGTGAGCGAAATGAATTCGCCGGCTGGCGAATTCATTTCGCAGCAGCCTGTCCGCCTTTGGAGGAAGCGACGATAACAAAAGGTATTTTGCCTACGAGGCTTGTCCACCTCGGCGAGCCTCAGGCGAGACAGGCCTCCAGGGCTTGCCCTGGGGTATTAATACCCTTTTATTTTAATTATTTTTTTATTCAAGCTAAACTATTTCCCTGTTTGCCTCTATTTCCCACCTCAAGCAACTTGTCAAATTCAAAAAACCGCTTTGCAAGATTATGCAAAGCGGTTTTTTCTTTTTTACCTTATGTAGTTGTATGGTAACGCTTAAATTTTCAACCCTGAATATTCCTTCGGGGTTTCCAGCGTGGCTTGCACGGTTGAGTTTTCCGTGTTGAGAAGTTTGACATTTTCAAATTCTTGAAAAATTTTGGTGACAACCTCATCTGCCCAAGATGGTGTGATAGCTTTGACACCTTCAAAATTTATTTCAATCAGTTCGTCTTTTGGCAAACCATTCAGAGAATATGACTGTAATGCCAAATAAGCTTCTCTTCCGGCTTGATGTGAAGCCAAAAGATCACCACATTTTTTTATTTCAATTTTCATAATTTTTGCAAATCTTTTTCCATAAATCTATTTTTATCCTAGCAAACAAAGCCTGCCAAGTCCAGCCAAAACGACTTATTAAATCACTGACCGTTGCAAGGAGGCTCAACCTCCATTATGGAGGTTGAGCCTCCAACGGTTACCCAGCTTGAACCAAATTGCTTTAGCCTTATAACTATTTTACCTCCCTCCCCTTTGCCCAGGCGATTTCGAAAATCGGCCTGATGGATTTTGCCAATTCTTCAGACTCAATGACCACGATGAAAGGGTTTTCCTCCAGCGATGTGATGGCAATTTTATTAGCATATAAAGAAAAATCCATACCAATGCCCTTCAAATCCTCCAGGAACCTCACCCTTTCGCCGACTGCTAAAAACTTTTGAGCCATTTCAACTTCGCTTTTATTATTCGGCACCAAATGTCGATTTCCCAAAGGATAAATCTTTTTATTATATCCCTTAGCCCATTTATCAGTTATGCCAGGATAATGCTGCTCGCTTCTCTCGCAGGAATAAATATAGAAGATATCATCCTCGTTGCCCATAATCTCCCAGGCCTTCAAGATCGCTTCTTTCGTGTCATAATAACTAATTTTCGGTCTGCTCTTACCCTTGCTACCAAGCGTGCGAATCATGGGGAGCATTTCTGAAAAGTTTTTTGCCACATTTTTGAGTTGCGACAAAATCACAGTCGGGTCCGTGGCTTGAAAAGTGTTGATTTTCAAATTTGGCAGCTCGCTAGCATAGCCTCTTTTCATCAAGCCTTCGAGAATCACATAGATAATCGAGCGCTTGAGCTTGGTTGTTTTCGAAATATCCGTCACGTTTCCCGTTCCAAGTTCAACCAGCGCCAAATACACTTGCGCCTCTTTTTCCGTGAAACCCGTGGTTTCCAAAAGTTTTATTAAGTCTTGATCCATATGTTTTTCAATATTTAAAAAATAACAAGGTTGTCATCCTGAATTTATTTCAGGATCTCTGTTACAGGCAGTATTGTGAAACAAAGAAAGCAGATTCTGAAACCCTCCAAAGACGGACAGGCAAGTTCAGGATGACATAATGACATAATTAGATTATTCTAATCCTACCAAAAACCACCTCTTTTGTCAATATTTTTGATAAATAATTTTAATTTTTCATATTATAAGCCTTTTATTTATGCAATAACACACCAAGCTATTGATAATTTCAGTAAAATGTTGTATATTCGTACGTTACGTGTTATAATTTTTTAATAGCTAAAAACATGACGACTATCAACCTGAAGAGCAAAGTGTCCTTAAAAAAAGATACTGCACACGATTATATCTATGAGACTTTCGATGAAAAGCCTATCAAGCTAGTTTCTGGTAAAAAGTACTGCATTAACTCTTTGACTGATCATGCTCCCATCACAAGGCCAGAATTATTAAGACAAATTGCAGAAGAAGCTTTCAGGACTGTGAACTTTGATGATATTGATTTTATTGTTGGCGAAGAAGACAGGGGCGGCTATCTCTGCGCGATATTGTCTATGCAATTTAACAAACCCTTCACCCTAACAAAATGGAATCCGGCTGGTTTTGAAGGAGAAATTCATGTGGATTTTAAAAATGCCTACACGGATGGAAAATTATATCTAAATGGTCTTTCGGCAAATTTAAAAAGAGCAATCATTGTCGACGACATCATTGATACTGGTGGAACCATCATAGCAATGGTTAAACTGCTTAGAAGTGCTGGAGTCGAAGTTGTCGACATATTCGCAGTCGCTGAAAAATCTGATTATAGGGGAAAAGAACGAATAGCAAAAGAAACTGGAATTATGCCAAAAGTACTGGTAAGTTTCATTTCAAATGGGAAAAAATCAAAAGTAACAAGCAGAATTAAATTAAACTAACTCAAATTAACTTAAAAAATATGACAAAAGACACAAATGTATACACGGTTGATCAATATAATGGTTGGGCTGATGAACATGATTGGAAGACAGTTAAATATGATTCAGAGAGCAGGGCACTGTTTTATTCTTTTTTAAATTTTGAAACAAAAGGGAAAAAGTTGCTTGACGTGGCCTGCGGCAGCGGGCATGATCTTTTGCACTACAAGGATAGCTTTGGTTTTGATGTCAATGGCGTTGATGCATCTGACAAGGAAGTTGCCTTCGCGAACAAAAGACTAGGTGAAGATGCTGTCAAAGTTGGGCTATCTGACGCTATTCCATTTGAAGACAAAACTTTTGATGTCGTCGTTTCAAAATATGCACCACAAGCGTTTAATAGCATTGAAGATTTTTACAATGAAGTCATTAGGGTTTTGAAACCTGGTGGCTATTTCATTATCTTAACAACTCATCCAATGAGACAATTTTTAGAAAAATCTGTGAAACCTAGAGATTATTTCAAAAAAGAAGTAGTTGTTTCATGGATATACGAACACACCATACCCCTAAAAGAATGGAGCCACACTTTTAATGAATACTTCTCGCCATTATTCCTTGATAATTTTATCATTGAACAATTTTATGAAAAAGCTGACACAAAAGAATGTATTGAACACATTGATGGAGAAAGCTATCCTGGTTATTTTCTGTTTAGGGCGAAGAAAAAATAAATTTGTTTTTCTTTAACTAACCGAACATCACAATAAGGTTTTAGAGGCTAAGCCTCCCCTTGGAGGCTTAGCCTCTTTATAATTAAATCCCATCAAAAACCACCTCTTTTGTCAACATTTTTGATAAATAATTTTAATTTTCCTATTTTAAAGCTATTTTTAGGCATATTAACATAATATACTATTGATAAAATACCAAAAATAGTATACGCTTACTTGTTAAGATGAATTAGGAATAACCTATCATCTAACAAAAAGTTACTTAACAACAAACCGACGGAGAAAAAAACCATGGCCATGCTTATGCCTAAGGCAAATATACGTATTTTGCTTACCATAAAGAGAGCGTACGGCGACGACCCCTATAACTTTACAGTTACCACACTGAACACAAAAAAACTTTGCAAAGAATTTTTAGAAAAAGTAAAAACAGGACGACATGAAAGAAATGGCAAGGGACCCTGGGTCGAATTGTATAATGGATGCGTCGTAAGCGAATACGTGCTACAACGCAATGCACAGTTTACTATTGCAGTGTTAAACCAAATTGAAAACAAAGAAAAACTTGAGCAAGAGTTGACCAATTGCCTGATTGAATTACAAAAACCGGAAAATGACAATTACGGAAACAGAAAAGAACAATGGCGGAACAGACACAAAAACTACCGGCGATAGCTGGTGGTAATTCTTTCCAAAAAAAATTAAAGATATTAAAACAATAAAAAATGACAGACGTAAAAAACATTAGGGAGTCCTCGCAAGCCACAACTTGGGTTGAAATGCTAAATGAATTGAAAGGCGTGAGTGCAAACCTTTATGATGACAATGATGAAACCATCATTTTAGGCGAAGTGGCAAAAAGCCTCGAGGGCCACAAAAGCGAGACGGGTTACATAAACGATGAGTACGATTACTTGGCATTTTGTTTTGATGTTAATGACAGAGCATCATTTGGTGACAGTGACATTAAGGGCACATGGTTAGAGGTTTTGCTTGAAATAAAAAACCATGTTTTTGCAAAACTAATATTACCTGACAACCCTGAAAGACCGAGGTTTTAAGAGATACCATGTGAAAATGAAAAAATAACCTGGTCGATTTGGAAATCTTTCTGAATCGGCCCCATCCTTGAGAGTATGAACAATTGTACTTTCAAAAGATGGAGGACTAAAATTAAAAAAGGAGGAAGAATGAAAAAAATACTCTGGAATTCTCTTATTGCAATACTTGGGACAACGTTGGCCATCGGTTTAATACCAATAATGGCAATACTGGGAGAAAACCTACCCTCACAGCTAATGCCAGGGTTAGTGCTGTTGACAGTGCTTCTTGTGTTTATGATTGCAGCAACCACTTTCTTAAATATCAAAAGATGAAAAACATTATTGATTGTGTGTTGTTTTAATAGCATACATAAAAATAAAATTCCCCCGATAGAAAACTATCGGGGGAATTTTCTTTTTATAAAACCTCAAAAAATATCAATTTTTTATTTCTTCAGTAATTGCAAAACAAAGCGAATCATCCGCTCTTTATTTTTGGGGTCACTTTCAGAAATAAACAAAAGAACTTTGCAAAAGTTTTTTAATATTCTCCAGTGCCTGCTGAAATTCAGCGTAATTATGTTTGACCACTTTTGGGTTGATACTAAAACCCTTAGTGATGTGCTGACGCAGAACCCTGGTTGCCCAAATACGAAAAATTGTGGCTTGCTTAGAATTAACTCGGTACCCCACAGATAATATTACATCCAAATTAAAATACTCTATTTCACGAATAACACTTCTGCCTCCCTCTTTTTGAGCTGTTGCAATTTTTGCAACAGTTGCTTTTTCATTTAGCTCCTCAGAATTAAAAACATTCTTAATGTGCCTAGAAATACCAGACTTATCCACTCCAAACACATCCGCAATTTGTTGCAGACTTGCCCAGATAGTTTCTTTTTTAAAATCACCTTTCAGTTCAATTGCGCCATTTTTGGCTTGGAAAATCACAATTTCTTTTGGTTTTTTGTTCGACATATATTTATTTTAAAGGCTTACGATGATATTCTATCACTAAGTTAAAAACGCTTCAAATTCTGGTATAAATAACACTCCTAAAAATAATTCAATACATGATTCATTCCTGCATTTAAACTAGCAAGAAGTTTTTCCCAAAATGAAATCAAATAATGTTTCTGTTCAACCTGCGGCGTGAAAAAATATTGCCCGCCGACTTCCCGCACAGTTTCCGCACCTAGCACTCTTGGCTGAGTTTTAAGCAGTTCAATTTTTACAAGTTCGCTATTATTTTTCAGCAACCTGTTCTCTCTTTTAATTTCAACACGCCTGCCAACTTCTTCGCCGATGCCTTCATCCGTATTTTGAATTTCTGATGACTGATTACTGATAACTGATGACAAAGAAATTATTGTATTTTGATTATTATCTATTGCTTCTTGACTATTGTCTATTGAATTTTGTATTTTGTTTGGAATTTGCAATTTGTCATTTGAAATTTTCTGTAACCAAGTCCACCCGCCCTTAACTTTTTGATAAATTTCTCCTTCGCTAATCTCATTGGCTTTCTTATACTTCACTTCCTGCGCCACTTTGCCATCAGGATAGCGCAATTGAATTTTGGCTTTGGTGTTATTTAAGGTAAAACTTGAAACATCCGCAGTCAGCTCCTCGGTTTTGTTTTTCTTGATGATTACATCTTCCTTAATAGGATGATTTGTAAATTTTTTCCAGCCAGTAGCGATGCTCCAACCCTTGAGATTGATTTTTTTGTTTGACTGATTTTTGATTGTCAATGATTCTTTCCCTGTGTCTGCACCGTCAGGGTTGGCGTTGATTCCAATGATGCGAACTTTTGGATGAGGAAATTGCCTAACTTCAATCGTAAATTCTTTCAAGATATCTTCACTGCCATCTGACAATTTCACACTCCCTGTATACTTTCCCTCTTTGACATACTTATGTCTAGTTTTTGCTAAATAACTTTTATGCCTGTCGCCAAAATCCCAAGTAACACTAACTTTGTCGCCATCCCCGTCACCAGTTGAAACTGAAAAATCTCCATAGGTATTTACAAAAAAATCCTCGTCAATTTTCACCGTGCCATATGGTTCATTATTGAAAACATTCGCATCTCCCGGTGTCAAAAACTTGCTCCAACGCCAACGGTCACCATCAAAGTTATATGAAAGATTTTGTTTGCTTCCATCATACAGGGCCTTAGAAATTTCTTTGCCATTTGGATCAAACAATGTCACACTTTCCTCTCCAGAGTTGTTAAGCGCAAATTTGAAATCTGTTTTAAAAATTGCCAAATATTTTTTAGCACTTATCATAGTGCTTTTCAAAAAAATATACTCCCCTGATTTTGAGGCATCATGCAATTTCCACCCAAGCAAGTCAACGTCATTCGCTGTTCCATTGTATATTTCAATATATTCCTCATACTTAACCTGAAAAGGATTAGGGAAAAGCTCACTGATTTGAATTTTGTCGGAATAAATTTTCAACGGATCGGGAATTTTTTCTTCTAACTTTACGTTCTCCTTTCCTGGTGTTGGATCTTGCACTGCAAAGTCTTTGCTGTTATCACCCGTATCCTTTCCTTCAAGTCTGCCGATACTTTGCCCCACACTAGGATTTAACGCAGGTTTTTCTTCACTAAGCGGAGCACTTCCGAATCCAACTAGGTCAACCAATGTTCCAAGGTTATCATAAAGCAAAACGGAATTGTTATTTGCCAAGGGATAAGATTTTGTTGAATATCCCAAATTTGCATTTATCGCTTCTTTATATTCAGGATAAGCAATTACGAAGTATCCATTCCCCTTTATAATTCCCTTAAAAACTGAATCATTCACTAAATAATTTTCCAAACCCGTGACCGTTTTTTTTATTTTTAATTTATAATTATTTAAAATTACATCATTTTTAGAATCATTATAAAGTTCAACAAATTCGTTATTGCTAAATTTATCCTCACCAACCATTATTTCGTTAATCACAATCCTAGCCGTAGCACTTCTAACGAAAACAAAAAACACTGCCAAAAAAATCGGCAGTGCCAGATATAAAAATACTTTCTTGTATCTTGTTTGTTTTGTTTTCACCCGAATTTAGACTTAGTTCCACGAAATTTAGGCGTCCATCTTTTCCCTTATCATCTCCCCGAGTTTTTCTGTTTCCGTAGATGACTCCCTTTTCTGCATATTGAAAATGATATTTTTGATATTATATGGATCAGAGATTGTCCTAAAAATAAATTCCTCCTCTTTGCCAGCTGTTTGAATTCTCACATCACCATAGTTAATTATTGTTGGCAAAAAGCCAGAAACTTCCACAGTGATGTCTTGCATTTTTGAATATTCCATTTCGCCAACTCTCCTGGAAAACATTCCCTGCTGTTCGATATTTACAATTCGATGAGTTGTGATTATCCAAACGTCAAAATAATAATCAATCCAAATCATAAAGCCATACAACCAGATAGATAGCATGAAGAAGTTTTCCAAAAATAGCATAAATTCTTTTGACTGCGAACCAAAAAAATCTGGGAAAAAAATTGGTACAAAAATAATTGCCACAAAAAAACACACGGCCAAAACAAACAACATTAAAAACTGTTGCAAAAGATAAAACCAATTTCGGTGAATGACCTTGATTATTTCTTCATTTTCTCCAACACCCTTAAAATGAAATTTTGAAAAATTATTCATACTTTATAATGAAATTGTTGGGAGCAAACTACTCAGCGGTATTTGCATGAACAAAATATAATTAGTAAAAAGCAGCACCCCAGCAACCGGAATAAAAATCGAAAGCATTACTAATTTTGAAAATGGATTATAAGAATAGAAAACGATATGAAAAATGATAAAAACACTCATCAGTAACATGATGAAAAAGACAATCAGATAAAGAATTTGAAATATTGAAACTAACGACATATGTTTGTTTTGAGTATTGATCGAGAATTAGTTCTTAAGAACTAATAACACCTTGAAAGAAAAACGTAGAAAAATAAAATCTAACTTTTTTTATTATAGCAGTTTATTCTGATTTTCAACAGGTGGCTGAAAACCCATATGCACGAAGCCACTCTCAGTCACCATGCGTCCTCTTGGCGTGCGAGTCAAAAATCCCAGTTGAATCAAAAATGGTTCATAGACATCTTCAATTGTCTCAACTTCTTCCGAAGTGGCTGCGGCAATGGTTTGAATTCCAACTGGTCCGCCTCCAAATTTCTTGATGATAGTTTCCAAAATAAAGCGATCAGTTGGTTCGAGTCCAAGATGGTCAACATCCATCATGTCGAGAGCTTTTCTGGCAATTGCGCTATCGATCATTTGATGCTCATTGATTTGAGCGTAATCGCGAACTCTTTTGATGATCCTGTTTCCAACTCGCGGGGTTTTACGACTTGACCGAGCAATTTCCGCTGAGCCGCTTTCATCCAGAGAAATTCCCAGAATTTTTCCACTTCGACTGATAATCTTTTTCATTTCATCGTCATTGTAAAATTCCAAGCGATGAATTGCGCCAAACCTGTTTCGCAAGGGATTTGAAAGACTTCCTAGTCTCGTGGTTGCGCCAATTAAAGTGAACTTCGGTAAATCGAGTTGCAAAGTTCGCGCCGATGGACCTTTGCCGATAATCACGTCTAATTTGTAATCCTCCATGGCAGGATACAAAACTTCTTCAATTAATTTATTCAAACGGTGAATTTCATCAATAAACAGCACATCGCCATCTTGCAGGTTTGTCAAAATTGAGCCCAGGTCACCCACCCTTTCGATGGCTGGCCCAGAAGTGATTTTAATGTTGACGCCCATCTCATTAGCGATAATATGCGCCAGGGTGGTCTTGCCAAGCCCAGCCGGGCCATAAAGCAGCACATGTTCAATTGATTCACCTCGTTTTTTAGCAGCATCAATAAACATCTGCAAATTTTTGCGAATTTTCTCTTGACCAACATATTCCGACAGCCGTTGCGGGCGCAATGTGTTGTCCAACGAAACATCTTCAATTTGTTCTTCGGAGTTAGTAATCATATTCTATAGTAGCCAGTAACTAGTAACTAGTAATCAGTAACCAGCAACTAGCAGAAAATTTACAATAACTGAAACGACTATCGCACCTAGAGCACTTACAACAAATGGAACATCTATAACATTTAGAACCTTTCTCGGCTTTATTGAAACAAACAACCATTTAAAACGTATTACTTTACAGAATACCACAAATCTCTCAGTGTGGTGATTTTTCACTTAGTTTAAGCCTTACAAGCTCCAAATTAAACGCTCCGCGTTTCACGCTTTACGTTCCAAGTATAGCACCCCTTGACAAAAAAACCAAGGCATGCTAAGCTCTCTAATCAAGCGAAAAAGAGATTTAGATTGTTTTTTGAAATTTTGTGTTTGTTGTCCTGTAGACAGCTGGGGGCTTCTATCTTTTGTCCTCAGTATCGGGTGCTTTTTTGTCCAGACATGGGTTGGGTGGTTTCGGCTGCGCTCCTCCTCGACACTGCTCCTTCCCCGGGGGATCCGTTTCCTGGGACTTGTCTACAGAACAATCAACGCAAAACTTAGCATTTGCCACCGAAAAAACCTTCCTATTTATTTAGGAAGGTTTTTTGATTCGAAAAAAGCGCAAGGGAAAAGATTTTCCGCTTGCGCTAGGGTGCCTACTGATGTTGCAAAACATATATCACCACAGAAATAAGAAGGATAGCTTCTGCAATCAGAAGACCCCTCATAACTTTTGGATATTTGTAAGCAAAAATGATTTTCTTAAAGAACTCTTTCATATTTTTCTCCTTTGTATTTTGATTGTTGGTTTTTATCTTATCCATTTCTTTAAAACACAAACTTTTATGTCTTCAAGGATGGGGCTGATTTAAAAAGATTTCCAAATCAGCCGGGTTGTTTTCTCACTCTCGTAATGAGTCTGGAATCGGTGGCGGAGTGTTTTCAGCAATGACGAGGTCGTTGAGTTCGATAATCTTCCATGCGACTTCCTCCCACGTTCCTTCGACACTGAGAAAGCTCCCGTAGCGTCCCAGTATTTCTTTCGATTCATTCAACATGTAATCGACACTTGCGGTGCCTCCCTTGTGGAAGGATGCAATGAGCACGCAATCTTGATCTGTACCTTCTGCTGCAAGGGGATCAAGTCCAATCCATACTGTCATCAGATAATTCTCTTCTCTCATCATCTCTTTATTCTCGTGGATCGTGAATACATATTTCACGATGGAAATCATTTTGAGAAGCTCTTTCCACTTCTCCACAAGCGCGAGTGCCGCCGCAAAACCAAGTTCTTCCCGCCTCGTCGCCGCATTGACCACGGAATCGATGATCGCCTGCGAAGGCTCCGGCAATGGCATAATGTTATCCACAATACTCATGATATTATCTCCTATTTTATTTTTTCAAAATAACTTTTTTCTGTTTCGTCCTTTTGGACTCATCAGTCGGAACACGCATTCCGAGACAGCTGCGAAGTTTTGACCGAGGATAACTTCGCGAACCTTGAGTTTCTATTGATTTTTGATTGCAATTTCGGCCTCCTCTATGATATCTGCGCCCGCTTCGATATCTTTCTCAAGAATTATGGCGTCACCGTAGTAAACGGTTAGATGGCCATGTCTCTCGTAGACATTGCCTACGTATTTCCCGTCAAGGTGGATATCAAAATCTTGTGGGCACATGAAACATTTGCAAATAAATGTAACATTCATAATGTTCTCCTTTTATTTTTTAATTGATTTAAAATGAACTATAACTAGCAACTTTCCTTGTCGGTTCAACGTCTATGACTTGCCTGTCCGCCTTTGGAGGAAACTAAACTGTCATTATCTTCTCCACTTCTTGAAAGTACGAATTTTCATACCCTCAAGGATGGGGCCGATAAAGAAAGATTTCTCCCCTAAGTCGGCCTATCGCCTGATTTCTCTATTTAATCCCCGTTTCCTTGCTCCATTTTTCATAAAGCAAATCATTATTCTCATAATATCCACCAACAAAGTTTGGGGAATGTTTAATAATGTCGACTTCTTTATATCTGGAAAATGATTCAGTTAAAAGATTAATTGATTTGGCCACAACTTCCTTTGGCGTCAACCAATATTTCGTATCCGCATAGGGTCTAATTTTCAAAGCTGTTTCCGTGATTGTTGACGTGATATTCACAGACAATCCCGAGATCCAACTAGGATGCATTCTTATATGTGATTGGATATATTGCCTTAAGATAAATTTTGTTTCGCAAAAAGACTCAATCACAAACGGCGCATACATATCCCCCGAGCCTGCAACTATAACTATTTTGAATTTAATCTTAGACTTTCTTTGCAAATTTATTTCACCAATCTTTCGAGTGCAACATTTCAACAAATATTTAAACGTATTTACGTTCGTGTTGTACACATCACTAGGGATAGTATCCATGGGCTTAATATTTGGATATCCTCGGGGTTCAAATTTATCCACGCCTATTGTGTGCAGAAAAACAACTCTTTGATATTTGCTAAAATCGACTTGCGCAAACACTTTCTCAATTTCTTTTTCTTTTGTCAGATCGCAAGTTATTTGCGTAAGGAAAGCAGATTCAAACACGACTTTTCGATTTCTCACAATTGCAATGCAGTCAATTTTCTTTTTGGTGATTCTTCTGCAAAATTCCGTGCCAATCTCACCAGCCGCTCCAGCGACAATAGTTAATGTTTTTAGTTTTTTATTGTTACTCATAAATTTCAAAAATTAATTCTTACAATCTCTTTTCTGTTTCGTCCTTTTGGACTCATCAGCACAAACTTTTTACATTTGTGGACAGAAACGGAAATGCAAACGAGGTTGCATTTCCGGCGATTTTTGAGAGATCTGCTAAACTCTTTTTACTTTGCGTTAATAGTTAAGATGCAGATAATACCAAAGCAGTAGTAAGCTAACGACTATGCAGCTCCACTTCAGATTAACCCAAGCCACTTTGGGATCCTGCGAAAATAACCTGCTAAAAATCTTTTTCATAATTTGCTCCTTTTGTTTTTAATTTCTTGATTAAATTTTATTTGTTTTAGTCCGCTCCCAAGATTCCCCGCTAAAAGACCCGCCGCTTCCGTAAGAAACAGTCACTTTATTGCCATTCGCCTTAATAGCCTTGAAATTGATGTAGTCCTTGGAAGATCTTGTGTTGTCCAGCTCTTCATATCTTATTTCACCAGCTGCATTCTTCCAAACGAGATAAATCAGGCTGTATCCAAAATCATTTCCGTTTTCTGCGGCATGGATTACAGCACAAACATCTTGTCTGCCCCGTGGAAAGGCTGGCTGGTAAGTGAAATCGTAACCTAAGGAAGGTGCTACTTCGGAGATAAAATTCCGGGCTTCTTCTGCAGTAATGATTGTGCTCATGTTTTGCTCCTTTGCTTTTTATTTGATTGTGAAATGAACTATAACAAGCAACTTTACACCAACCTTGACAACTTTGCTATTTTTGTGTTATATTTTATTTATCAGTAAAATTATTTTTTACTATTAAGCATCAAAATAAGGCCTTATGTCTTTAGTTAAGCCTAAAAATATTGAAGAAAATTTACTTTCTTTACTGAAAAGAGGACCACAAAAATGCCTCGATTTGGTGGCTAAAATCAAAGAAATCCGCCCTCAGACGACCAAGCAAGCCGTTTATTGCGCATTGCGAATTTTGCGAGATCAGGAAAATATCATCATCGCCAAAGGGACCGCATCCCTGAATCTTTCTTGGCTCAATGAAATGACCAACTTTTTTGAAAGCGCAAAAGGAAGCTATGTCAAAAATTCCAACGATGGCAGTTTTCTCAGACTTGAAGACAAGGAAAGAATCAAATATTATTTTCAAACAGTTGAAAAAGCTGACATTTTTTGGACGCATGCCATTTATGTTTTGATTGAACAGCTTGCCAAAGAGCAACCAATTTTTTTCTACAATCCGCACGAATGGTTTTTGTTGGCACGCAACAAAAATGAGCAAGCACTTATTGATTCATTTGCTCACAAAAATCATCCATTTTTGCTGACCGCCGGAGGTAGCACTCCGCTGGACAAACACATAGCTTCCGGCTTCGACGGAACCAAAAGTCAATATAACATGCTGACCAAGCCAATGTTCAAGGAAAATAATTATTATTTGAATATCTTTGGAGATTTTTTGATTGAAGTTTGGCTCGACAAAGAAATTGCTGATGAAGTTGAAAAACTCTATCAAACTGCCACCAGCTTTGATGAAGGTGCTAATGCAAAAATTCAAAAACTTCTAGCCCGCCGAGGACGCATGCGCCTGGTGATTTCTCGCAATCACAAAAAAGCCACCAAACTAAAAAAGACCCTCGCCCGGGACTTTGCGATCAATCAGAAGAGTTTATAAATACATAACACTTGAGTCAAGGTTAATTTAATCTGTGTTAATTTTATTTTTATCACGAAGCTACCTTCTTGTCATTCCCGTGAAAACGGGAATCCAGAATA
Organism: uncultured bacterium; assembly: GCA_903885965.1. Classification (GTDB taxonomy): domain Bacteria; phylum Patescibacteriota; class Minisyncoccia; order Moranbacterales; family GWC2-37-73; genus CAIPMZ01. The sequence continues at coordinate 42,696 of CAISKQ010000002.1, forward strand.
TCACAATAAGATTGTAAATATTATTATAGAGCCATTATCAAAGGAAGAAATCTGCATTAAACCTGGATTCCCGCCTCCGCGGGAATGACAGGCACTAAGTTATTTCCTAGGCAAAGTTTCCCAAAGAAGATTGAAAGTTAGCCTTTGCAAGTCGGCCAGTTCCTTGGATTCAATCAGAATGGCCATTTTCTCCTTCCAAGAAGTTATCAAGATTTTGTTGTTGTAAATATTAATTTCCGGAGAAAAAGTCATATCTTCATCTGGTAGAAAACGAACGTCGCGCATTTCCTCTTGATTATGGGTGGTTCTTTCGAGTGATATTTTATTTCTTGGCAAAATTCCGCGACCGAAAATCTTTTTTTCAACTCGACGCTTGTAATACTCAGGAAAAAAATTTGGCAAACCCTCATGGATTGTCTCTAAGTTAGAATATCCCAAAAGAATTCCATCGGCAGTAAGTGTGTCTTCATAGGCTTCTCGCATTCCCTTTTCACCTTCGAAAAATTGTACTTTCGGTTTGTCGGTAAAAATGTTTTGAAGTGAAATTAATTGTGGCAAAAGCTCGGAGACTTTTTGTTTTTGCTTTTCAATCTTTTTGGATTGTTCTTCTTTTTCACGATCCAAATAGGTCAACAAATGTTTTGGTTCCAAAGCATTGAAAAGTGTCGCGGAGCCTTTTTTGAATTTACTCACCAAACCTTTTTGCATCAAAGTTTCAAAAATATCATACACGGTCGTGCGGTTGAGCCCCGTTTTTTTGGCAATCTCCTGCGCTTTTCCACTTCCAACTTCAAGAAGCGCCAGGTAGACGAGCGATTCTTTTTCCGAAAAATTGAGTCCTGAAAGGAGATTTTTTAGCATATTTAGAACATCATTTGATTAATTTTTACTTAGCATGTCATTCTGAACTTGTTTCAGAATCCACTTTCTTTATCTCGCAATACTGCCCCTAATAGAGATCCTGAAACAAGTTCAGGATGACAGAGAATATATTATCAAAAAAGATTTAACATGGTGAATGTTGTGGAAAATCTTTCGACACTTTTATCCTATCATTAAAGCGGCAATTTGTCAATATATTAAATTTAAAATATATATAGCTCCACATAATTTGACACCTTGGTGTATGCTTGCGTGTTGAGATGGAAATGGGAGTGTAGTTTAAAAATTCAATATAGGATGGATAAAATGAAAAAAGATTATTTCGCACAACTACAGGAAATTTTTGGGAATGCAGGGAGAGAGAGTGTTATCGATCATTTCGGAAAAGGCTATTTTGATGGAATTAAAGGTTGGCAGTTCCCTATTGCAACAATTAAGAAATACAATCAAAGAGGCAAACTTCTCACTATGGATCTTGACATTCCCTGTCCATGCAAATTGAACTGTAATTATTGCTTCGCCAAAGAGAGTGCTTACTACCGACCCCAAGCTGGTGACAGACCACTCACGATGCAAAAGATAAAGCAATCTTTACTAGAAGCAAAAGCAATGGGGCTTAAGAGTGCGAAGATTATTGGTTTCGGAGAACCATTTGAAAATTCAAAAATTTTTGATTTCATCGAATTTGCTTCAAGCTATGATATTCACCTTGTTATTTTCACTAGCGCTTACACATTAGGAGAAAGAACTTTTGGAGAAAATAAGAAAAAAGTCATTGATTTTCTTTTTGACCATAAAGTTTCCCTAATGATTAAGTTTCACACACTAGATCAAAGAAAGGAGGTGGAAATCATCGGGTATGAAAAATACCCCGCACAAAGGGATGAGATTCTAAGACTTTTTCTTGAACATGGCGGGTTCAATAATGCATCGCCAACTCGTCTGGGCTTGGAAAATGTGATAGCAACTGGGAATGTGGACGAACTTGCGGCAATCTATGAATATTTCAAAATTTACCGCAATGTTCACATTGACATTGATCCACCAATTCCAGTGGGGCGAACCACCACAAAAGAAGAATGCCAGCAAATCGGACTTTCCGAAGAAAAACTTCTTGAACTTTATAAGAGAATTTATTTTATTAACAAAAAGTTCAATGTGCCATTCCTTGGTATCTCTCCATTTATCGGGAATCCTCCCTGTTCACAGCTACCTAACGGCTTATATTTAACCCTTTCCGGAAAAGTTATGAGCTGTTGCGGGGGAAATGAACAATACGGCGACATTAATAATAGTGAAACGCTTAGTGAAATTTTTCTTCGTAATCCTTATCGACTCAAAACTGTTAATGCTTATCACAATTGTCCCTATCGAGGAAAAGCTGGGATCCTATCAGTTGATTTTATTGAAAAAATTAATCAATTGATTCAACAAAAAACTTAGACGGAGAAAGAAATGGAAAACTCAGAAAAAATGTCCTACGGAGAAAAGCAACTTGCCTTTGCGATAGCTTTGCTCTTATGCTTATGCGCGTTTTTGGTATTTACTAACAAGAATTTGCAATCCAAATACGAAAATGCGAACAAAAAGTTTGTTAGCGAAGTTCCATTAACAATCGTGCCCGTGCAAGGCACAAAAAATTTTACTGCAAGTATTCACATGCGGTATCTGGATGGAGAATTAAAAGAAGTTACCCTTGTGCCAAGAACAACTGTTGAAGAAAAGTAAAAACAGGAGAAAAAGATGAAAAAAGAATCAAAGGCGGAACTAATGGCACTCACACATCTGGCGATATTCTCAGTTGTCTCTATCATATTGGCATCAACTGATATTATTCCTGAAGGAAAAATGAAGGTAGCGCTTGCCTCTTTACTGGGCTTTTGCATAGCATGTACTGTTGTTTTTGGAGCATTCTATGTTGCTAAAAAAACAAGCAAGTGACTGCACTTAGTAAAGGCGAGACATTGGATATGTCTCGCCTCTTTTTTATTTTAACTTCCAATTTTTAGCAAGGGGGTTATAATAAAAGCATAAATAATGAATAATTTAAAAAAGTATGCCGCCAAAATTTGAATTTTTTGAAAACAGAAAAGATACCCCCGAAATTCCAACTTTTAAATTCAGCATTCCAAAAGAGGAAAGAAGTAAAAGTTATGAAGAATTAATACTTCCTGGTCTTGAAAAAAACATCAGAGCAGAACTCAAAGAAGAAATGCAAAGACAATATTTTGCTCTCATGGAATATCTTCGTTGGATGGGCTCAATGGATCCTGCAAAAAGTAACTCCTCAGAGGCAGACATTATAGCAGGAGCTGAAAATTTCGCTGATTGTATTGCCAAATTCAATGCTGGGATGGTCAGTGAAGAAGAAACGGCGGATTGGTTTAAAGAAGAACAATTTTGGCATCGTAAATTTGAAGATTCAGTTAAAAAATTGCCCACTATACTAGTTACTGAACTACAGCCAGAGGAAGATTCGCAAAAAAGAATAGAGCTTCTTTGCGAAGAAGATCATAAATTTTTCAATGAGTTCGCTCTTTTTGTTGCCTGCCAACAAGTTTTTGGAAAAAGCGACGGCAGGGAAAAAGTTCCGATTGAAAAACAATAATCCCAAAAAAATAATCAAAAAAATCAGGACTTTTGAAAGTCCTGTTTTTTGTTTTCTATTTTCTAACTTCAACTGTGAACTATAAACTAACAACCGTGAACTTTTTTTATTTTTCTAAAAACTAAAAGTTAGTTTGTGTATTTCCTAAAAGCTAACGAAGTTTATCCCGTGGCAAATGCCACTGGGACTACAAGCTAATTTATGTATTTTTCTAAAAGCTAAAAAGCTAATGCCTAACAAGCTACCCTACACCACTCTCTCCACTTCGTCCAATGTTGTTTCGCCTTCCAACACTTTAACCATTCCATCTTGCTCCATGGTGATCATTCCGTTTTCAATGGCTTTGTCTTGAAGTTGAGAAGAAGATGCACCTTGATTGATAAGCTCTTCGATTTCGCGGTCAACCACCAAAACTTCACTGATGGTAGTGCGTCCCTTGTAGCCAAGGCCCTTGCATTTCTCGCAGCCCTTTGGCTGGAAAACAAAATCGGCAGTAGGAATGGTCACACCAGACTTGGCAGAAACACTGGCGAGAATTTTTTCAATTTTGTTTTTTTCTTCAAGCGAAGCCTGGCGTTTTTCTCGACAATCACACAGTTTTCTCACCAGACGCTGGGCCATCAAGGCATTGATAGCAGTAGCCATGTCATCACCGCGCACACCCATGTTGGCCAAACGCGCAATTGAGCCAGCTGCATCGTTGGTGTGCAAAGTTGAAAGGATTGCGTGGCCAGTCAGAGCCGCTTGCACGGCGATGTTGGCAGTTTCTTCGTCACGAATTTCACCGATCATCATAATGTCAGGATTTTGACGCAGCAAGGCTCTCAAGGCAGTGGCAAAAGTGTAACCTTCTTTGTCATTAACAGGAGTTTGCAAAATCCCTTCCAATTGATATTCAATCGGATCTTCAACGGTGATAATTTTCACTTCTGATTTGTTAAGCACTTTCAAAAGACTGTACAAGGTTGTGGTTTTCCCACTGCCGGTTGGGCCAGTGTTGAGGAACACGCCATGTGGTTTTTTCGATTCTCTTAGAATTTTTTCCAAATTTTGCTGGCGAATGCCCAATTTTTCAATATCAAGCGTGATGGAAGACTTGTTCAAAATTCGCATTACAACTGTTTCGCCATAGCCACCCAAAATGATTGAAACACGCACATCAATTTTGGTTTCGGAAATATTTTCAAATGGTTTTTCAAGTGAAATCATGAAGCGACCATCGATGACTCCCCCGCGGACTTCACTGGCAAAGCCGCTCAAAAATTTTATTTCGCCCAGAATGCTTGGGTATTCATTTAGGGGAACCACGGCAACTGTTTGCAAAATTCCATCAATTCGAAAACGAATTTTGACATCATGCTCTTCCGGCTCAATGTGGATATCACCGACATTTAAAAGCAAACTACTGGCAAATAAATATTTGGCTATACTTTTTTGATTAGCCTCCTTAATCATGCCTCCAAGTGAGTCAATGGACGTCATATTTTCAAAAACAAAATCCAAGTCCTCTTTGGTTAAATCAATTGAGCGTGAAAGTGAAGACTCCATGAGCTTAGCATAGATGTCTTCCAGAAAATCATTTTGCCCAGTGGCACGCCAAACTTCTTCCATTGAAGTGATGCCCTCAATCGCCTTGAGAATTCCGTCTTGCGCCATGGTTATCATGCCATCTTCCAGCGCTGCTTGGGTTATTTCTCTTTCGCTGCCCATTTCAAGAATCAATTTTTCCACACTTTCACTGATTGTCAGAACTTCGAAAATTCCAATTCGCCCTTTGAAACCAAGCCCGTGACATTTGTCACAACCAACTGGACGATATAGCGATTTAACCTCTTTGGGAATTTCGATTTTAGCTTTCGGCGAAATAATCGAAAGAATTTTTTTCATGGAATCAATGGTTTCTTTAGCCGGTTCGTAACTCTCTTTGCAATGCGGGCAAAGTTTTCGCACCAAGCGCTGAGCGATAAAAGCATTGACAGAGGGCGCGATCAAATTCGGTTTAACTCCCAGCTCAATAAAACGCGGAATCGAAGCTGGCGCATTATTTGTGTGGAGTGTTGAAAGCACCAAATGGCCAGTAAGCGCTGCATTAATTGAAATGTCAGAAGTTTCTTCATCTCTGATTTCACCAACCAAAATAACGTCCGGATCTTGACGCACAATCGCGCGAAGCCCTTCCGCAAAGGTGTAGTTGCGATCTTTGGCAACTTGAGTTTGGGAAATGTTTTTAATTTCATATTCAATCGGATCTTCGATGGTGATTATTTTGACCCCTTGCGTATTAAGTTTATTTACCAAAGCATACAAGGTGGTGGTTTTCCCGCTACCGGTTGGTCCGGTTGTTAAAATCATGCCATGAGGTTTGGTAATTTCTTTTTGCACATTTTCATAGGCCAATCCTCGCAAGCCCAAATCCTCAACAGACAAAAGGGTGTCAGCTTGACTCAAAAGCCTCATTACTACTGATTCTCCATGATTACCAGGGATGATATTTGTTCGCACGTTAATTTTGCCATCATCCATATCCACTGAAAAATGACCATCTTGAGCAATATCCTTGATGTTTATCTTCATTTTACCCATCATCTTGATTCTCGATAGAATAAAATGATACACATCCATAGGGAAATTTCCAATCTCCTGCAACACACCATCGACACGAAAACGCATCCTAACTTCTTTTTCTTGCGGCTCAAAATGAATATCACTAGCCTTCATCTTCACCGCACCAGCCATGATAATTGAAATTATCTGTGTTGTTGGAATTTCCTTAATGCGTTTTTTGAGATCCAGCATGCTCCCAAATTCCTGCTCAAATTTTTCAAGATCGCTGCCACTGAGCGAAATCTGCATAGCTTCAAGATTTTCCAAAAGTGGAACTTCTTTGTACCTTCTCCAAATTTTTCCTAGCGATGACTGAGATATTACATACAAGATTATCAACCAGCCGTTTTCTTGTTTTAGTTTCTCCAAATAAGAAAGCATGCTCTCATCTGATGGATCAGTCACACCAATTCTGGTTTCCTTTCCAACCTTCTGAAAAACTGTCATGTTGTATTGATGAGAATCTTCCTCAGTAATAGTCCTCATTTTTTCAGAACTAACTGGAAAAATATTCAAATCAACATAGGGTAAATTGTAGGCATTAGCAAGTAGTGCTGCCTGCTCCTCTTCCGACTGACCTCGCATTTTTTGAAGCATTTTACCAGAAGCATCTTGAGTTGAAGAATCAGTTGGATTTTTTTTGTTTATAATTTTCACCATACGATAAGGAGCTTGGCACATGCGTCATTGAAAAATGCGACATGTAACTTTTTTGTTTTTATAATAAGACACGAAAAAATGCTATATCACTATTCTACCTTAACCGACCTAAATGTGCAAAACAAGAACAAAAAAGCAGGCGTTGACCTGTTGTTATTTTCTCTAAAAATTTTAAGCATAACTACTCACCGGCAATGAAGTATGCACGGATTTTTTCCACTACTAAACTCCCGGCTTCATTAGTATCACCCGACTGCATGCTAAATTCGCAGGTGTCTCCAGAATATGTTCCCTCAACAAGTTGAGCAATTTTTTTGAGCTGCTCGCTGCTACCACCTTTAACAACGCCATTAACCTGACCGGCAATTTCGTTATACAGTACCATAAAAATCTTTCCAGCCGAATAATTTTCTTTAATTTTATCTAAAATAAATGGAATATCATTAGGATTACTGCGACTCTGCACAAAATCTTCCAAAAAGACTGGCGCCCAAACAAGCTCCAAGTCGCTTTCCCATTGCAATCGCGCCATTACCCTTCCCCAGAGTTTAAGCAAGTGAAGCGGTTGAGTTTTATACAAAAAGCGAATAATTTTTTGCTGCTCAGCCCCCTTTGTCATAAGTGCGGCTGCAACCTGAAGTGACCGCGGTGTAGTATTTCTTTTCTGAAAGCTATTTGTTTCATCAATCAGGCCTGCCAGCAAACATTGTGCAATTGTTTCATCTACACCCTTCGCATCAATCTTCAATATTGCATCTGCTAAGATTTCGCAGGTGCAGGATGCTTTAATGTCCACTAAATTAATCTGTCCAAACTGGTCGTTTTCCGTGTGGTGATCAATATTGACAACCGGGACCTCATAAAAGATATCAGGGTTTTCTTCGTATATTTTTCCAATAGATTCCTTGTCAGCACAACCAACCGCAATCACCAAGTCATATTTAAACTTAGCTGGGATGAAAGAAAAATCACGCGGATCAATTGAGCCTTTCTCTGGTGTAATAAAAATGCGAAGTTCATCTTCGACTCGCTCGGTTCTGACATTTGTAATTTTATTGTGTTTTGTATTAAACGCCAATACAAAGTCTCTTGCGCCAGCTAGACTTTCAATGATGTCCTCTGGTTTATTTAAAAAAGAAAAACGCTGCAAATAAGGATTGCCAGGTGCAACCACGACTGTTGCCTGAATATTCTTGTTTTTAAGAAAGAAATACAATGCCCAAGCTGATCCTAGCGAATCTCCACCTGCGTTTTGTGGCGTGAAAATCAGCACATTTTTGGCGCTGTCGATAACGTTCTTAAATTGTGCGGTGGCGTCCAGACTCATTTTGGATAATGTATAAGGTATTTTGTATAATGTAGGATGTATGGATGCTCTATGTTCTATGTTCTCTTTCCAAAGTTCTTTAGCTTAGCAACCTTTCCCACCCATGTCAACAATTGCTTGACAAACAAGCCTTTTTTGGTCATTACAAATTCATATTGTTTCATTGCCATATTGCTAGATTGCCAAAATTAAATATTTTTTAAATACTACCATTTGTGTTTTTCTCCCTTTTTCGCTACGATTAGTAACATGAAAATCATCTCAACTTCATCTTTGCAAACCAAAAAACTCGGCCAACTTTTAGCCGAAGAACTTTGTGGTGGAGAAATTATTTGTCTTTCCGGCGACCTTGGTGCCGGCAAAACAACCTTCACACAGGGACTACTTAAGGGCTTGAAAATAAAAGGACCCTACACCAGCCCAACTTTTGCAATCGTAAAAGAATATAAAATTAATTTAAAATTTAAAATTTCAAATTTAAAATTATTGAGTGTCTATCATATCGATGCTTATCGCATCACCTCAAAAGATTTGCTTGAACTGGGTTTTGCAGATTTTGCCGGCCAAAAAAACGCTGTCGTCATCATTGAGTGGCCAGCAAAAGTCAAAAAAATAATTCCCACCAACGCAGTCTGGATAACCTTTAAATGGATCAATGAAAAAGAAAGAGCAATAACTTTTGATGCAAAATAAAAAATCAGGGTTAACTTTTCTTTTAATAGAAAAGTTACAAAAGAAATCCCGCACGTGCTTGTTGCTGTGGCAAAGACTTCGTTCTTCGCTAAAATTCCCGCTGCACTTTGTCTGCTGACAAAGCTCGCTGAAAATTTCTTAACGCTCATCACTCGTCTTTTGCCTACGCACTGCGCAATGTGCGGACGAAAAATGCAGAAATCAAGATACAAAAAAACGAGAACCATGATTCTCGTTTTTTATTTGTAGATTTGTAGCAGATTTGTAGATTTGTGGGCTCTTCGTACATTCGTAAAAATTCGTAATTCGTAGTGGCTACCTAATTCACTTCGATATCAATATGCCTCACCTCAGGCACTTCGTCTTTGATTTTCTTTTCCACTTCATCAATTCTCGTGCCAATCATGCGTGGGACGCGATCCGCATAGTCCACGCAAAAACGCAAAAATTCTCCATAGTCACCATCAATTTCTTTGAATTCATTTTTCAGCGCCATTCCCCGATACATCCCTCGCATCAAGGCGCTGCCGTTAATTTCCACTTCGCATTTGACATGATATTTTCCAATGTCAATCACCACCGATTTGAAATCCAAAACTTTCTCAATTGCCGGATCACTTTCCAAAATTTCAATCACTCTTTCTTCAGTCTCCTCCGGAATTGATTTACGCATCAAAAAACCGCGATTGATATTGATCAAAACAATTGCCATCATGCCAAGCAAAACTCCAATCACAATTGAGCCAACTGAATCCCAAAGATAATTTCCGGTCAATTTGGAAAGCAAAATACTGATAAAAGCTATTGCAACTCCAAAAACTGCCACACTGTCTTCCAGCAAAACTGCAATCGTAGTCGGATCGCCATATTCCAAGGTCTCGCGCCAATCTCTCTTTTTGTTGTGTGCTCGCAATTCTCTCAGGGCCAACAAAAATGTCCCCGATTCAACCACGAAAGAAATCGCCAAAATCACAAAGGCAATTGAACTAATGTGCGAAACTTCTTTATGTAAAATTCCAATCACTCCATGATAAACGGTGACGCCAGCGCCCAAAAAGAAAATACTGCACGCGCTAATCAACGCCCAGAAAAATCGCTCATTGCTATAACCATAATGAAAGTCTTCATCGGCCACCCGTTGAGATTTTTTAATGCCCACCATTAAAAGCATTTGGTTGAAAACATCCGCCACACTATGCACCGCCTCCGAAAAAAGGGCGCCCGAGCCCGTCACAAAAAATCCAATCCATTTGAGAATCATAATCAAAACATTTCCCGCCAGCGCCGCCAGCACCGGCAAAGACCCATGTGAATTTTTTGAATGCATAAAAAGTTTTTTAGCTTAAAATTTTTACTTTCTCACCCTCTCACGACTTTCCAAGTATTGCTTGAGCGCACTTTTTGAAGAAAGCCAATTACGTCCTTCTTTGTGAGCTTCCATTTTTCCACTTCGTGCTAATTTATTCAAATATTTTTCTGTAAACTTGGAATCTCTGGCCAACTCAGCCAACGAAAGATATTTTTCATTGCCTTTTTTGCTTGGACTTAGAACTTTTAAATAAATATTCAAAGTCCTTTCCACTGCCCGCGCAATAAAATTCACAAAGCTGTCATATTCTCCCTTGTCAGCAAGCGCTAGGGCTTGATAATATCGCTTGCGATCATTTTTAAGGACAATAACCAAGGGAAAGCCTGCTTGCATCAAAATAATATTCATCACCAAGCGTGAGGTTCGGCCATTGCCATCAAAAAATGGATGAATAAAAACTAGTTTGTGATGCAAAATGCTGGCCAATTCAATCGGGTGCATTTTTTTCTGATTTTCGCCCAGCCAAGCAATCAAATTTCTCATCAACCTGGGAATCTCAAGTGCCTCTGGCGGTTGGTGATCTGCCCCACCAATAATCACGCCACTATTTCGATATTGTCCAGCCCAAAGCTTGTCCATATCTTGCATCACAATTTGATTTAGTGAGCGAATGAACCTTTCTGAAACAGTGTTTTTTTTGTCAGCCTCAACCAAAGAGTACAAATAATCCAGGGCTTCTTTGTGATTTTTGGCTTCCAGGTGATCCTTGAGCGGCTTGCCTTTAATGGTGATTCCTTCATTAATAACCAAATAAGTTTCCTTGAGGGTCAGACTGTTTCCTTCAATAGCGTTGGAGTTATAGGTCATCTCAACTTCAAATTGCTCTCTGAGTTTTTTCACCGCAGAAACTGGGAGTGGTCGAAATGAATTAAGTAAAATCAACTTGTCATCAATTCTTTTTTGAAGTTTTGTGTCTAAATCTGGCATAAATTTCTTAAGGTGGTTTATGTTCATATTCACACTATACCACCTTAAGAAAACCTGTCAATGTCACGCTAGATTATGAAGATTCTCAGGCAGGTTAATATTAACCCGTCAATACTAACCTTCTCATATTAGCTCCCACAGATGAACCTATTTTCACATTCAAAAAAATGCACCGCAGTCTGGATTGACTGGGTGCAAAATGGGGTGATGGATTTCAAATTCCTTTCTTGTTGCAAACCCACTGCGAATTGTCACCTTTTCCCCAAGAGCTGCACGCTTCAATAATTTTCAGCGGCGTGACAGCCTTCAGCATCTCCAAGACTTCCTGGGATGCTTCCTGTGGGAAAAAGATAATCACGGCAAATTTTTCTCCCGAAAAATCTGGCTCAAAAATCCGATGGCCTTTGTAGCCAGGCGTGCCAAAAAGCCACTTGCCAAGAACATCAATAGGGATTTCTTTGCCTTGGTCAGTTCGTCCGCGAACACCACCATTGTCAATCGGGATCCGATAATTCGGATGGCGCTTGCACACTTCCCTGATTGACACACAAACGTCATCCCAGAAAGTCTTAACTGGGCAGTTAAAAACGATTCTGATGAAATTTGATTCGCTCTGATTGCGCGAAACATTCGCACGGGATGGAACTTTCAGTTTTTGCATTTTAAAGATCCTTTATTTTGTGTTGATTTTTCCTCACCCTATTTAAATTTTATTTACTGCCTATTGTACCTTGCCTTTTGAATTTTGTCTATTGTTTTTCACTATGAGCCTTCCTTTGTTTGGAAAAGAAATGCTCAATTGTGAAGGAGAAAGTCTATACCAAAACTCTCTCCACACAACCTTTAACCAAATCAGGCATACGGATCATGATAATCCGGGAACCTGACAACATTGTGGTTTGCATAGTGCAGGCGACTGTTGCTCATATTCCGCAATATGTAATCATATGCGGACTTTGCCATGTTCGGCATACACTCATGTGTGATGCCAACATGACGACGAAATGTCATTGCTGGCAATTCGTTCCTGTAACAGTCAGTTGCACGTCTCCATGCACCAGCAACATGGCTCGTGCAATGATTTAACCAGAAGTCACCCATTCCCTCAAGAATCCACTGCGGATTCCCACTAAGATTTCCACAAGGGTCTCCGACGGCGATTGAACGCCACTCCTGAAACATAACCAGTGCCGCTTCATCTGCGTCACTGATTTCTGTTGCAGGTAAGAACTTCTTTGCCCCTTTATCATAAGAGGCGAAAGTCTCCGGTTTTTGAATGAGACGAATGCTGTGTTTTTCATTACACAGATTAGTACCTTCAAAAAAATACTCCCTGAAATGCCAACGGACCATGCGCCCGTCGGTTATTATGGAATACGCAGCCCCCAGCCCTGGAAGCGTTGCAATTGTCCACGGCCGCTGGAAAAGGGCCAGCGTGAGAAACGCGAAGTTTCTCTCATTGGACAAGCCAGCCACATGCTCGGCCTTGGCTTGGTTCAAACCCTCTGCCACCTCCATGAGGTGCTCGGGGCTCTGGATAAAAATGTCCTCCTTACCTTCAAGCCCAATGAGGGCAGAGGAAGAGTACGCCAGCCATCCTCTCTTAAACGCCTCCTTCTTCAAAAGGTACGCCTCATAAGCAAGGCGTGCGTTCTCAATCGTGATATTGATTTTTGCTGCAAGTTCGGCTGCAATAATAGCCATCTTCAATCTCCTGATGCGCCTCGCCACTTTTATTTAGTGATGAAACTGATTTCTGTAAGTTAAACTGCCTCACCCCATCCTCTTTTTCCAAAAGAATACTAGAGGCAGTCAACTTGTATCGTTGGCAATTTTGCCAAGATATTTTAATCCTATTCAATTTTCAAAGACCTCAACTCTTCCTGTCTCTCTAGGGAAGAATTGTTCCCGTGGATATCTATTTCCTCCACAGTCCCGCGCGTGAGACTTGCCGTTTTCAAAAGGAGAGAGACTTTCTTTGGAAAACTTTTCGGCAGATTTCACGCACAAGACTGTGAAGATAATTTTAATGTTGCGCCTTGGGAGCTCAACTCCCTTTGTGGGAGTTGAGCTCCCTGCGCACTTTCTTGTTTTGTTTCAAAAAACCCAATCTTTTTGAAGAGACTGGGTTTTTTGAAATTCGGGCAGACAGCCGTGTCTCTCTTACGATTGTCTGACAATATTGAATTTTTCTAATGTACTTGCTCCTTAGATATGACCCCTAATGTTTGAATGTTTTATGGGTTCGTAAGGAGTGAAACAAACAGGTTCAGCTATCTTTTGAGAAGATGCTTGTCCGCCTTGGGCGGGTCTCTCTTGAACCTATTTGTCTTCACTCTTTGCGAAGATGTGGAAGTTCCGCGAACCTTACCGTAGGACTATCTCCCTCTTGCGATTCTTAGTACTACAACTTGGTTACAACTTGCTCAGATCTTGGTTAGGGATCCGCCTTGACGACTTGAGTGTTTGAAGCTCTCATTGGAGCTAGTCGTCAGATGCACATCTTACTTGTTTGAAATGAAAGAACTTTTGTTAAGTGAGCTTGCTTGTTTGCTAGTTCGAAAATTCTCTTTTGAAATGCAATTTGGTAAAATTAGAGAATGGAAAAAAATAAAAAAAGACGAAAGTCATTTCGTCACCTGATTCAGTCTGATAGGGATAGAATCGAAGCCCTAAAAGATGAAGGTCATCTGCAAAAA
>CAISKQ010000003.1 GCA_903885965.1 uncultured bacterium
GCCATTCTTTTCAATCCTTTTCGCAGTTTGGCATTCTCGTTTTTAAGTCTGGAATTTATTTGTTTTTGTCTTTGCAAATCGCTTAATTGTCCTCTCATTGCTTAATTGTATCATGAAATACGGGAAATTTTAAGTGCTTAGAGGGGTCAGTGAGGAGTTACTTGATACAAGATATACAAGATATATTGATATATAAAAATATGGTAGTGCCTTAGCTTGAGCGCAAGAAAAGAGTCTGCATATTTTTAAAAATGGACAATTCCTGGCATATAGCTTTGCATTATGCTGAAAAGTGCAATATGTATGCTATAATAAAAAAATAATAATAAAGAAAAATCTTGTGAACATGCAAAAAATTGATGCGTTTATTGATTCTTTGAAAACAAATAGAAAGAAAGTTTTCCTATTTTTCCTAATTGCCTTTTTTTTCTTTTCAATTATCAGTATTTCTCGCAGAATTGATTCGGTTACAAGTCCTCAGTTTTGGGCAGAGGATGGTGCAATTTGGTATGCCAATGCATATAACATGGGTCCGTTTAGTCCGTTTCTTGTTCCTGTTAGTGGCTATTTTCAAACAGTGTCAAGAGTCGGAGCTGCAATAAGCCTGCTAGTGCCGTTACAATATGCGCCGCTTGTTTTTAATCTTATTGCTATTTCAATTCAAGTTCTTCCGGCCTTGTTTTTTCTTTCACGCCGATTTGAGCATGTTGTATCTAGTGTGACAATTCGTTTTGCCATGGGATTTGCATATTTGGTTCTTCCTAGTACCTTTGAAACGCATATTAATCTTTCAAATGCTCAGTGGCGGCTTTCGCTGCTGCTTTTCTTGATAATCATTGCAAGACGAAGTGATAGTCGCACTTGGAAAATATTCGATATACTTTTCTTGTTGTTGGCTGGATTGAGTGGTCCATTTAGCATTGTAGCTTTGCCAATAGTTCTCTTCTATTGCGGAAGGCTTTCTAATAAGCAGTCATTGTATAAGATTTTAATTATTGCAATTACTGGCTTGATTCAATTCGCTAGTGTTTTGATTGAAACAGCCAAACATGCTCGAGGACAAGTGAATCTCGGAGCTTCTGTGCTTGGATTTTTCAAGATTTTAGCTGGTAAGATTTTTATCGGTGGTCTTTTGGGGTCAAGTGTGTATGGTTTGATTTGGAAGTCTTCGTGGTGGACTTTGGGATATGCGGCAGTAATAATCTCAATTGTTGGGCTTCTTATGATTTTTTATTCATTTGCCAAATCTAATTTGGAATTCAAACTTTTCCTTGCTTACTCTTATGGCATTTTTTTGCTAACATTAATCTTTCCAATGGTTAGCTCGACCGAATTATCAGAATGGGATTCTATGCTTCGTCCAAATGGCGGTAATAGATATTTTTTTCTTCCAATGCTTGCGTGGATTGTTACAATTGGTTGGACTTACTTTATATTTCAAAAATCGCTGTATTTGAAATATCTCACTACACTTCTCTTGTGTTTATTTATTTTTGTTGGCGTACCACTCGGATGGAAAATAAAGTCCTTTAAGGATTATCATTTCAGTGATCAGGTGAAACAATTTGAGAAAAAACAAGGTGGGCAAACTATGGATATTAGAATTAACCCAGGGTGGAATATGACACTTACAAAAAAATAAGAGGAATATTTTTTAGGTAAAATAATTTATTAAATTTATAATTATGAAAGAAAAAATTGAAAGATTTTTTGAAAAAAAAGAAAATTTATATATCGTTTTGGCTTTCGGCTTTGGATTACTAATGGCTCTTTTGAATCCTCCCTTTGCTGGTGTGCCAGACGAACATGCTCACTATTGGAAGGCTTGGTCGATTGCTGAAGGGCAATTGCAATGCTCAGGAAAAGATGCAATTCCCGCAACTGCCGCAGCGCTTCCGGATGCGATCAAGCCAGTCATCAATAAAGCTTTTGAGGGAAAGAAAATCATAGTAAATAAACTTAGAATTTATCTAGGACAAGCGGATAATAATGAAACCACTGTTATTGGTGGTGCAAATTGTCCAGCAACTCCGTTTGGGTATATTCCGCAAGTGATAGGACTTCGTTTGGGAAAGATTTTTAATGCACCAGCTTTGGTTGATTTTTATTTGGCTAGAATATTATCACTTTTGGCGGCAGCCTTCTTGGTGTATTGGGCAATTAGGGTTGTTCCATTTGGAAAAATGATATTTGTTGTGATTGGTCTTTTGCCGATGACGATTAGACAATTTTCTTCAATGAGTTATGATGCACTTCAAATTGCATTTGCGATGCTTTTTCTGGCGTATATTCTTAAATTTGCAGTTGAAAAAACGAAGCTGTTGACACGTAATAATGCATTATTTTTAGCGGCGCTTTCATTGTTCGGTTTGAACATAAAGGCTGGATATTTCGTGCTTTCATTTTTAGTTTTTCTTTTTCCATTTTCAAAATTCAAGGATCGAAAAAAATATTGGCTGTTTACGATTAGTTTTGTGGTTATCAGTGTTGCATTTTTTCTGCTTATGCGTAATGTTTTTGTGGATACGGCCATTCCGACGTGGACAAATCCAGCTCAGCAAATGAAATATGTCATTTCGAATCCTTTTAACTTTGTCAATATTTCCCTGGAATCATTTTACGGATCAAAAGGATTTTTCCCATTCATGGAGAGTATATTTTTCAAGGTTGGCACTGGCGAATCTCTTTCATACTGGGTTTATGTTCTGATTTTCTTTGGATTTATTGTTTTCTTGAAAAATAATGATGAGGAAGTTGACCTTTCTGCGAAGCAAAGATGGATAATGTTTTTGGTTTTTCTTGCAAATTTTTTCCTTATCTATCTTGCGCTTTACGTTGGTTGGACAACCGTAGGCGCAGATCATGTGTCTGGAGTTCAGGGGCGATATTTCTTGGTAATCCTGCCGCTGCTAATCTTTGCTTTCTATAAGGCGAAACTTAACTTCAAATGTGACTTTATAAAAAAGCATATGAGCGTGATTTTTGCTGCATTCTTGATGGTTATATTTCTAGCTTCTTTTTTCGCAATTTATCAAGCCTATTATCAAAAGGTTCCAAAGGTTCAAGACACTTCGGAAGTGAAAATAAAAGAAGGTAAGACTGTAAATAATTAAAATTTTGCGAGTATGATTCTTTCTCTCTCGATATTGCTGACTGCTTTTCTGGCTGCGTTTGCTATTTTACGCAATCGTGACGCGTTATTGTTTTTTCGAATGACTGCTTTGGTTTTTTCCATTGCAGTCGTTTTTATGTTTAATGCTAATTGGCTAACTAGAATTGTAGTTAAGGATTGGGCTTGGCCAATTTTGTTTTTTCTTTTATTTATTTTGGCTTTATCCATTAGGGGACTGAATATTTTATTGGAAATACGAAGTTATTTCTTGCAAAATTTGAAAGCGATTGTACTTTCATTTTTTGTGATAGCACTGGCATTTCTTTTCGCAAGTTCCTATTTTCATTGGGATTTGAATATTCCTCGTTATTCAACTCCTGACAGTGGTACGCATTTTCTGTATATGCATAGCACATCTCAAAATGGAGTAATGTCAATGTTTGGAAGGAATCTAATTGCCGATGCTTCAGGGGACACAACTATTGCTCCTGGACACAACCAAACATATTTTCCTGGTGCAACAGCAGCTTTTTCGCTTCTTGATATGGCTGTTCATCCCAAAAATCCTGCGATGACCTTGCAGATTTTTAATGTATTTTTTTATGCGATTCTTGCAGGATATTTCATCTTCTTGTTTCACGTAAAAAGAATCATAACAAATAAGATTTCTCTTGTTTGCTTATCTGGAATCATATTATTTGGAACATTCTTTAATTTCGTAGCAACTTCTCACTCAACTCAGCTTCTGGGATTGTTGTTCTTGCTGGCTTTTATGGAAACCTATGAATCTTATTTAAACAAGAAGGAATATTTTTTCGTACCAGCATTATTTTTGGGTGCTATGGTGCTGACATATTTTTATTGGCTTCCTATTGCAATTATTTTTGTTACGATTGAATTACTATTATCCTTAAAAAAGAGTGGTTCGTTTTCAGCTGAATTTTTAAGGGCTTTGTTTGTGGGGGCGACGGGGATTGTTTTTTGTTTGGGGTACGTTTTGATAATGTTTAAATTAAATATGTTTCAATATGCCAGCAGTGATGGAGGTGTTGCGTTTCAAGACAAAATGCTTTCTGATACGCTCTTGGTTTTACCAATCGTAATATATCAGCTCTTTTCGTTGCTCAGGGGCCAACATCGCATAGGTAATTCGCGGTTTACAATTGCATTTTTTGGTTCAATCCTTGTCTTTTCTTTGACTTTGGCACTTTTATATAAAAGTGGTTTGTTTGTTTCACACTATACTGCAATGAAGGTACTTTACATTGCTGTTCCATCAGCTTGGGTTTTAGCGTTTCTCTTTTTGGGGGAAAATATTTTTAAAATAAAAAACTTTTGGAAATTATTAATTGGAAGAAAATGGAAGACGCTGGAAATGTATAAAATCTTTTTTATTGGAACCATTTTTTGCTATGCTGCAGTATGGGGAATCGCCAAGAAGTTTGATTTGTCTCTGGATTTTTTGCCACTTCTACGTGCAAATATTCAACAAGTTACGCAAAATGATATGCAGCCGGCATTGTCTGGCAATCAGATGAAGTTATTAGATGAAATTAAGTCAAAACATCCTAGTCTTTTGCAGGATGGTAAGATTTTCGTCATGGGGCCCAGAAGAAATGTGCTGTGGATTTTCGCTTATAGTGGTATTTGGGCACGTTCTAGTTCATTGATTCAGGCTGGAATTTTGCATGTTGGTTCTGAATCTGAAATGCATTATTTTTATAGCAATTCAGATGATTATATTACTTGGCTTAATCAGGACGAGAAACATGCAATAGTGTATTTTAACGCTAATGACAGTGATTCTTGCACTGATTGTAATCTGTTTGACTTCGGAGATTACAACAAGCTGGAATCTGAAGGTGATAACCACCTGTTGCAGTTAAAGAGTGGGACAAATCCAATTTATGAATATAAACTTGGTGCTCTAGGTGATACTCAAAAGGTTTTCTTGCCGATTAAATATTCTTTTATGGCCGATGATCAATCCTTGACTGGAATGTCACTTAAATTGAGAGTAAGGCAGAAGAAAAACGTACAAAGTGACGTTTTATTGGAGTTGTTTGCTGGTGATTGTTCGAAAAATGAAAGTCAAAAAATTGCAGCAGCTATTGTTGCAAAGGAAGATTTAATTAAGAGTGGTGATAGGAAAATTAGCTTTGAACATGCGATAAATTCCGCAAAAAATCAGACTTTTTGTGTTAAATTGACTTCTGCTGACGAAAAAACATCATCCGCTGTCGGGCTTGGTCGGTTTTCAAATGGAGGTTTTGAAGTTCAGCCAATTTATGCGTATCAACCGGAAAAGAATTAGGAATAAATTCCAGCAAATACTGTGCCTAAAACTTATAGTCTATAATGAGAAATTAATAGTGAATTTGCGATTCACTATTAGGTGTATTATTAACGAGTTATCATAAAAATTCCCAAAAGAATAACAAATATTCCAGCGCCTTGGGTGATGTTTATTTTCTCGCCTAAGAAATAATAGTTTGCGATAACAACAAAAACCATCGCAATTGAAGTTACGAAAGTCGTTATGGTTGTTGAGCTGCCTGCTAGGTGGGGGACCTTAAGGAGACTATTGTTAACCATAATAAAAAATAGTCTTGCCATGAAAGCAAAACCAGCCCCAAGAATGAAATGCCAATCAAAAATCATTTTTACAATTGCAATCGGAGTCAGATTTGAACCGCTTATGAAAGAGCGAGAACCAGTTAGCAAGATTGAAACTACTGTGACCAATGAAAACATCACAGTGTAGAGGATAACGTAGGGCATATTTTTTAGGATTTATGAATTGTTATTGTTTTTATAGCTAAGGCTGTAGATCTTACTTATTAGCAAAGCGAAGATTGGGGGTAAGTTTTTTTTGAACATTTCTAAGTCTTCTTTTTGTCTTCGATTTTCAGCTATCCCTTGGGTGGTCTCACTTTCGGCATAAATCCTGTGCGAAACAAGGACCTTTCTTATCCAGATAAATGAGCCATCTTTTTCAGCTAAATCTGACCAAGCCTTCCAATCCATATTTATGCTAAAGTTTTTGTCAAATTCAAAATTGCCTAGATTATTTTTTGCAAAGGTGACAGTTGGGCAACCAATTGGGTTGCCGAAAGCAAGAAGCCGTTGTTTGTTTTTAGTGAGACATTTTTTGCTTTTAAAAAAGAATTTTAACATCGTCTCTTTTATGAAAAAATTCAATGATTTTTTGCGGATAAAAGTTTTAACTTTATTGCTGACAATTTCATCATAATTAGAAAAGATGAGCAGCACATCCTTTTTCGTTTCACCCGTTTTTAGAATTTCTTCGCTATATTTTGGAAAATAGATATCATCCTGATGCGTCAAGGTCACGTATTTTGTTGTTTCTCCCTTGAGGGCAAAATTCCAATCACTTGCAATGCCATTTCTCACTGGATTTACAAACAAAGGAAGATTATTTTTTTTAGCGATATTTTCCAGAAAAATACTTGGAGTCGAAGTGAAAATTGCAATTTCACTTGGCAATGTTTGGTTTTTGAGTGAATCGATGCACTCTTGCAGATGAGGGGATTCCTTATAGGCCAAAATAGCAAAGGTGTGTTTTTTTTCAGTCATAAAAAATTATTTTTCAGTTAGTTTGCTAAGTGCTTCTTTTCTGACAATTTCTGAAATATTTCGTTCTGTTCTTTCGAGGATATTAATAATTTTAAAAATAATCATGAAAACAACCACAAAACCAATGAAGATGAGTGTATTTAGATTTTCACCAAGGCCAATTTTTTGAGAAAGAAGATGTACTTGAGAAGGGAAGAGTGAAAAAAGTCCGATACTGAGCCAGATGACACTGTTCGCAAAAAGTTTAAAAGACGTTTGACCCTGTTCTTGGCGGAAAAATTTAAATACAGCGTTTAGCCAAAAACTAAAAGCTATGCCGGCAAGAAAAAGTTGGAGAATAGTTATAGACATAACGATGTTTAGGAGGAGATTAGCATTTTAATGAGTGTTTTGAACCCATTTTTAAGATTCATTTTGTGCAGCTTATTCATTGAATATTGTGTGTAGCGAACTTCAATCGGCGTTTCGGTGAATTTGAGTTTGTTGCGATTAATTTCACGGATAACTTCGCTGTCATATTCATAACGATCAGTTTTTGTCTCGATTGCGTCGATTGCTTTTTTTGAATAAGCTCGAAAACCAGACTGACTGTCTGTGACCCACAGGCCATAAATTGCCCAGGTGCAAAAATTGCCAAAATGATTGGCAGCAATCTTCCAAATTGGCATACCTTTCGGATTTTGAAGTCTTGATCCAAGCACAACATCATTTCCTTGTTCAATAAGTTGCAACATTTTTGCAATGTCTGCTGGATTGTGCTGACCATCGCCATCAATCGTGATAACGATATCAGCCCCAAGTATTTTCGCTGCTTCGATTCCTGTTTTTGCAGCAGCACCTTTTCCTCGATTCAAAAAATGTTTAAGGGCAACCACGCCGTTTTCTTTGCTTGCTTTCTCATAGGTGTTGTCGCTGCTCCCATCGTCAATTACGATAATATTTTGATAGCCAGCGGATTTTATTTCAGCAATAACAGCTGAGATAACAGTTGCTTCGTTAAATGCCGGAATGACGAGAAAGATTTTTTTTGAAGTTATATCCATGTTTCTAACTATAGCTTAAATATCAGGAAAAGCAATGCCCACAATGAGTTGTGGTTTCTATTGTTTTGATTCCAATAAGTCTTGAGCGATGCGGTTTTTGCAGGTTTTGAGAACGTTAGTGTCGTCAATTTGTTTGCAAATTTCAATATCTTTTTTTGCAATTGCCAAATCTTTCAAGCAATAATCCTTATCCAAATCGCTTAGTGCATCGCAACCTTTCTTTTCCTCCGCATTTTTTTTGATAGGAGTTAATCCGCAAATTTGTTGGCAATATTTGAGTTCTGTGGAATCGATGAAATTTTTACATTGACTGTCACAATCTGAGCGAGAGATATCAATGTAGTTGTTGGTTTCAGCAGGGGTGCTTTCGTCGACTGCGTTGTCATCAGTAGTTGGGTCGGCGACTTGATTGTTATTGGAAATGTTATTAGTGGTTGACGGCGTATCTACGGAATTTTGACCGGCAGAAGAATTAATTGAGGGTTGATTTGTTTGTTTTTTGGCAGCCCCTATTTTATCGGAAGCTTCTTTTCTGCCCTTAAAAACAATGAAACCAAAAATTGTTAGGCCAACAATTAGGATCGTAAATATTGTCAAAAAGATTTTGGAAGAAGTTTTCATATGGTTAGATCGATTAAGAGTTAAAAGAAAATTTCATTGTTTAATATTCTTTTACGATTGAAATTTTAGAATAATAGTAAGAAAGAATTCTGCTCCAATCCCAGCCGTTATCTCGAGCTAACACTAACGAACCATTCGCCGAAAGACCAACCATATGATTGCCGGCTGAAGCCAAGGCGCAAGTATCCATACTGGAATTTTTTCCATAGGGATCACTAACGGCGCTAAGTTCTGGATAAATTGCTGAGGTATCTCCCGATGTTGCCGCTTTGCAAGAACCGCTGAAAAGTCCATCTTCATACTTTCGAGTTCTTCCATCAGTCCAACTGCCATAGGCTGCAAGCACAATATCACCATCTTGATTTTTCATGATGATGCCATTGGTCTTTCGTGCAAGTTCTGGAATTGTTGGGTGGTCTTTTTCGTAGTCGTAGCCGTTGTAAATTTGAGAACCGGAATTTGAAAGGACATTAAAGCCTTCTTCGTTCCATTTGGTCACGGTTGGTTGAAGATACCATCTGGCGTATGTTCTGGCTGTTACAATCATTGCAAGGGAATGTTGCTCAACTCCGCCACCAATTTCTCCGAAACCCCAGACATAATGCTCAAGTGGCAGCATGTTGATTACCCATATTCTTCGCAGGTCTCCCTCTTGGTCTTTGTTATCTTGAGTGTAGCTGTGTTGAATTTTTATTTTTCCACGATATTGGTCATAATTTGAGCCAGGCTTGTTTACATCAAAAAGCATGTCATCTCCATTGCCATCAGAAGATTCAAAACAAATGTTAGTAGGGATATCTGTTTGAGCGATGATTGCTGTGTCACTGTATACGCGTAGCGTTCCGTTTGAGCCTTCTACATAGGTCACTCTGGCATTTTGCCCGACTGGTATTTGTCCAATTATATTGGAAGCACAGTTAGTAACGTTGAATTGCTTGTTGGCTGTTAACTTAAAAGGATTTCCAAGTAAGTCATCTTTACTATAGCTCCAGAGACCAACATTGATTTGAGGTCCTCGATTTGTAGTCACATTATCAAGGTCACGCATAAAAGCTTTATAACGGTTGTAGCCATTTTCATATTCGCTGGAGCCATATTTTTTGTAGCTATCATATTTATCTTGGTCGTAAGCCTTGTATTTGCTATATTTGCTGGCATCGGAATATTTCTGATATTTTTTGTAGTCTGTGTATTGGGGAAGATAAATTATATAACTTCTGTTTTTTACTTTGTCTTTTAGATAAAGTTTGTACTTAGCGTAACCATCTTTTGCTTGAGCTTTTTTTGTGGCATTATCAAAGCCGAGGGCTTTTTTGATTTTAGCAAATTTCTTGTACTGTCCATATTTTTCTTTCTTTTCATATTTACTGTAGAGTGGGTATTTTTCATAATAATTAGCATCATCGGAAATTGAAGCGTTGGCAAAGAAAAAAGGAATCAAAAGCGGCAGCGTTATTGCAAATAGGATGAGAGTTGGGGATATTTTTGTTTTTTGTTTTAGCATTATTTAATTTATTTTCTAATAATAAAAAGTAAGAATGGCCATTTATTTCTCAAATCCATTTGGATGATTCTTGTGCCAATTCCAAGCGGTTTTGATAATATCTTCCATGTTGGGAAATTGCGGTTGCCAATCAAAAATTGTTTTTGCTTTTTGGCTGCTAGCAAAAAGATTAGCCGGGTCTCCTTCTCTACGCGGCTCTTGAATTACCTTAAAATCAACGCCTGTTATCTCTTTGGACATTTCAATAACTCGGCGCACTGAGGTTCCTTTTTCGTTTCCAAGGTTAAATTTGTTGGAGGTATTGTTTTTTGTCAAATAATCCAAGGCCAAAACGTGAGCATCGGCAAGATCATTGACATGAACATAATCGCGAATCCCAGTTCCGTCCGGAGTTGGATAGTCAGTACCAAAAATTTTGATTGCATTGCGTTGTCCAAGTGCAGTTAGCAAAGTTAGGGTGAGTAGATGGGTTTTGTTTTTGTGGTCAGGCCCGATTTCTCCTGATGGATCAGCGCCAGTGGCGTTAAAATATCGCAGAGCTACTGACTTGAGTCCGTAGGCATGGTCATAGGCATCCAAGACCTGTTCAAACATGAGCTTGGTTAGCCCATAAATGTTGGTAGGATTTTTTGGATCAGTTTCCTCAATTGGCATTTTTTCAGGCTCGCCATAAACAGCAGCAGTGGAAGAGAAAACTATTTTTTTGACATTGTGCGCAAGCATAGCTTCTAAGAGATTGAGGCCGCAGACAAAATTGTTGTCAAAAAATCTTTTCGGATCAGTCATTGATTCGCCAGCTTCAATGCTTCCGGCAAAATGAACAACTCCATCGAATGAGTTTTGTGAAAAAACTTTTTCTAAATCTTGCTTGTTTGAAAGGTCGCCTTCGAAAAGTTCAAAATCTCTGACGGCATCTCGGTGCCCAGAGGAAAGATTGTCGAAAATGATAACCTCGTGATGCGCTTGTTTCAATTTTCGAACAGTATGAGAGCCAATATATCCAGCTCCTCCGGTAACAAGTAATTTCATAATGTGTATGTATTTCGCATTGAGTGGCAACGTCAAACTCAAAGCCTATGGTTAATTTTATTAACTATATTATAGCAGTTATTTAAAGTTTTTCCTAAAAGGCATAACATTTGACGATGCTGCTATTTATTTTTTGACTTGCATATTTGCTCAAAATTGACTAATATTAGGTAAGTGATTAACTTTTTTTAAGTTTAAATAATATGAATGAAGAGCTATATTTGTCAGTGGTGGTTCCTTTGTATGAAGAAGAAGGGAATGTGAAAGAACTACATAGGCGCATCCTTGAGGCATGCCAAGCAATTGGGAAACCTTTTGAGATTATTTTCGTTGATGATGGATCCAAGGATAAAACTGTTGAAAATTGCAAAGGACTTTCTCCTCTTACCTTGATAAAATTCCGAAAAAACTTTGGTCAAACTGCGTCCTTTGATGCTGGTATTAAGCAAGCAAAAGGTGAGATAATAATCACAATGGATGGCGACCTTCAGAATGACCCAAAAGATATTAAACTTTTGTTGGAAAAAATGGCCGAGGGTTTTGACGTTGTTTCTGGTTGGCGCTTTCACCGCAAAGATAGCTTGAGCAAGAAAGTTTTTTCTCGAACCGCTAATCTTTTGCGAAAAATTTTGATTCAGGACAATATTCATGATAGCGGATGTTCATTGAAGGCTTTTAAACGGTCATGTTTTGAAGATGTGGATCTTTTTGGCGAAATGCATCGCTTCATGCCGGCGCTATTGGAATTGCAGGGTTATAGTGTTGGCGAAGTGAAGGTGAGTCATCACCCTCGTACTGCTGGAGTTACAAAGTACAATTGGAAGCGCGGGATGAAGGGTTTTGTAGATATGATTTCAATATGGTTTTGGCGAAAATATTCAAATAGACCACTGCATCTTTTTGGTGGAGCGGGGATAACGCTCTCTGTTGCAGGCTCATTGATTCTTCTGTGGATGCTGATTGATAAAATCGTTTTTGGTGTTCAGCTTTCGGTTCGAATTTGGCCATTAGTTGGGATTTTTCTAATTTTGGTTGGAGTTCAACTCTTTGTGTTCGGACTTTTGGCAGATATCATGCTTAAAAATTATTACAAAGGACAGGGAAAGATGAATTATAATATTAAGGAGATTATTAAAGCATAGAAAGTACCATACGCAAATTATGGTTCTGGGAAACCAAGTTAGAAATTTTTATTTCCCTTGTTTACTTTTTGGGGCGCGCTCCTTTGGTCAGGAACTATGACCAATCGCTCAGTATTCGCTGTCGCTCATAATGGTCTAAAAAGCAAACAAGCTCGTAAAAATTCAGAGATAGTCTTTGGCTGGAACCATAAATTGCGTATGACCCCATAGAACATAGAACATATAACATATAACATATAACATATAACAAAAATGCAGTGGGTGTGCAGAAACTTTTAATGTTTCATGGTACATGTTACGTGCTACATGAAAACTTATGAAAATTGGCGTTATTGGTACCGGCTATGTTGGAAGTGTTACCGGTGCATGTTTTGCGGAAATGGGAAATACTGTGATCTGTGTAGATAAGGATCAAAAAAAGATTGATCAATTTGAAGCTGGAAAGGTCCCACTTCATGAGAAAGGTTTGAATGACTTAGTCGTGAGAAATCTTAAAAATAAAACACTTTCTTTTACGACGAATCTGGAAGAAACACTTAAAAAGAGCGATATCATTTTTATTGCAGTTGGTACGCCTCCAAATGAAGATGGCAGTGCTGATTTGAGTCATGTGCTTGGCGTGGCAACTTCTATTGGCCAAATGATGGATCATGAGCTTATCATTGTTGACAAATCAACCGTGCCAGTCGGAACGGCTGAATTAGTTTCTGAAAAAATTTCGCAACAGCTTGGGGAAAGAGGCGTTGAAATTCCTTTCCATGTGGTTAGTAATCCTGAATTTTTGGCTCAAGGCAGCGCTGTTAAGGATTTTTTGGAGCCAAGTCGCATTGTTATTGGGGCTAACGATTCAGTCGTAATCAGCACAATGCGAGAATTGTATGAACCTTTTATGAGACGTGAAGGTCGCTTTTTTGCGATGGACACAAGGACTGCGGAAATTGTTAAATATGCCTCAAACTGTTTTTTGGCAGCAAAGATTTCTGTTAATAATGAATTGGCGAATATTTGCGCAAAGGCTGGCGCTGATTTTGATAATGTGAGAAAGGCAATGGGCGCCGATTCTCGCATTGGCGAGCCATTTATGTACGCCGGGCCAGGTTTTGGTGGCTCTTGCTTTCCAAAGGATGTGAAAGCGCTTGTTAAAACGGCCAAAGATTTTGGTTATGATGCTCAGATGCTAAAGCAAACACTGGAAACAAATCAAAAACAAAAATTTGTGTTGTCTCAAATGATTGTGGATGAATTCGGAGAAAATTTAAAAGACAAAATATTCGGTGTGTGGGGCTTAGCTTTCAAAGCAGGAACTGATGATATGCGAGAATCCTCATCAATCACAATTATCAATGAACTAATCAGGAGAGGAGCAAAAATTCAAGCGCATGATCCTGAATCGATGAAAATGGCTCAATTGCCGGAATATTTTGGTGACAATGCTAGTATAAAATATTTCGAAAATAAATATGAAGCACTTGATGGAGCTGATGCGATGTTGATTATCACCGAATGGAAAGAATTTCGCACCCCTGATTTTCAACAAATCAAAAAACTTTTAAAGGCGCCGTTGATTTTTGATGGAAGATTGCTGTATGAGCCAAAAAAGATGAAGGAATCTGGATTCAAATATAATTCGATAGGAAGATAAAAATATCATATGCGAATTCTTTTCTTAAATCATGAATTTTCACCACAGAATTGGGAAGCGGGGAATGCCTCTTTTTATTTGCTGAGGGAATATGCGAAAAAACCAGAATTGGAGGTTGATTTCGTGACAATTTCAACTGACGACCAATATCATCTTCTAGCAATGGGTGAAAACATCTCAATTCATTGCTTGCCAATAGGTAAAAAACAACTTGATATCAATAGTCTTACAAAAATGGAAAAATTTCATTTTGCTCGGCAAGCCTATCGATTCTCACTTGAACTTGCAAGTAAAAACAGATACGATGTTTCGCATGCCTTTTCTTCATTTCCTTCTGGTTTGGTTGCTCTGTGGCTTAAAAAGAAAATTAAATTACCCTATGTTATTTCTCCCCAAAAATCAGATGTTGAGATGCTTGGCAATAAAATAATTTCATTTTATGTATTCAAGGTTTGGAAAAAGGCAAGTTTTTTAGTTGCCGATAGCCGGCGACTTGGGCAGTTGCTACTAGCGGCCTCTGTCAAAAGAGAAATTAAAATAATCAGTAAGGGTGTAGATGCGGGAAGTTTTTTTCCGGATTCCGACAAGCAAGATGCTGAAAAATTTACAATACTTTGCGACAGTCAAATTTTGCCAATCAAGGGGATTCGTTTTCTAATTCAGGCGTTCAAGATTCTTTCTGGTCGTTATGAAAAAATTCAATTACTGATTTTGGGTGATGGAAATGAAAGAAAATCATTGTACGATTTGGCGCGAAGCTTGGGAGTTATCGAGAAGATTACCTTCTTAGGGGATGTTTCTCGTGAAAATAGTTTAGGATATTATCAAAAGGCTCATGTTTTTGCTTCGGCATCACAAGATAATCAAGTCGACAATGGTGTGAGCATTCGTTTTGCGCTGGCTTCGGGACTTCCAATTGTTACTTCGCAGGTTGATGGAGTAGAAGACTTGGTTGTTGAGGGATGGAATGGGTATTTCGTTGGAAGGAGTGTTGCGGATGATTTTGCGGAAAAAATTGAAATTCTCATTTTAGACAAAAATTTGAGAATTTCAATGGGTAAAAATAGTTTCCAGCTTGCTCAAGATTTAAGTTGGGAAAGAATTGCGACGCAGTATGAATATTTCTATAATGAAACAGTGAATGTTGCGCATGTTCAGGAGGGGTAGTCAAGGCTTTATTGCTGACTTAAATATGCACCCAGAAGAAAAATAGTTTTGTAAATATATAAAAATACCATATTTAACATATGGTATTTTTATATATTCAATAAGGATTTCGAATTGGTATTTATTGCAGGCTCTGTTCTATGTTCTCCAAAGTTGACTGCGTTGGAAAAACGAATTTTTTTCGCATGAAGAAATTCCAAAACAAAACCAAAATAACAGCTATTATTTTTGCAAACATGATGTAAAGTTTAAGGTTGTCTACTAAAATCCAAAGAATTAATTCTGTCCAAAGTAGCCCGCCAATCCCAATAAGTGTGAAAAGCGTCAATTCTTTTTGGGTTTTACCTTGGCTCTTAAAAACTAAAGCAATATTGAGGGAATAGTTTGTGGTGACGCCAACCACGAAACCAATGGCGGCAGCAATTAAATGATTGATATGTAGAATGTTGGTCAAGACAAAAAGCACGCTCATGTCAGCCAATGTTGCAAAGCCTCCGCAAACAAGATAGTTCAAGAACTGGCGGATGCTTTTTGATGTTTTTTTCGGGAGAAAAAAATCAAAAGTTTTATCGACAATTGTTTTTAGTTTCATATTTATTATTGTTGTTTGATTAGGATATCTTCAGCTTTAATAACCTTGACGAAGTTATTTGGGTTATTATCAATAAGAATTTCATAGGCATGATTTTGAGTTGAATAGGCTTTTGGAAAATCTGCTGATTTACGAACAGCGCCTGACAACTTCAGGGTTCTTGATTTTCGGTCAGTGGAAACAACGAAATAATCAAACCTATTTTGTTCAAAGCTAGCTTTCTTGAAATCAATGAAACAGTTGCCAACGAAAGCTTCACAGACGGCACCCTTATCTGACCATATTGTCATGTCATGCGCATTTGGAAGGCTGTTTAGATAAGTTGCAGCTTCATAGCTTCCTTCGCCCATCCCTTTTAGGTTTACAATAAAATTGTTAGGCAAGATTTCAGATGCATACGCAAGAAAATTTGGTTTAACAAGAAAAAGACTAGTAAGGAGTAGTAGGATTGAAATAATATAGGCGACTGAAACTGGCATGAATTTTTTTACCTTGTCATTTTTAAGTAAGTCTGAAATACCTATTGCGGCTAGTACAA
Source organism: uncultured bacterium (assembly GCA_903885965.1). GTDB lineage: Bacteria > Patescibacteriota > Minisyncoccia > Moranbacterales > GWC2-37-73 > CAIPMZ01. The sequence continues at coordinate 15,988 of CAISKQ010000003.1, forward strand.
AAGCCAGGGGATAAACCATAATCTGATATCTCACAGTGTTAACGACAGAATTAACAGCAGAACCAAGATAGAAAATAAAAATAAAAATTATTATATATAGAATAGTTATGCTATCACGCTCGAGTTGCTTTTTGCGAAAAATTCCAAAAATTGAAAACAATAAGAGCAGGAGTACTAGCGGTGAGACGCTGAAAATCAGACTATAAAGGTCAGCCGAGAGTGCGCCTGAATATTTATAGACAAAATTTCCAGACCCGATTCCTTTTGGTGAGGAAATAATTGCCTGAAGATCATAAATTTTTAAACCGCCATAAACATGCAAGAAAACAAAAGTAGTAAGTAGCAAAAAGGCAGTCACTGTGATTTTCGCCCAAAGGCTGCGATATTTTACGAAAAAACCAAAGACGATATTTGAAAATTTAGCTTTGAAAACAAAAATATCAACTCCTAGGATTCCTATGATTCCTGCAAATAAAGGCCAAGTTGAGGAAAAAACTGGATTTCCGATAGTGGCATGGAAAAGCGTGCCAAGCTTAACCCACGTAGCTGGGAAAAACACAAATGCTGTAAGCATGGCAGTTACAAATAGAACCAAATAGTTTTTAAATGCAAGCTTGAGATATTTCTCAATTTCAATTTTCTTGTGAGCCAAAAGAATGTATTCCAAGATAAAAACCAAAAAGAAATATACGAAAAGCACGTTAGCGACATATTTGGTGATAACTGAAAGTCCTAGAAAAAAACCACAGGATAATAAATACTTCCTTTCATTATTTTTGAGAAAAACAAATAGACTTAAAGTGGAAAGGGCAGTTAGGATCCAAAGCATTGCATCAGAATTGATGATCAATGAAATCCCAAGGAGTACTGGCGAAAAACCAATGAAAATTGTTGCAAATTTAGCCGTTTGGCTTCCAAGCAGTTCCTTGATTAAGAAATAGAAAAGCGGAAGAATAAGTAGCGTGAAGAGAAAGACTGGTAAACGAAGGTGGAAATAGGCATCTCGGATTTGCTGAGCTTGTTGTGGGGTCTTTGCTTCGTAGCGCAAAGCTTTTAGGTTTTTAAGATTGCCACTGATAAATGGTAGGCCAGCCCCAGAAACTGCTGCGATGGTTATGCCTGGTTTGTCGCAGATGTTGGTTTTTTTCCATTGCATGGTCTTGATAGCATTCCAGAAGTTTGGAACACGACCATAGGACCAATAGGGTTCATCAACTCCGGAAAAATTTGTCAGTCGCGAGTAACCGAAATAAAAACTCGAAACAGCAATAGTAAGAAAAATCGCAATTGTGATTATTTTTGCTTTCATGCTTTTTGGGGAAATAAAAATTAATGTAGTTTAGTGGCTAAATAGTAGCATGAATTTTTTCGTTTGTATACCTTGCAAAACGCTTATTCGTCTGCTATAATATTTGCATATGAAAGGGCGCCGTCTTTGAGTGCGTAGTAAAAAACATTAGACAATAAATCAAATAAATCAATGAAAAAAAACACTATTGGATGGAGCAGTTTAGTCTTGCTTGCTATTATTTTTGTCGCAATTTTTGTGAGAGTCTATAAATTTGATGATTGGTTGTATTTCAAAATGGATCAGTCTCGTGATGCGCTGATGATTACCAATGCTGTTGAAAATGGCCCTCAATACCTGCCACTTCTTGGGGCCAGAGCTGGTGCGGTTAAGCTAAGACATGGCTTTTTGCGACTTGGGCCAATTTTCTATTATTTCCAATATGCCTCTGGTGTGATTTTTCACTCAACCAAGGCTTACGTGTATGCCTATCCGGATTTGTTTTTTTCTATCTTGGCGATTCCATTGTTGTATCTTCTTGCAAGGCTGTATTTTTCTAAAAGAAATTCCTTGTTTATCATGGCAATGTATGCTTTTTCGTTTATTATTATTCAATACTCGCGTTTTGCTTGGAATCCTAATTCTTTGCAGTTCTTTTTGCTGACAAGTTTTTATGGAATGTTGCGATTTTTGGGCGAAACTGAAAGCAAGCGAAAAAAATGGTGGCTAGCGCTTTGGATGGCGAGCATTACCATCGGATCACAACTGCATTTCTTTGGTTTCTTCAGTTTGGTGGGAATATCAGGTTTGTCGATTATTTTTCATTATCAACTTTGGAAAAAAGAAAATATTTTAGTCTATTTCAAAAAAGATGCGCTCAAAGTGCTTGCACGCTACGCTCTTATTATGATATTTATTTTTGCTATTTTTTATACTCCGGTTATCATCAGTGACTATTATAGAAAAGGTGAAAATACAAGAAATTTCTTCGAAGCAATTGGTTCAAAACCTGCAAATAAACCATTTGGTCAGAAAATAGTCAAAACTGCAACGGAAAATTTAAAAAATTATTGTCTAATCACGACTTCGCAATGTTATGGCTCTGACATGAAAAAGGAATATCCTGCCTTAGTGGTTACAGCTTTTGTTTTGCTAGCAGGAATGCTCTTGGTTGTGCGTAAGCTGCGGCAAAAAGCTTTAAGTTCGGCAAACAGAGATTTTTTGTGGCTAATCGTTGCGTGGGTTGGAGTATTCACTATTTTGACGGTTCCGGTTTCATTTCAATTGCGACCACGTTTTTTCATTGTAGTTTTCGCTATTCCTTTTATTTTTCTTGGGTTGCTGTTCGAATATTTTGAAGAGAAATTGAGCAGAAACAACGCGATAATTTTGGCAGTTTTGCTGACTGCTGGAGTCATTGGTTGGAACACGCATGGCACGCTGGCTTGGTTTAAGGAACAAGAAACCTCTCAACGGAAAGCGATAATTGTGAAACGAACACTGATTTTAAAGGCTAAGGATGGCGTGACGTTGGGACAACTTCAAGGCACTGCTGATTGGATGTATGCGCGTCACAAGCAAGGCTCAACACTGTATTATTATGTTAAGCCTGAACATGTTCGTCCTATCACTTTTCTTTTGCATGATAAGCATGACCTAAATCTTGTTTATCAAACAATGACCATCAACGCAGATCCGAATGCACAATATTTTGCAGTAACTCCAACTAAAAATGGTCTTGATAATATTTATTCAAAATATCCTAACAATAAAATATCTGTTATAGCGCAGCAGCAATTTGGTCAGCTGACCGCTTGGGAAATAAATGTGGAAGATCGCAGCGTCTCTCCGTCATTCAGGTTTAACAAATCATCCAAAAAGGAAGATCGAATCTTCTGGAAAGATGTATTGGGTATAAAAGAGGATAAAAATAATAAAAATATTATTCAACTAGGCGGAGATGAATAAGCGTATTAATTCTATGAGCTCTAATATAGTTGAATTTAAAAACTTATTTATGCGATATTTTTCAAAATATCCGACTGTTTTTGTTTGCGTGTTTTATGCCTTGCTTACACTGGCTTTTACTTTTCCACTTGTTTCGCATATCAGTACCGAGATTCCAAAAGGTGGCGGAGATGTTTACCAAGTAATTTCAAGTATAGATACTGGCGTAGTTCAAGTCAAAACATTGGCCTTTTCGGCGAAAATCGTTTTTTTGATAAAAAAATTAAATGTATTTACTCCGTATATTCTGCTTAATCTGATTTTCAACAAATTCATTGCTTATAACATTTTATTCTTGCTGACATATTTCCTAAGCGCTGTGGGGATGTTTTTTCTGGCACGACGGTTTACGAAAAATGTAGCGGCCTCTTTTTTGGCAGGGCTAATTTATGCTTTGTCGCCATTTCATTTTTATCAATCAGTTTCAGTCCACTTGGGCTCGATGCAGCAGCAATGGATTCCTTTTTTTGTGTTGTTTCTTTTCTTATTTTTTGAAAAATTCAAATTTAAGCATTTCGTCGGAGTTTGTTTTTTTGCTCTTATGATAGCCATGGCTGAACATCAGATGTTGGCCTTTACGGTGCTTTTCGCTTTTATGGTGGCGGTATACAAAATTATGGTGGATAGAAGTATTCTGAAAAACAAAAAGTTTTGGACGTATGTTTTTTGTTCATTGGGGCTGCTTGCAGTTGTGGCCTTCTTCATGTTTGGAGACATGCTGAAGGTTGCTACTTCTGACAATAATTTCTTGGATGCTGGGGCAAATGCTGCTAATAGATATTCGATAAAGGTTCTAGATCCTTTTGCGCCGCCAATTTCCAATTCATTGTGGTCAGAAGTTAGCAGTGTTTTGCAGAAAATATTGCTTGGAGATACGGATCGGGGATCATATTTTGTCGGATTTTCTGTGCTAGGAGTAATCATGTATTTTGCAAATAATCTTAGAAAAAAGAAGGTTTCTGAAATTAAGCAGGGAGGTTATCGCAAGAATCTTATTTTTTGGAGTGTTTCAACTTTGTTTTTTTACATTTTTTCACTTGGGAATTCTTTTTCTCTTGGCAAATTTACAGTTTACTTGCCATACTATTTGATATATAAATTTTTGCCTTTTTATGAAAATATCCGAACTACTGGCAGAATGTTTGTTTTTGTGATGTTGGGGATTGCAATTTTGTTTGCATATGCTTTTGCATTTTTGCTAGAAAAGTATTCTCAAAAGAAAATATTCCTAACAAGTATTTTTGCAATAGCTATTTTGCTGGAATTTTGGGTAGCTCCAATTCCGCTTATGACGGTTTCATATTCACCATTTTATGATAAAATTGCGAAAGACTCTCAACAATATAAATTAATTGAAATTCCCGGCTCAACGAGCTACGAATTTGCTAGCTATGCGATGTATACAAATTCAGTACACGGTAAAATAGCTCTAAATGGAATGCCGCTTGCGAGAAAAATTTCTGGGCAGTTTGATATGCAGCAAGGAACGCCAGTAATTAAGCAACTTTTGTATACAATTGCCAAGGGCAATGACCCCGACACGAAAGATAGTGCTGACGTTTTTGATTCTTTTGATTATGCTAAATCAACCGAGGTGCTAAATTATTATGGAGTTCGCTACGTAACTATTAGTAAACTATATACAGGCAAAGATGTTTTTGATTTGGCTGAGAAATTTATCCAGGCGCACATCTCTTATGTGAGCAAATATGAAGATAATTATCTTGTGGCATATGAGGTCAAGCAAGTTGTGCCGACTGGGTCTTATGTCCAACTAAATGAAGCCTTGAGTGATTTTTATTCTCCAGATTTTCTGGGCGCTGATGGAATTAAATATCGCGAGCTCGGAGATGGTAGCGGTCTTAAGATTGTGAATATGGGCAGTGAGCTATTAAAGGTTAAAATAATAGTAAGTGCTAAGGGACCAGACGGTGTATCTTTTTCTTCTCCGTCGGCAATTGGACCAAGCGGTGCGCTTCAGTTGGGTGCTAGTGAGAAGCAATACGCATTTGAGTCCATGCTTAAGCCAGGAGATAATGTGATTCCTTTTTCCGTGCTTGATGGCCAAGGCAGGGGTGTGAAAATTTCCGGCAGCAAAAAGAATCCGAAGGCTGCGCTAGTCTCACATATTTCTGTGCTTGAGGAGTAAGTTTTTAATGATTTTAATTTATGCAGAAAGGTACAGTGTTGTCGTATTTGAAAAAAATCCCAAGAAGTGGGTGGATTTTAACTGCGATTATTGCAGTTGGGATTTTCCTAAGAACCTATAATTTTCAGCAGTGGCTATATTTTTATCCTGATCAGGCGCGAGACGTAATGATTGTTGACGATTTTTTGAGCGGGAAGGCTGGGCTGCCACTTTTGGGTTTCAAGGCTGCGAGCACAAATTTTCAACTTGGCGCCATGTATTCTTATTTTCAAATAATTTCAGCCAAACTTTTTGGTTCCAGTCCAGCAACTGATGCCTATCCAGATGTACTTTTCGGAATTTTGACGATACCGCTACTGTACTATTTCTTAAAAAGATATTTTTCAACAAACATTTCTTTGGCGCTGGCAGGGCTATATAGCGTATCTTTTTATGCGATTCGCTATTCACGTTTTGCTTGGAATACTAATCCTATTCCATTTTTTGCCATTCTTTTTTTGCTGGCTTTCCACGAATTTCTTTTCAGGAAAAATAAAACAAGTTGGACATGGATTGCGCTTGTTGGGATATCCATAGGTGTAGGAGTTCAATTGCACACAGTGCTGCTTGTTCTACTACCGATAATTACTGTGCTAGGTTTTGTATATGCGCTTAAGCATGATGGCAAAGTTTGGAAAAAATGCGTAATAATTTTTTTGATTGCGCTGTTTTTAAATGGAGGGCAGCTCTTGAGCGAGACTAAAAGTAATTTTTCAAATACTCGATATTTTTTCAGCGTGCTCAATGATCGCTCACCAAGTCAAAGTGGAGGGATTGTGGATAGTTTTGTGTCAAACGTTATTTGTCAATCTCAGTCCAATGTGCTTTATCTTTCTTCTTTAGAGAATAATGACAATTGCGACAATGCTTCAAGCCTTAAGTATGACAAGCAAGCTAAAGAGCACCTTGTTCCGTATTTGATTATCGTGGCTAGTATTTTTTTTGGATTTTCTATTTTTATTTTAGGCTATTTGCTGCTTTTTTATTATTTTAAAAAAGAGCAAGACGAAAAAAAGAAAATATTTTTGGGTCTTAATTTGGCTTATGTTGCGCTAGTTTTTCTTGTAGTATTTCCAATTATAACTCATAACGGACAGGTTAGATATTGGCTTCCAGCGGCATTTTTTCCATTTTTGTCCTTTGGCTTGGCGGCTAAGTATATTTCAAAAAAAATTACCAAAAATTTTCAGCTGCTCGGATTCTTGTTATTGTTAGTTTTGATTTTAATGAATTTCTTTACGATTTTTTCAGAAGCTGGCAGACATACGGCTGGGATGCGTAGTAATGCTCAGTATGTAGTTTTGGGTGAACTTGAAAAAATAAATCAATATATATTGTCGCAGTCTTTACCGAAAAATTCTGCATATATTTTTGGTGGACAAAAATATATGCAGAATTTTTATAAGCCACTTTTTTATGTTGCCTCTAGGCAGAATTTTCTAATGATAAGGGGCGGGCGTGATCCTAAAAAAATTCCGGATGGAGAGCATATATTTTTCATTGGACAAAATTTGGAAATTGGGCAGGATTCAAAATATGACTCAGCTCCTGCCGATCTTGGTTTAAATATCAAAAGTTATAAGAGCTTTGGGAATATCGGTGTTTATGAAGTAACGAATTAGTTGTAAAATTTTAATAGTGTTTATATGCTGCTTGAATTAAAGAATATATTGGAAAAAGGTGTAAAGGTGTTTCCAAAACGAATTTTGGTTCTTTTAATGATTGTTATCATTGGAATTTTTTTGAGAAGCTACAATTTTCACAGTTGGCTTGATTTTGGGTCAGATCAAGTAAATGATGCAATCAGGGTTGGCGCTGTAGTAGATGGAAAAGCTCCTTGGCCTGAGTATGGTCCTGATATGGGCAATAGTGGCAAGGGGGGACGAAGCAATCGTTTCAGATTAGGGCCTATGTATTATGATTTTGAAATTATTTCAGCAAAGATATTCGGTAACAAGCCAGTGGCAATGGCATATCCCGATTTGCTATTTTCAATCCTATCACTGCCACTGTTTTATTTTTTCCTCAGGCGAATCTTTAGTATCAACCTATCCCTAGCTCTAACTGGTTTGTATGCTGTTTCTTTTTATGCGCTGACATTTTCACATTCTGCTTGGAACGTTAATTCTATTCCGTTTTTTTCGTTATTGTTTTTGTTGTCCCTTTATGAATTTATTTTAGCCAAAGAAAAAACCCAATGGGGCTGGATAGCAGCACTTGGAATTTCTTTGGGCGTCAGTGTCCAATTACACGCAATTTTGATGGTGCTTTTTCCAGCCACCTTATTTTTTGCTTGTCTGATTTTTATGCGCAAGAATCTCAGTGCTTGGAAGAAATTAGGTGTGGTGATTTTGCTGATGTTCATTTTGAATCTAGGGCAGCTTGTGGGCGAAAGTCGCAGTGGGTTTAAAAATTCCAAAATTTTTCTTGAATCAATCACTGGGTCCAGCACAAGGAGTAGCGATAGCTTGCTTGTTAAGGCCTCAAATAATCTTAGCTGCACTTTCCAGGCCAATGCTTATATGCTTTCTTCGATTGGCAGTAGTGATTGTGATTTTTCCCTTAGTCAATTTGTAGCAGGAGGTGAGGTGGGAAAATCATTTTTCAAAAAATCAACTCGTGTGGATTTTGTTGGTAAAGTTATTATTTGCCTGATGTTTTCTTTAATAGGCTATGGCATCTTGATAAAGAATTTTAAAAAAGAAAAATTATTAAAAAGAAAATACTTCTATGGTTTAATTTTGTTGTACGCAGGGTTGTCATTTTTCGTAATGTTGCCAGTCATTGATACCGCCATCAGATATTTTGTGCACTTGTTTTTTTTGCCATTTATCTTTTTAGGTTTGATTATCAATTTTTTGGCTCAAAAATTTAACAAAAAATATTTGGCAATTGCAATGATGATGCTTATTGTACTAGTTGTGTCAAATGCTTCTTCAATTTACTTGGAGGTTAAGAATGATTTTGTGCAATCGCGAATTATCCTTGGGCCAGTTGAGGATATGGTGGAGTATATGATAGTAGATGCTGGCACTCAAAAAGAAATATACCTATACACTGATTCTGGGGGCAGTGATTACATTAAATCCCTCAGGTATGTTGCAGCTGAAAAAAATGTTTCTTTGCTGAAAGCCGGGGACGGTGATAAGATTTCCTCAGAAAAAGCGAGATTCTATTTGAATACTGGTAAGGGAAATATATCAGCTACGCAAGTTAATGGTATGAATTATGACCGTTATAGGGTTTTTAATCAGGTGGCATTATTTCATTTAACAAACTAACGATTTTTTATGGAAAAGATTAAGAATATTTCTCGATTTTGGTTGATTTTATTGGCGATAACTGTTGTCGGTATTTTTTTGCGAACTTATAATTTTCATGATTGGTTAAGATTTAACGCTGATCAAGGTAGGGATAGTGAGCTTGTCTCCAATGTGGTTGACGGTAAAGCGTCATGGCCACTGCTTGGACCAAAGGCAGGTGGAACAGAATTTAAGCTTGGCGGTGCTTTTTACTATCTAGAAATAGCTTCGGCCAAAATTTTTGGAAACACGCCTGACAAAATGGCATATCCGGATTTATTTTCAGGTATCCTTTGTATTCCGTTGCTGTTTTTATTTCTGCGTAAATATTTTGATAAAAAAACCTCGCTCTTGCTGGTGACAATTTTTGCTGTGTCAAATTATGCTATTCGCTATGCGCGTTTTGCTTGGAATCCAAATTCAACACCATTTTGGACAATGCTGGCATTGTTTGCTATGCATGAAGTAATTTGCGAAAAAAATAACCGAAAATTTCTCTGGGCAGTTATTTGCGGAATCGCAATTGGAATTGGCGTGCAGCTTCACACGACTCTGCTTTTATTTTTGCCAATAACAACAATCCTAGTGTTTGGCTACTTAGCAATTAAAAATATTAAGATGTTGAAGTATTTTTTGATTATTTTAGTAGTGTCATTATTTTTAAATACTCCCCAGATATATGGCGAATACCAAACTGGCGGAAAAAATATCAAGGCATTTTTTGGCGGAGTCAGCTCAAAGCAGGCCGCTGAAAGTACGCTTGTGAATAATGTGCTTCATGGTTCAAGCTGCTGGATTCAGGGTAATCTCGATATCGTTTCTGGCTATGAGATATCAGATAAGTGCTCATTTAAAATAGGTTCTCATGCGAATGACACCTGGGCGTTTCTTCTTGGCACGATATTTGTTGTTGGTGGTTCAATCTTAGGTGTTGGGTATATACGCAGGGAAAAAAACACAGATAAGAAATCCTTTTTACTCTTGCTTTCCGTATTCACTAGTGTTACCTTTTTAGTATTTTTGAAATTAGCGTTCGAGCTTTCAGTGAGGTTTTACTTAATTTTGATTTTCTTGCCTTTTTTCTTGCTTGGATTCTGGTTTCAATTTTTGCGGGAAAAGTTCAAAGATAAAGCTTTTTATCTTGCACTAGTTATATCATTAATTTTGATTTTTTCTAATTTATTTTTTGTTCAGAAATATTTTTCGGAGCTAGCAAAATATGGAAAAGGGGAGGGAGGAAATATGGATGTGACAATTCTTAAGGAGGCTGAAACGTTCTCGCAGTTCATTTTAAAAAATTCAAGCGATACTGAAAAAGTAGAAATAGATGGCGACGGAAAATTCTTATTTAAGGCATATAAGCCAATTAGATACTTAGTTGGCAGGTCACATCTTGAATTAACCCAGATCAGTAAAAAACCTCCTTTGCCAGCTCAATATTTTTATTTAGGAACATTGAAGGATAAAGAAAAGTTTTCTCAGGATGCTAACGTGAAAATTTTGAAATTTGAAGATTATGGAAGTTTTACGATTCTGCTGTTGCAAAATAACAAAGGGCTATAGTCTTGAAAAAGGTCTGTTCTCGTGCTATAGTCATAATAGATACTAGAGTTATTCATAACATAAACAATATGAAATCAATCCTCATTATTATCCCAGCTTACAATGAAGAAAAAAATATTCTTCCAGTTTATACTGCGCTTAAGAAGGTTTTTGCACCACTTGAAAACAAATATTCCTTCGAAATGCTTTTTGTGAATGATGGGAGCAAGGACAATACTATTGGCGAGATTGAAAAGTTAGCCAACACTGATAAGATTGTTAAATACATTGATTTTTCAAGAAATTTTGGCAAGGAAGTTGCAACTACCGCGGGGATTAATAGTTGCAAAGCTGATGCTTGCATTATGATTGATGCAGATCTTCAGCATCCAGTTGAGCTTATTGGCGAATTTATTTCCAGATGGGAAAAGGGTTTTGACGTGGTGATTGGAATTAGGAATAAGAGTAAAAGCGATGGTTGGATGAAAAAAGTCGGTTCAAAGTTGTTTTATAGTATTATTAATAAAATAGCAGAGGTGAAGGTGGTTCCAAATGCAACTGATTTTAGACTTATTGACAGGGTTGTTGTTGCTGAATTCGGTCGTTTTACTGAAACTAGTCGCATGACGAGAGCGCTTATTGACTGGCTAGGGTTTAGACGCGATTTCGTTTATTTTGATGCTAATGAGAGACTTCACGGGACTGCGAGCTATAGTTTTTTGAAACTAGTTGGTCTTGCCATGAATAGTTTCGTTTCTTTGAGTTTGGTGCCACTTAAAATCGCTGGTTATCTTGGAATAATAATAACTTTGATTGCAGGTCTTTCTGGTTTCTACATTTTACTAGGAAAATATTTTTTTCATACAGTTCTTGCTTCAACCTTTTCTGATTCTGAAAACTTGGCAATTTTGCTTCTTTTCTTGGTTGGAATCCTGCTCATGTCTATCGGGTTGTTGGCTCTCTATGTGGCAAATATCCACAGAGAAGTTATCAATCGTCCAATCTATGTTATCAGAAAAAAGAATATCTAGCTTCCTGAAATAACTTGCTGGATGAATAAAACTGCCGACACCTTTTGCCTGGTAGTTTTATTTTGTTTGCATGTGCTAAAGAGGGTGGGTTATCGTTGCAGTATTTTTACGAGCATATTTCCTTTTTAGGGCACGCTCCTTGGCTAGGAACTTTAGCCAAGGGCTCTGGCTTCCTGTCGGTCGCTAAGGCCTAAAAAGAAAACAAGCTCGTAAAAATTTTGAGACATGCCTTGTACTTGGAAGCCCCATATTGCATATGTTTCAGTTTAGGCACCTGGTTCATTACCGGAAAGCTCTTCTTGAATTTCAACCTTTTTGGCTTTTTTGGAAACAATTTGCTTTAGGTAAATAATATCATCCTGAGTTATTTCATTCAGGACGTAAAGGATGATTAGATAACCAGTAAATAGAATTATTGACCAAAGGAGGAAGACTAATGTTCCTTGGCTAAAAAAATGGCAGGCGAGATACATTGCTGCGCCAGCAAAGAACATTTTAACTAAGCTCTTAAAATGAATCATGACACCAAAGTCGCGTTGGATATAATAGAGAATTGCCAACATGGTCACAAAGGAGGTGATAGTTGTTGCAATAGCGCTGCCAGCGAGGCCGTATTTTTTTATGAAAACATAATTTAAAATTGAATTAACAACAACACCGAAAATAGAAATCCACATTGGAATCTTGGTTTTGCCGGCGCCGTTGAGCACGAAACTCATGACATAAAAAATAGTTAGAAACCCGACCCCATAGGCCAAAATTGACATTGGATAAGCGGCATCGAGATATTTGGCGGAGTAAAAAAGTTTAATGATGGGACGTGAAAACTGTGACATCAGAATCACAGAAGGAATTAAAAGAATTGTCATGAGGCGCAGCGATTGACTGATGACCGCGTTGGTTTGCGTGTGATCTTTTTCAGCGGTGGTTTTGGAAATGACTGGCAGCAGCATGATGGTTAGCGCGTAGAAAATGTAGTAGGGGATGCGTCCAACTGTGAGGGCGGCGTTATAGATTCCGGTGAGATAATCATCATGCAGAATGCCTTTGACGAGATAAAGGTCGATACTAATGAGGAGTTCATAGGCCAAAAAGAAAATGATGACTTGCCAAGCATAGTTGAGAAGTTTTTTGTAATCAAATGAAACATCTATTGGCTTAGTTGCTGCTTGTTGTTGAAGAGCGATTTGTTTTTTGAGATCTTTGGAAAATTTCAATTTATCAATGGTAACTGCAATAAAATAAACGGCAAAGGTTGAAAAAGCATAGCCCAGCACTGAGCCAGGCACGCCCCATTTCCAAGCCATGCCAACAATGATGACCACTTTGAAAACAGAACGCACGGTTTTCATGACGGACTGCAAATTGAATTGATGCAGACCCGTGTAGTAGGAAAAATAAAATGAAGCCAGCGCAAAAGAAGGAATGATCCAAGCCGAAAGTTTGAACAGGGCAGTCAAAGATGGATCACCTAAAACATTGGCGATCAATGGTGCGCAGAAATAGAAAATTACTGTTACGCCGGCAATTAAAATGCCTTGCATGATGATAGCTTGGCGTTTGATGACAGGAATAAGACTGGGATTGATTTCAAAAACCTCGCTCATATATTTGCTCATCGCCGTCGGGATGCCATTGCCAATCAAGATGATGACCATCGTGGTCAGCGTCACGACCAGCCCGTAACGCCCATAATCAGCTGGCCCCAAGATGCGACCGACGAAAGAATGGATGAAATAACCCGAAAGGTTAAAAATCAGTTCCGAGACAATGAGCCAGACCGTTGATTTTGCAAGGTTTTGTTGGGACATAGAGTTCAATTTAAAATTTTTAATTTTTAATTTTTAAATA
>CAISKQ010000004.1 GCA_903885965.1 uncultured bacterium
AAATTAAAAATTAAAAATTATTATTATCCTTGTCTTTGTTTATGCTTTGGCGTTGAACAAATAACATAAACTCGCCCTCTTCTTCTAACAACTTTGCATTTTGCACATATTTTTTTGACTGATGCTCGTACTTTCATATATTCTAATTTTTTATCCAAATTATATCCCAATAATATCCAAATTCAAATTTAATTCGCATTTTTAAATTCTTATATTACATACGCTGCACTACACGGCCCTTTGTGAGGTCATATGGGCTCATTTCCATGAGAACTCTGTCTCCCGGCAATAAACGGATGTAATGCACTCTCATTCTGCCAGAAATGTGAGCCAAAACTTCATGACCATTGTCCAGTTTGACTTTAAAGGTCGTACTGGGCAAAGTTTCCACTATTACTCCTTCAATCTTGATGAGTTCCTTATCATTGTTTGCTGACATATTTTGAGTGAATTTCCAACATAAAAATAGAGGGGAAATACTTTTCCAAAACTATCCTCATTCGTGAAAATAAAGTAGTGAAAACCTCTAATTAATCTGTCTATTAAGCTGTTCTAAAAACGTATAACTATCTTAACAAGTTATTGAATTGTTGTCAACCCCACTAAATTATTGGGGCGCTATCCTTTAAACGCAGCCATTTATTTTCATACATACACACTAAAATCCTTATTTATCTGGGGTGTTAAGTCTCTTCGAATTAAACTGACTAGGAAGCCTTAGTATGGGCATTATTTCCCCTTTTCCACCTCAATCTTCACCCTTTCAGGAAATTGAGGCACGCGGTTGACAAAAGTTGGCCAAAAAATAACACTAACATTTCCTATATTCTGATTCTTCTTCAACAATTCTGTCAATTCACTCTCATTCTTTCCGAGCAAGTCTTTTTTGAAAGACTGAACATCAATATTTGGTGTAACTTCAATTTCACTATGAACCTTCAAAAGTATCGTAGCGTTTTCGAAGGAAGGTTCCACACTGACATATTCAATATCTTTAATATTCTTCTTTGCATCTTGTGGTTGATTTTTGAATTGAGCATTGTTTTCAATTATATTTTTCACATCCTGTTCAGAAAAAATTAATGCGATAACATTTGCAGTTGCCGTATATTCAAAAGAACCAACGCCATCGCCAACCTTTGCATTAGCAGAAGATTTTCCTGGAGTTATTTTTTCAGCTTGTGGCAGAGCAATTTCATTAACTTGCAGTTGTCCCGTAATTGCAGCTGCAATTTTCTCTTTCAAAGCAGCTTCGGTTTTCTGCTTTGCACTATCGAGGTCGTTTTGACTGACTCCAGCAGAGGCATTTCCTTCGGTTGTGCCACCACTTATGGCAGCACTTGATTTGGCATAAAACTTGTCATATTTTGGGCCACCTTGAAAACCTGGAATCTTAAAGTTACTTGCTTCAATATTATAGTCGGCTCCTGGTTGATCAGCAACCACTTCCGCTGAAATTGCACCCGGCTTCATCTCTCCCCCAACAGTACTCGAACCCGGAACTGTAATTGTTTTTAACAATCGAAAAACTTTCCCACCATCAGATTGGATTCGAGTAGTTGCAACTAGAGTTTGCGGCTGATTACTAAATTCATTATATATCGTGACTGTTCCTTGAGCTTTTTTTCCAGAGGAAAAACTTTTGCCGGTTGCATTGTATTGCAAAGTTATTTGTTGTTCGCTATTAATAGCATGCACCTCGATACTATTACCACCCTGCTGCGCTTGCCCAACATTAACATCTGTATCTATTTTGACTGTCTGCACATTCGGATTGATAATAATATCCGCATTTGGAATGTAGAGATATCCAGCGACTCCTGCAAACAAAAACAGGCACACTAACACAAAAATAAAAAGCATTTTTTTTGTTTTCACATTTGGAATCTCAGGGTTGCTTGAAGGAGTATTCTCTTTTTGCTGGGAAAACATCTTTTCCAGTGTTTTTTCTTTTTCTGAATCAAACTTACGAAAATTGTTTTTATCAACATATCGAACCATATTATCAGTTGATCTCTCCGGAATCACAACAGGGACTTTGCTTTTGCTTGTCCTGCGTTTAGCGGAACTACTCTCTAGAGAAGAACCTTGGTCTACGAGTGTACGGCTAGGACGAGCAACAACTGTGCTGGAAATGACCGGGGTACTTTTCGCAGCGTTTTTTTTTGGTGCTGGAATATAGTGATGAACATCCATAGAAGCTTGACCCTCATAGAAATTGCTAGACCCGACACTATTCAATCTTGCAGATTTATTATTACTTTGCTTAGGCGAATCAGCTAGCTCCTTAATAATCTTAAGCTCCTGGGGATCATTCTTGAGTTCGACATCCAAAACTTCACCTGAGCCGTCGATTGAATCCTGAACATCAATCCCACTTCTCGTCGCCATTGCAATTACGATTTCCTCTTGAGACACTAACACAACGTGCTTTTTCATTTTGTCCGCTTCCCTTTTTAATAATTTCAAATTCACGATACTTTGTAGGAAAATAGCTCGCTTGGGCGCAACAAAATAGTTGTCGGTGGCCATTGATTTCTTTAGCCTATCTATGACGGATGATATTTCTTCATCAGCATCGATATAAAATGTTTGGTGCATAAAATCAGGTTTTAGCTTTTAGCTTTTAGCTTTTAGCTTTTAGAAAAATTCTTTTTAAATCTCCCAAGAAGCTAGAAAGCTAATGCCTAGTGAGCTGTTTATTATTCTTGAATTGTTTGTAAAACTCTTCGTAATATCCCAGCCATAACTTTTTCTTCATCCGTAACATCCAGAACCAGGTTGGCCAATCCCATTGGGGTAACATCCTGTGGATTTTTCAAGGTTCCAGTATCATCAATGACTCGTGCAATATCTCGTGGCTGAAGATAACTAACAACAGGCGGTTTAGCAAAAGGCAATTCCTTCAACCAATCCTTTGAAACAAGCGCTTTTTTTATTCCCGGCAATCCAGAGCCACCACCACAAAGCAATATCTTCGAAGGCAACACGTCTGAATTAGCAAATTCCGAAAGGGAAAGCTCAACCCCACTAAGCCAGACCAGGCAATCACTTTGCATTATTTGTTCTATTTTAGCACTCACATCATTGCCAAGTTTTCCTTCGGCATAGCTTATCTTTAACTCTTCTGCCTCTTCAAAATTTATCCGTAGCTCCTGAGCTAATTTTTTTGTAAAAGCACGACCTCCAAAAGCAAACATCTTTGTTCCTTCAAGGCCACCGTTTCTAACAACAGCGATATCCGTTGTTCCACCACCAATATCAATGAAAATAGCATTAAAATCCAAAGCATCATCATAATCAACACTGCGAGCAACTGCATATGGCTCAGCTGCAATGCTGAGTAAATCAATACGTAGCTCATCAGCAATCGTTTGCAAGGCACCAAGATGAATCATTGGCGCATAAGCATTAAAAATACTAACCGAAACATCTTTACCTTGAAAACCAATCGGATTAGTAACCTGGTAGCCATCGATACGGACATCCACAATCGCCGCATTTATAAGCTTCACTTCAATATCCTGTCCGGTTTCCCACTCAATTTGTTGCTCGATTCGCTCATAGGCCTTAATTTGAACTTTTTGAATAATATTTTTCAGTTCTGGAAAATCTATGCGAGAATCCGGATTCAAACGCTCATAGTGAACCGTAGTTGTTGTGCCCTTAACTAATTCTCCTGCAATTCCAACTACTGCCTTTTTTACGTTTTTAATCTCGGCATTTTCAAGTGCATCCTTTATAGACAATTGGCATATTTCGATTACTCCAGAAATATCAGAAACTGCACCACTTTGCATGTTACCCCTCTTCTGCCTTCTCTTACCAACCCCAACAATATTGGCAGTTTTTGTTTGCTTATCTATTTGAAAGATAAGGGCCTTAGCTACTTCAGTTCCAATATCAAGAGCAAGGAAATATTCCTTGCTATTTTTCGAAAATAAATTTGAAAAAATGCCCATAATTATGAAATTCCTAAATACTAATCCCTAAATCAAAATCAGCCCAGCTTTTTCACATCAATTTGAGAAGCCATCACAATAACCTGCTCTTGTGTTAATAGCCCATCCTGTCCGCCATACTTTGTCACAGAGCTGCTGGAATTAGCGATTCCCCATTGCAAACACTGCTGCACATCTCCATTCTTTAGGCGTGCTGCAAAAAAACCGCTAGCAAAGGCATCCCCGGCTCCGGTCGTATCAACCGTTTCCACGAGCAAAGATTCTACATGAAAAATTTCATCATTGCCAGTGGCCCATGCGCCACGCTTACCATCAGTAAGGACAACGTTCTTTACTCCTATTTTTCTTAGCTCGCTTATTAAAATTGTCTCATCATCACTAACCAAATCACTGTTAGCTGGCATCAGAATCTCCATTGCTTCGTCTTTGTTAACGAAAAGCAAATCGCAAAATGAGATAACTTCTTTTATTTTTTCAACATCTTCATGAATTGTTTTTTGTCTCGGATTGAAAGCCAAGTGAATATTTTTTTCTTTAGCAACTGCAACAACCGCATCAAGATTGCTCTGCCAATTGCCGCTTAGGTCGCCAATGAAAATCCATTCGACGCCACTATCACTGAGTCTTTGAGCATCAATAACTAATTTTTGGTTTGCAACCTGATTTGAAAAAATAATACGATCTTCTTTTCCTTGGTCAACTATTATCGCAGACAAGTCGCTTTTACAACCGCCCTTAGCACTGAGATATTCCAAGCCAATTCCGCTCTTTTCAAGTTGAGAGTAAATCCATCTTCCAGTCATATCATCACCAATAGTAGTATAAACTGAGACACTCTCCCCTAATTTAGCTAAGCCAGAAGCTACATTTACACTACAACCACCTAATGATTCAAAACGCTCATCAATATGATATTTTGCTCCAAATTCAAACGCTAGTTTTTTCTGTGACAACAAGTCCTCTGGCGTATTAATAGCAATTCCCTCACTTGTTGGAAAAAATATGTCTTTAGAAACTGAGCCAATTGTGATGATTCTAGCCATCTCATTTGTAAAACATTAGACTTAGAACAAAAAATTCTAACTAATGTCCATGCTATATATTTTATAAGTTATATGTCTTTTCTTCTATGATGCTCTCGGGCTGAAACCTAAACTAACTATTTGTTTAATTCCACTTCTATTTTCATGAGTCTGTTGTATTTGCATAGACGCTCTCCACGTGAAAGAGATCCTGATTTGATAAACTCTGCAGCCGTTCCAACTGCAAGATCTGCAATAAATTCATCAGTTGTTTCACCACTTCGATGTGAAACCATAACCTTCATATTATTTTTCTTTGCCATTCTGATACAATCAAAAGTTTCCGAGAGTGATCCAATTTGATTTACCTTAATAAGAACAGCGTTGCAGGCATTTTCTTTAATAGCACGCTCTAGTCTTTTAACATTTGTAACCAACAAATCATCACCTACTAAAATATGATGATCTAAAACATTTTTAGCAATATCACTTGAAATTGGTTTACCCACGATTTTTTCAGTCATAAGTTTCCAGCCATCCCAATCTTCTTCTGCTAGTCCATCTTCAATCGAAACCAAATGATATTTGTCAATCCACTCACGATAAATATTAATTAGTCGCTCCTTCTCGAGACTAACTCCTTCAGGCTTAAGAATGTAAAGATTCTCACTTTCATCATAGAAAGAACTTGCAGCTGCATCAATACCAAGATTAACTTGTTTTCCAAGTTCATAACCGGCCTCCGTGATGGCTTGGTTAATCAGCTCAAGAGCACGAGTATTGCTTTCGAGTTTTGCAGAAAAACCTCCTTCATCGCCAACTCCAGTACTTTGATTGTCAGATTCCAAAATCTTTTTCAATTTGTGAAAAATTTCACTTCCAGCCCTAAGCTGTTCAGTAAAACTCTTTACGCCTGTTGGGATGACTTTAAACTCTTGAACACTTAAACCGCTATCGCTATGTTGACCGCCATTAAGAACATTAAACATTGGAATTGGCAATGCTGGCTTCACCTTAATATCGCAAATATCATTAATGTACTGATACAATGGAATATTTTTTTCACTTGCGGCTGCTCGGCATACGGCAAGTGAAACTCCCAAAATTGCATTAGCCCCCAAG
Organism: uncultured bacterium; assembly: GCA_903885965.1. Lineage (GTDB taxonomy): Bacteria > Patescibacteriota > Minisyncoccia > Moranbacterales > GWC2-37-73 > CAIPMZ01. Next base: position 6,107 of record CAISKQ010000004.1, read on the forward strand.
TTAGATTTGTTCTCAGTTCCATCGAGAGTCAGCATAATTTCATCAATGCTTGCTTGCTCAGCCACTTCCTTGCCTAAAAGACTCTCCTTAATTAAGGTGTTAACATTTTTTACTGCATTAAGAACACCAAGACCATTATATCGCTTAGGATCATTGTCTCTCAACTCCAAAGCTTCAAATTTTCCAGTGGATGCTCCAGATGGAACAGCTGCAACTGCCCGTGTTCCACTTTCCAGTAAAACCTCCACTTCCACAGTTGGATTTCCGCGTGAATCCAAAATTTCCCTTCCAATGATATCTACTATTTTTGACATATTTTTATTGTTTTAATTTGTTTAATATATTTAGTATGTTTTCCAATTACCATCCAGTTCTTTATGCATGCACATGTACCCAAAGAAGAATTGTCTGTAGCGGATTAAAAAGTACCATTATCAGCAGCAGCAACAAATAATAAGCTGTCAGGTATTTCAAGCTCACAAAATATTCTTGTTGCATTAAAAATGCCTCATTACTGCTTTTCAATAAAAACTTCCAAGACAAACGTAAAAAATTATAGTGAATTATTGCGATTACAATTATCGATACAGCGAGAATAACCAAAGACAAATAAATCTTACTCTCATAAAGAAAAAATGTTCCGAAAAAAAATGATGGTAAAATTAAAAATGTTTCCTTGTCCCAACAACTGTTTTCTTTTTTGAAATTCTTAAAACTTGAGAAATAAAGATGGGGTATCATAACAAAGTTAACAACTACGCCAATCAGAAAAACTAACGCAGTAACCCAACTAAAAACCCCAAAATATGTCCCCGGTGCAAGCAGTCCTAGATTGTTCAATAACACCAAGCTAAACCCTAGAAAAAGTAACCCTTGAGACATCCATATCCCTAACAATGTAAGCCTATCTATTCTTCTAACTTCATACGATGGAATTTCTTTTTCATTAAAAATACCAACTCTATTGCCTCTAAAATTAGGGGTGATCATATACGATACTTTTTTTATAAATTAACATCCCAACAATTAACAGTAAAAAAATATTTATGTAATTGCATTTGCCTACTGCAAAATATCCTACTATAGTATAGCACACTTTTCACAACTAAATCCATTGATAATTTATGCCTTTGCAACCTGCAAAGCTTCAAGACCTGGCATTGCGTTCCCACTTAAGTATTCCAACATCGCGCCTCCTCCTGTTGAAACAAAAGAAACCTTATTCATCAAATTATTTTCTTCCAAAACCTGCACTGACTCTCCGCCTCCAATCAAAGTGTACGCCCCACTATTAATTACTGCTCCAAGAATTTCCCTAGTTGCCTTATCATAAGGTGGCTGCTCAAATTTCCCCATTGGTCCATTCCAAACGATTACTTTTGAACTAGCGATTATTTCTTTAAACAGCTGCACTGTCTTTTCTCCAATATCTAATCTATCTTGAGCGAAATCAATTGGCAAAATAACCTTTGCTGAAAATTTCAGTGATTGATCTATGGCTTCGTTGGCAATTTTACCTCCAACCAAAATGTTAGAATATGAAGATTCAAATACGTTAATCAGTGGCAATTTTGTTTCAATTTTCGCTCCGCCAATTATCGCAGTTGCTGGAAATTCAGGATTCTTGATAACTCTATCAAGATTTTCTATTTCTTTTTGAAGCCAAAAACCAGCATAACTTGGAAGATATTTAGTTATACCTGTTATGGAAGCCTGATTGCGATGACAAACACTAAAGGCATCATTGATGTAAACATCAAAATTTTCCGCCAACTGTTGAGAAAATCTTTCTCCGTTAGTTTCTTCATCGCTATGAAAACGGACATTTTCTAAAAGTAAAATTTCCCCTTGCGCGAGATCTTCTAATGCCTTAGCAACTTCCGCTCCGATGCAATTAGGCACAAAAACAATCTTTTTATCTAAAATTTGTTCGAGCTCTCCAAGCAGCGCAGCAAGTGAAAATTCAGGATTTTCCTTGCCATCAGGTCTGCCCAGGTGAGATGAAAGTGCAATTTTTGTATCATCTTGAGCCAAAAGATATTGAACTGTTTCTTTGCATGCTTCCAATTTAAATTTTTCTTGAATTTTTCCATCAACAATCGCCACATTGAAATCAGCCCTAACTAAAATCTTTTTTCCACTGAACTGCCCGTCTTGAATTTTTTTTATTTCCATAATACCTTATTGGTTATTGATTATTGTTTATCAAATATTGAATATTGTCTGTTGTCCATTGCCAATTGCTTTACGGGTGCCTCCCCATTCCAAAAATTGTAATAATAACCCCGATCATTGCTGTCATCATCGTGAAAATCCAAGCACGCATAACAATTTTACATTCCGGCCAACCAATGGCCTCAAAATGATGGTGCAGAGGTGCAGCCAAGAAAACTTTACGATGAAAAAATTTCTTGCTTGAAAGCTGGATGATTACACTTGCCGATTCAAGAATATAAACAAACACTATCAAAAATAACACCAACGCTGAATTTGTCAGCATCGCAACCACTCCAAGAGTTGTTCCAAGGGCGATTGCACCAGTATCCCCCATCATAAATCGTGCGGGTGAAATATTAAACCAAAGAAATACTAAAATAACTCCAGACATCGCGCTACAAAAAGCTGCCAAATCAATCTTATTTTGAAAGAAAGAAATAATGGCAAATGAGAAAAAAGCAACCAGCAAGACACCACCATTGAGACCATCTAAACCGTCCGTTTCATTTGAGGATATTGCCGTAAATAGAATTACAAAAATAAATAGCGGAATATACCATAAGCCTATGCTGAAATCTCCCACTGCTGGAATATGTAAAACATCCCATCCAAGCTTATAATAAAACCACCATCCACCAGCTGCTGCTATTGCAATAAGCCAACCAAAACGCATCGCAAACTTTATGCCACCACCTTTATTTTTTCCCCAACCGTGAACACTCATAATGTCATCGAATAAGCCGAGTATACCAGCCGTAATAAGGGCAAATAATGGGAGCCAGACCTCCTTTCGACTCAAAAAATCAAGCCGCGCAATAAAATTAATATCGGAAATCTTAGCTAGCCAAGGAAAAACAAAGTGCGAAGAGAATACTAAAACAAGCACCGAAAACCACATAATAACCCCACCCATTGTCGGCGTTCCTGATTTGTGTGCATGCAATTTACTGACGAAGGTCAATTTTTCCCCATTGACATCATTACTTTTAATTTTGATTCCTATTTTATATTTATATAAAATATATGTCCAAAGCGGCGTGATTAAAAAAGCCAAAGTAAAAGCTAAGATACCAGTTAGCAATACCTTAAGCACATTGGCCACCTCGGGAATTGTCTGAATTTGAGCAAATTGCATGATTCTAATTATAATCCAATTTTTATTCGAATTTATTCAAATAAAAATTACGATTTTTGATTACTAATTAATTTTAAACTTAATATTTTTAGGTAAATTTATCTTCTATTCGGATTTAATTCGAAATAATTAGAATCATAATTCGGATACTTTATTGCCACGTGTACGAATTGAAAGTCCAATTGACCATTGTCTTAATATCCTGCCAGCGTTGAGGATCATCCAAAACCACCGTAATAATTCGATGCTTCGTGGCCGGATCATTAACTATAGCTAACAATGAATACCCCGCCATTGGAGTATAGCCAGTTTTTGTACCAATCAAATTTAGAGTCGAATCTTTTTGAGTAAGATATTTATCAGTGTTAATAATAGTGTGTTTAAGTTTTCCATCAATTGAAGTAACTATCAAATCACTTGGCGTACGTGCAATCTTCCAAATCGTATCGAAACGAAGTGAATATGCTGCGATGCGCGCAATATCATACGCTGATGAATAACACCCTGCCGCAGCGGCTTCATCATCCAAGTCAAGTCCTGACGGTGTACAAAAATGAGTATCAGTTAGGCCAAGATTTTTAGCTTTGGCATTCATAATATCCGCGAAAGCACTTTGCGTGCCAGCAATATGCTTGCCAAGAGCAATTGCTGAATCATTAGCACTATTCATAAGCATCGCATGAAGCAAGCTTTCTGCAGAAATGCTTTCTCCTAGCTTCAGTCGCTGAGAGATACAATTACCACTTGTTGGGCAACCTATTTTTGTACCATCAGCCAAAACAGATTCCTGGTCAATAGTCACTAATTCATCTAAATTTGGAATTTTTTCCATCACCAAAATAGCTGTCATAAGTTTCGTCAGTGATGCAATTTGTCTGTGCGTACGACCTTCGCTATAATGCAAAATCGTACCAGTATCAGCATCGATAATTACCGAAGCGTGCGCTGCCGGCACAGTTAAATCCCTGACACCCGCCTTACGCACAGGTTGATACTCGGGATTATCAACAGCCTGTGCCTTTAAAGGTTCCAGCTTCTTTTGAGTTTCAACCCCCTCAACAATTCCAACTGCTAAGCTTTTTTCGACATCAACCGTTTTTGCTTGAGCCTGCTGACTATCAATAAACCCTTTTTGCAAAAACAAAAAAGAATTCAGCGGAAAAAAAACAATCATTAAAATTATCGGCAAAATAGGCATTTTATATTAGAAAATATTACAATGTAAATTATGTTTATTAAAAAAGCTAGTGGCGTGATTTAAATTAATTTTACACCCACGAATCTACAAATAAACTACAAATCTACAAATTCTGATTTATTCTATTTGTAGATTTGTAGCAAATTTGTATATTTGTGGGGCTTCAAGCTATTTTATCGAAAAAGAATGACTTTGATACAAAATTTTTTCAGAATCTCTACACTTCACCAACAACAGAACCAATTCTTGCATCTACTGAAAGTGTAGCATAGTTTGGCAATTTTTTCACGTCATCGATTCCCATTTTTTTCAAAAATTCAAAAGAGATTCCATAAACATATCCTCGAGAGTCTCGAGGATTGTCGCTGCGCTCAATCAAACCGCGCAGCAGCAAATTTCTCAAGGTGTAGTTGCAATTGACTCCTCGGATTGTTTCGATTTCCGGCTTTGAAATCGGTCCGCGATAGGCAATTATAGAAACAACTTCCAGTGCTGCCGGCGAAAGAGAATCCTGAAGTTCACTCTTCATCAATTGTTCAACAAACTGAGCATTTTCAGCGCTGGAAACTAACTGGACTTCATCGCCTTTGCGAATCAGTGACAAACCACTCTGGGGATTGGCATATTTTTCTTGCAAAGCTTGTAAACCTTTTTCAATTTCAGCCTGCTCCATGGTCAAGACTTTGGCCAAGCGTGCAAGCTTGATTGGCTCGCCACTGACAAACAAAACACTTTCAAGTACCGACATGATTTTTTCTTCATTCATAATGATTAATCATTTTTAAAATATTTTAATTCTTTTTGCTTTTCAGCAATTTTCTCTTTTCGCTTTTCAATTCCTTAATATGTTTTTCCGCTTGCAAATTTTCTGGCAAAGTTCCACCGATGTCTTTGATAGTCTGTCGCACTTTTCCGCCAATCATAAAATGGGTTTGGGTTGCATCTCGATCTCCGCTGATATTGTCATTCTTTATTTTTTCATCCGTCTGTGTGATACGAAAAAGATTTGCCGCCAGCTCTGTGGCTCCAGCCCTATCTAATAATTCACCTTTCTTAATGCCTTTTTTATTTTCAATTTCTCCAAGTGGCATCCCATACAAACCTTTATATCCCGCATCATTAAATGAACCAAATTTAGTCACACCCGCATTTTTCGCCGTGCTAAAAAGTTTTTTATTGTGCTCCGTAACCTGTCCGCGAATAAAAAGTCTTTTATCAGTTTCAGAAAATTGTTCAAAAATTTCATGTTTTCGAGTTTGAATTGCAAAATAGGTCTGAGCCATGGCAATTTCCTGCTTTTTGGGGTCGCCATTTTGCGCAATCAAATAACAAGCGTAACGATCTAATTTCCAATCACGCACTTTTCGCACCGTATTTAAGCCAATGTTCACCATTTTACTGAGCGCAGTAAAATGGTTATCCACAGCCTGACCACTATTAAGACATGCCTTGGCAGCTCTAACAATCACCTCTTCCGCATTTTGCCATTTTTCATATCCCAAAATTGACATCAATTCCCTAGCTTCCCAATATTCAACACTGCCCTCATCAATTTTCTTAATGCTTTCAAAATTTTTATTCAATGAATTGATAATTATTTCTTTTGCCATATTGATGTTAAAAAATTTTAATATTTCATTGGTTCATTTAGACTAATTCCTGAGTTTCAGGATTTGGCTTGACTGCTGGATTTTTTCTTTGTATAAGTCTTAATTCTTTTTAAACTATCCGGAATTTCCGGGCAATTCAGGGGGTTTCCCAACAATTCAATTCTTATTTCGAACTACTAAGAATTATTTAGCAGTTGGCCTTAATAATGATTTGATTGTTTTTTTCTGGGCTCATTACTAAAGTTTTATACAATTACCAAGCTAAACATTATACCAACACATCATATCTCAAATGCAAATAAGAGTTTTTCAAAACATCGCACTGTTTAAGCTTTAAAGCTTTTATATCTCCAAGCTCTTTTCGAACATGCAGTGACTCACCGCCAATCAAACTGGCTGTATTTTTGCCACCAATAAGACAGGGCGCAACTACTAATGAAACATGGTCGATAAGATTATCTCTCAGAAGTTTGGCATTCATTGTGCTTCCAGATTGAATTGTAAGTTTTTTAATTTTATAAGCTACTTTTAATTTTTTAAATAAATCTATAAAGTTTATTTTTTTAGCATAAAAAATTATAGCCAAACTGTCATTGTTAACCTTAAAGGCTGGATGCAGTTTATTTGTAGTGACAACCGTGAGTGAGTTAAATTTCTTTAGGAGATACGCAACGCCATTTTCAGTGAGGTTCCCACTGTCTACGATGATGCAATTTGCACAAAGTTTTTGTGGTTCATCTTTTCTATTATTCACATTTAATGATTCACATTTTTTCGTCATTGTTTTTCCTGTAATCAAAAAATGCATATCGGTTGTTTTTTCAAGCTCATAATATTGCTTAAGTCCCTCTTTTACTCCCTTGATTTTCTGATAATCAGTATCCGTATCTAATTCATCATTATCACCCGTGGAAATTTTCCCATCAAGAGAAGTTAGCATAAATAAAGTTGTTATTGGTCTTTCTTTTTTCATAATTTATTTTTTAATACTTTATAGTAGATTCCTAGACTCTCATCTGAAACCCCTAGTTGAACCGGACAAGCAGTTTTCCCGCATCCGGCTCTCCAATATTAGATTCGCTTTTTTTTACTATCAAGATTAATTTTGTCGCTGTGTTGGTTTCCATTTC
>CAISKQ010000005.1 GCA_903885965.1 uncultured bacterium
AGTTAATCACTGTGGAGCCAAGGGGTAGGCGATATTAGAACAAGATTAAGGACACAAGTGCCATTCACAGAAATGGAAACCAACACAGCGACAAAATTAATCTTGATAGTAAAAAAAAGCGAATCTAATATTGGAGAGCCCGATGCGGGAAAACTGCTTGTCCGGTTCAACTAGGGGTTTCAGATGAGAGTCTAGGAATCTACTATAAAATACATAAAAGGATAGAACTATGTCTAAACTAATTGTTGGAAACTTTAAGTGAAGATATGTTTACTTGGGATTATTTTGTTAATTTTAAGAAAGCTAAAAAAAATAGTTTTGCAATTAAAGTTCAATTAAATATTTTGAATTCACTCTTAGGGGAAAATGAATTTGAAGATAAAATTATTAAAATAGTGAGAAAATATCCAGAAACCAGGGCAGTTTTGCCAATATTGATTGCATCCAGGCTGAGTAAATTTAAAGATGTTAAAATTGTAGACGTGAGAGATCTGAGTTCAGTAATTAGAACTTATTTATTTGATCCAAAAATTATTCTTTCAGAGGTGCAAGAAGATGATTTTCTGTATTTTTTGAAGGTGAGTGGAATAAAGGAGGTCTTCGAAAATAAGTATGTAAATAGCTTGGAGGATTATGTTTTTGGTGTAGAGGTTGGAATGGATAGCCACGCAAGAAAAAATAGATCAGGTGATTTGATGGAGGGAATCGTTGATAAAATTTTAAACGAATACTGCAATAATAATAAGGATTTTATTTATATCAGCCAAGCAACAAGTAGGAAAATAAAAAATCAGCTAAATTATGATGTTGAAGTTAATAAAAATGACAGGATTTTTGATTTTGCATTGGTAGATAACATGCATAAGAAGCTTTATTTGATAGAAGCGAGTCTATACAGTGGTGGTGGCACTAAATTAAAATCCGTTGCTGGTGAATTTGAAAAGGTTAATAATTTTGTTTTGAATCAAAATATAGAATTTATTTGGGTAACTGATGGTGTTGGGTGGAGAAAAGCAGAACATCCCTTGCTCGAGGCGTATGAAAATAACAAGCATACTTTTAATTTGAAATTATTTAAAAATTTTTTGAATGAAATTAAAAAAGAAAATTAAGTTTCAACGAAGAACAATTAAGGATTAAGCAGGCTGTGGATAACTGTAAACTAAATAGTTTACACATATTTTAAAATTTGTTATAATGATTATGTTAGAAGAAGAAATTAAAAAAGTAATGCTTAAGAAAAAAATCACTGCTGTTGATGTTTATCGGCCAATAAAAATCAATAGAGTTAATTTTTATAAAGCAATTAAAACTTCTAATTTGAAAAACAAGTCCCTAAAAAAGATTTTAAATTTTTTAGAACTTGAAATAAAAATTAATCTTTACAACAAAAAAAATGAAAACAAAAAAAGAATTTTATAAGGAAATATATTTTATAGATGAACCGGAACTTTTGACAGACAAGCAGTGGGATAATTTATTGATGTCTGGAAAGAAAAATTGGGATAAGTACTTCATTCCATTTAAGACTGAACAAGAACACGAAGTTATAAAAAACGTTGAGTTAGTTGAGTTTGATTTGGAAAGTGAAATGTTTGAATATATTGGAAAGCTTAATCCAATTTCTTTGCTCAATTTTTCCCTTGAGCATGAAAAGCCTTGTTTGCTTAAATTTGTTTAAGGTATGACAAAAAAAAGAAATAAAACTTCATCCTGATGAATTTGAATTGGAATGCACAACAGTGTGGTCTTTTCCGAGGCGTGGAAATTGGGCGACGCATAAATCTGACTGGCGCGGAAATTGGGCACCGGAAGTGGTGAGAAATTTAATCTTGCGATATTCAAAAGAAAAAGATCATATTCTTGATTGTATGATTGGTGGTGGCACAACTGCCATTGCAGCAAAAATTTTGAATCGTCACATCACTTGTGTCGATGTGAACGAGCAAGCCCTAGAAAGAACAAGGAAATCCTTGGAATTCGAAGTCGAGAACAAATCAAAACAAAGAATCATCAAATGCGATGCCCGCAACATGACTTTTATTAAAAATGAAGAAATTGATTTTGTGCTGACACATCCGCCCTATGCGGACATCGTGAAATATAGCGAGGGAAAAATTGAGGAGGATTTGTCTGGCATTCATGATCTTGATAAATTTTGTGATGAAATTGAAAAAGTCGCCAGTGAACTTTATCGCGTCCTGAAAAAAGGAAAATTTTGTGCAATTCTGATGGGTGACACCAGAAGAAATAAAATGTATCAACCCTTAGCCTTTAAAGTGATGGAAAGATTTTTGAAACAAGGCTTTGTGCTCAAAGAAGATATTATTAAAAGACAGCACAACTGCAAAGCTACTGGCTTTTGGGTCAAACGTTCACAGGAAAGTAATTTTCTCCTAATCATGCATGAACATCTTTTCATTTTTCAGAAAAATTGAAGCCCAATCAAGGAAAGTTTTCGACTAAATATCAATTTTGAAACAAACTTATGGATAATATCGAAAAAGAACTTGAATTAATCAAAAAAAGAAATCATTCGGTTGAATTGGACAAGGCTTGGGAAAAAAGTTGGACGCGTCGGATTTTCATTGCTGGTCTTACCTATATTATTGCTTTGATTTGGATGAAAAACATCGGTGAGAATCTGATTTTTCTGAAGTTGGATTTTAATTTGGCTCAGGATGCAACCTTGGAAGATTTTGATCAATTGTTGGAAGTTATTAAGAGGGAGTATGAAAAAATTCAAACCACCAAGCAACAACAGAAAAATGCAAATAATGTTAGAGGTTTCGGCAAAAGTGCAGCTCTAAATACCAAAAGCATGGTAGTGTAAATGAAAAACAAGTAACAAATTTAAAATAGTCCCATATTGTAATATTTAGTGCAATGTAAGATGACTATTTTCTAGAAGAAACTTATTTGAGCAGAGAACATTTATATTTAACGTAATTTATTAGAAATAATTCACATGGAACTTTATCTTTCAATCCTCGCAGTTGCATTTATGATTTTGCTTTTGGTTAATTTCTATTTGCTGGCAACGGTAAAAAGTTTAAGCAAAAAATTCAAGGAGTTAGGTTCTAAGTTGGCTCTTGCCACTGGCAGCATTGAATATATTAAGGGAATTGAATTGGACGTTTCTGTTCTTGAAGACAAATTCAAAGATGAAATTGAGCAGCTCCAAGTTCAAATTGAGAATGTTTCTAATAAGGTGACGGAGGAAATTGACAATCAGGACAAGTCGATTGAGGAACTGAAATCAGAAGTTGAGGACCTTGGCGAATTGGAAGGAAAAATTGAGGATGAGATTGAGACTAAGGTTGAGGAGAAAATGAAGGAGTTTGATGAGAAAAATAATCAATAACTGAAATAATATGATTTATACTCAAAAGATTCAAAAGGCAATCAAGTTTGCCGCCAAAACCCACAATCATTATCAGCAGCAAACCCGCAAAGGAAAAGTATCGCTCATCTATCCAACTTGGTGGAGCAGATCAGTCAAGGTTACAACCAGTGACACGCTTGAATTTTGTGGCATCAAAACCCAGAGTGTTCTTTTCGGAGATTGTCGAACATTGGATGCGAAAAAGAAAACGCAAATTCATGAAAAAGTCACCGCTGAAATGGAAAAATTTTTGTCAGTTTAGTTTCAATTCTTGACCCTCTCGCGTTAAATTTTTCTTCAAAACAATTGCACTGCATTGCTTGCTTGAGCAGAAAACATTTACGTCAGCGCCTATTCGAGTTAGTATACGCATATATGAAACAAAAATCAGCGTTAGACATTCTAAAACTTGGGCACAGTGTTTTCTTGACAGGTCCTGCTGGAAGCGGCAAGACATATTTGCTAAAGCAATATATTGATTATTTGAAAAAGCAAAACATTGGAGTAGCGGTCACGGCCTCGACAGGAATTGCCGCAACTCATATGAATGGCCAGACTATTCACAGTTGGTCGGGCATGGGAATCATGGATGTTTTTAATGAAGAAGAATACATCAGGCTTAAAAAGAGGCGTTATCATAAGCAAAGATTTGATGCAGTTAAAGTTTTGATAATAGATGAAATCTCAATGCTGCATGCGCATCAGTTGGATATCGTGAACAGTATTTGCAAAAGATTCAAAAATCCATTTTTGCCCTTTGGCGGTTTGCAAGTAATTTTGTGTGGAGATTTTTTTCAATTGCCACCAGTGACGAAATATGGGCAAGTGGCCCATTTTGTTATTGAATCTGCGGCGTGGGAAGAGATGAGTCCAAAAATTTGCTATCTGGAAGAACAGCATAGGCAAGAGGATCGAAAAATGTTGAAAATTCTTGGTGACATCAGAAGCAAATCTTGCAATGAAGAAACATTGGAAATGCTTTCTTCAAGATCTAGCAAAGACATCCAAAAAAATATCACCCCAACAAAACTTTATACGCACAACGTTAATGTGGACGCGATGAATGATTTTGAGCTCAAAAAAATCAAAGAAGAATCAAAGATATTTCAAATGACTTCAACTGGAGTTGATCAAATTGCATCAGCCGTGAGAAAGGGGTGTCTTGCGCCAGAGGTATTGGTTGTCAAAAAAGGGGCTGTGGTTATGTTTGTGAAAAATAATTTTGAGCGAGGATATGTTAATGGCACATTGGGGACAGTTGTCGGATATGACGATAAGGAATTTCCAATCGTGAAAATACTTTCTGGCGAGAACATTTCCGCAACACCTGAAAAATGGTCAATTGACGAAGAGGGTGTGCCGCTAGCTTCGATTACACAGGTTCCACTACGCTTGGCTTGGGCAATTACTGTGCACAAGAGTCAGGGCATGACGCTGGATGCGGTTGAAATGGATTTGAGCAAATCTTTTGAATACGGAATGGGCTATGTAGCACTTTCTCGCGTCAGAACATTGGAAGGCATTAAGCTTCTGGGCATAAACAAAATGGCTTTGAAGGTAAATCCGAGCGTTTATGAATTTGATAAAATCCTGGAGGAGTTGTCTGACAGTAATGTTTGCGAGCTTGCCAAAATTGGAAAGAGTGAAAAGCTCGAAGCGCAGAAAGAATTTATCAAATCGTGCTTGGCTTGAAATAAATTTTGCTTGGCATAAACACGTATGTTTTTTGTATTAGGAAGCATGGATTGAAAAAGCTCCTAATTTATTATCCTCCATTTGTCCAGCATGAAAAAAGAAGCTAAAAGATGATGGGGAAAAATGATTCCTGATGTGGTTAAATGTGAGCGAATGCATCGATGGTGGGGTTGACAAAAATGACGAGAGCTTGTATATTGGATAGGTACTAAAAAATAGCCGGATAGAGGCTAAAAACAGGCATTTATTGATACCTGATAATTATTGTAACAAAGAAGGAAATTATGTTGACTATTAGATTTTCAAGAGTTGGAAGAAAGAATAAGGCTCAATTCAGAATTGTGCTTCAACAGCACACAATGACTCCGACAGGAAAGCATATTGCTGTTCTTGGTAGCTATGATCCACATCAAAAGAAAGCTGTTATCAAGGCTGACAAAGTTAAGGAATGGATTGGAAAAGGAGCGCAAGTTTCTGACAGTGTGTACAATCTTTTCATTCGAGAAGGTGTTATTGTTGGCAAGAAACGCGCTGTGAAGATGGAGCGACCAAAACCTCCAGTAGTTGAAGAAAAAGTTGTAGAAAAAGCAGCAGAAGTTGCAGTAACTGAAGATAAAGTTGAAACTCCTGTAGCAGCTGCCTAATTAAGACTAGTGAAATTTTAGATATAATAATAGAATAGTTTTCCGCAGACAACAGGCATGAAGCCCAGTGAAATAATCGCTTTGCGAATTTCACGGGCTAAAGCAAGTCCTGTCGAGGAATCAGAAAAAGCATTTGCTAAAAATGTTTTTATGATGACAAAGGTCGATCTGCGGAAACGCAGATTTTTTTAATCCCTACGAAATACGAATCATTACGAATATACGAATGCATCCACAGCTTATTTGATTGTAAGATTTAGATGATTCATGTTCGTACATTCGTATGTGTTCGTAATTCGTAGAAAAGACACAAATGTTAACAAGAAATCAAAAGCATGAGCTCGTCAAAGAGCTAACAGAGAAAATCAAAGCAGCTAAGTCAGTAGTATTCGTTGACTTTAAAGGCCTTAAGGTCAAAGATGCAACAATTTTGAAAAAATCATTGCGCGCTGCTGAGGTTGAATATGTGGTTGTGCGAAAGACGCTTATCGACATAGCACTTAAAAATGCAGGAATCGAAGGCGCAAACATTGCAAAGATGGAAGGTCAGGTCGCATTAGCATTGTCCAATTCGGACGAAGTTTCAGGCGCAAAGATTATTGATGCCTTTGCAAAAACCAATGACAAAGCGAAAATGCTTGGAGGTGTTCTTGGACTTCAATTGATGGATGCTGCTCAGGTGAAAGCTTTGGCAAAAATCCCATCAAAAGAACAACTCTTGGGACAATTGGTCGGAACACTTAACGCTCCAATTTCAGGATTCGTTAATGTACTGGCTGGTAACTTGCGAGGATTGGTTCAGGTGCTTAACGCTATCAGCGAACAAAAAGCATAGGGCAGCTTGTAGTTTTTAGCTGTGAGCTTTTAGGATAATAGATAATAAATCAATTAAAGTATATTTTAGTTTTTGTCTTCGCTATAAGTTAGTGAAGCTAAAACCTAAAAACTAATGTTATGACTGAAGAAAAAAAAGAAGTTTCCGTGCCTGCAAAATTTGAAAAACTTGTCGGCGAAATTGAAAAGATGAGCGTGCTTGATCTTTCTGAACTTGTGAAGGTTCTTGAAGAAAAATTTGGTGTTAGCGCAGCAGCTCCAATGATGATGGGAGCTGCTCCAGCTGCAGCTGCTGAAGCAGTTGAAGAAAAATCTGACTTTGATGTTGAAGTTACAACAGTTGGTGGTCAAAAAATCAACGTTATCAAGGCTGTTCGTGAAATTACTGGTCTTGGTTTGAAAGAAGCAAAGGACCTTGTTGATGCAGCTCCAAAAGTTATCAAAGAAAAAGTTGCAAAAGCACAAGCAGAAGAAATCAAAAAGAAATTGGAAGAAGCAGGAGCAACTGTAACTTTGAAATAACAATTTTAATTTTTGCAGATAATTAAAACTATAGTGTACCCCTAAATTCAGACAGGCATACTTGTTGTATGTGCTAGACTGAAAGTATGAAAAAAACATACACGCCAAAGTAAAAAGCCTCAATCGCCATTTCGGCAATTAAGGGTGAATCACTCTCAAAATTATCCAGCCTGCATGAAGTCCATGCAGTACAAATTGGAAAATGGAAAAAACTAATTGAAACTGAACTGTACCCCAAAAAGTAGACACGAAAGTGTCTACTTTTTGGGGTACAGTTCAGAATCCTTGTCTTTATTTTATTTGTGAAATATATTGGTTTATATTGGGTCATACGCAAATTATGGTTCTGGGAAACCAAGTTAGAAATTCTTACCTCCCTTGTTTGCTTTTTGGGGCGCGCTCCTTTGGTTAGGAACTATGACCAATCGCTCAGTAGTCACTGTTGCTCATAATGGTCTAAAAAGCAAACAAGCTCGTAAAAATTCAGAGCTAGTATTTGGTTGGAACCATGAATTGCGTATGACCCCAAAAGTAATTAACTTTAATCAAAAAGATTATGCCAAAGTACCAAAAGATTTTTGTAATGTATCCTTTGGCTATGTGTTGAAATACTGTTAACTTCAGAAATTATTATTTTAATGAGTTATTTTTTTATTAATTTTATTTGCATTGCATAACTAGATTTGATTCTTTGCTTTTCATATGGTATAGTATGAACATCTTTGGATATTAAATTTGTAATTATACAGAATTAACTTAATTAATGGTAGATAGACGTTGGAGGCTCAACCCATAACTGTCCGAAACATCCCTCAAATGGTATAATTAAAGCACTTTTAAAATAAAAACAAACAAGAAATGTATGAAAAGAGGTAAAATTGAATGCTCGGATCTCTTTAAATTGATCCCCGAGGATTTACTACAAAATTTGGAAAAAGAAACAAAAGTCAACCATCAAGTTAAAAAAATGTCAGGCATTTTTTAAGTTTTTAAAACAAGAACTGAATTTTAAGCATTTTGTTTCTCGAAGTGAAAATGGAATCAAGGTTATGATGTACGCCACTTTGATTTTGGCTTTACTGATTTTAATATACAAAGAGAGAAATCAGATTTCCAGTTACAAGATTGCAAAGATCCGCTTTACTAATGAATTGGATATGGCGATTACTAAAGAAATTACAAAAGAAGTAGTTTTAGCTACTGGTGGCAGTATTTTGAAGTTTAATAAATGGAAAAAGTCCCGTGGAACTTGAGCGAAAGAGATGTTTCGGACAGTTGTGGGTCGCTGGAGTCGTGAAAGAAACAAAGCCGGTTGAAGAAAAGAAAAAATAGATATCTTTTAGAAAATATTTAAAAAATAATATCTTTAAAAAAGCAATTATCGCTGTGGATAACTTTTCTGTTTATTTTATGGTATAATAAAAACGTTAATAATTTTAATTAAAAAAATGAAAAAAATATTCTGCGCGTGTCTTGTAATTATGGGTTTTTTATTCTTTACTGATTCGGCCAGTGCTGGTCAAATTGTAGGCGATGGATATTGCAAAGAAAATATGCATGCAACGGGATCTAATCCATCTGATTGGTATTGTGATGATCCTTGGATTTTTGAAGGTGGGGCGGCTGCTCCAGGTGGGCAACCTGCTTGTGTTAGTGGTGTTCCTGGTATGCCAAAATATAGCGTGCATAGTGGTGGACTTATTGGTTTTAGTTGTATTATTAATGACACATCTAAATCACTTGGAGCTGGTTCTTGTATTGAAAAGGATCATAATACCAGCAATGTTGACAATGCTTCTAATAGCAGTGATTGGTATTGCGATAGTTGGAATTTTACCAAAGCCGCTAAGAGCGGTCCAGCTTGTAATAATGGCGTACCAAGTATTTCAAAATATAGTTTTCATTCCCGTCAAATCGTTGGTTTTGAGTGTATGGATAACACAAAAAAAGTATCCATTGGGGGTGGTTCTTGCATTGAATATGATCACAACACTAGCAATGTGGATGATGCGGCCAATGCTGGCGATTGGTATTGCGACGATTGGTTTTTTTCAGGCGCAGGTGCTGGTACGGATGGAAGTTGCACAGTCGGCTATTCGAGTAATTTAAAATTTAGCAATAAAACAAAAAAATTAATTGGTTTTAATTGTCTTACCGATATTTCTGCTGATTTTGTTGGCGAAGGTTCTTGCACGGAATATGATCACAACCTAAATAACATCGATAATGATGCAAATAGGCATGATTGGTATTGCGATAACTGGGAATTCTCTGGGGTGGCATCAGCTCCAGGTGGAAAACCAACTTGCAGTAGTGGTGTGCCTAGTATACCAATATACGGCGTTCATTCACAACAAATAGTTGGTTTTAAATGTGTCGTTGGCAGCACTGGACTGCCACCAATAGGAGAAAGTTTTTGTATCTCAACTAGTCACGGACCTAATCCAGAAGATTGGTACTGTGATAATTCCTGGACATCTTTTGGTGTTGCTTCTGCCAACACTGCTGTTCATTCTGGAGAACAGCTTAAATGTAGCAATGGTGTGCCTAGTCTTCCAAGATATGATTTAAAATCTAGTTTAATCACTGGTTTTCAGTGTATCCCAACTGATAAAGGCACTGTCATTGGTCACGGTTCTTGCATTGAATATGATCACAACACTAGCAATATTGATAATGCGGCCAATGCTAATGATTGGTATTGCGATAGTTGGTCAACAAGCGGTGTTGCTGGGGGTTATGGTAGTTGCCTTGCTGGTTTTTCAACCAATATAGAAATAAGCTCCCATACCAATAAACTAATTAGTTTTGATTGTGTGACTTTAAATGGTGGTTGGTCTGATTGGGGAACTTGCAGTGTAACTTGTGGAGGCGGAACTCAAACTCGAACTTGCAATAATCCTCCGTTTGCATATAATGGATCAAATTGCTCCGGAGCTTCTTCTCAATTTTGTAACACTCAAGCATGTGTTATCGACAATGGTTGTGCTGCCAACACTTGTAGTACCACTACTTGTAATAATGGAATAACCACTGTTAGCGGAACTAAAAATTGTGTCGCAGATAATTCCTGTGCTGCCATTACTTGCAATACGACACAATGTGCAAATAATTTAGGTGATTTTATTGATGGCACCAAAAATTGTACCGTCGTTGTTGATAACGGTTGCGCTGCCAACACTTGCACAACAACAACTTGTAATAATGGAATAACCTGGGTTTCTGGTACAAAAAGTTGTCCTGTTGTAAATATTTCTTTTTCTGCTAATCCAACTTCTGTTGTAGCTGGAAGTTCTTCAACTCTTACTTGGTCTTCAACGAATGCAAATTATTGTCGAAGCCAATCACAAGATTCAAATGGCAATATAGATGGGAATTGGAATGGAATAAGACAAGGAAGCACTTTAAACACAAGCGGAAGTGCAATTGTGACTCCAACACCCTTTAATATGATTTACTATTTACAATGCATTAATACTGGTAATGGTTCTAATTCATATCAACAGCTTTCAATTGACGTAACTCCAGCTCCTGTTGACAACGGTTGCGCTGCCAACACCTGTACTTTCAACACTTGCAACAACAGTATCTCAGTAGTAAACGGCACCAAACCTTGTGACAACGGTTGCGCTGCCGATACCTGCACTTCCAACACTTGCAACAATTCCATCACCACCGTTGCTGGCACCAAGACTTGTCCTGACAATGGTTGCGCCGCCAACACTTGCACCGCTACC
>CAISKQ010000006.1 GCA_903885965.1 uncultured bacterium
GCGGTCGGTCTCCATAGTGATTTTCATACACCACTATTGTAGACATTATCCGCAATCTAAGCGAGTGACCCTCTTTCGGGGGTCATTCTGCGTTAGAAACCGAAACCCATTTGAGGGGTCATTCTGTATTGGACAAGACTTACTGTTGACAAATTGGGGGTTACATGCTAATATTGATGGTTGACAATTTGAGGTTGTCGGCCTGGTCATTTGCAGGAAAAGTGCAAGGCAAATGCCGGTTAACAAGTAAAAATTACTAAATGCGTATCATCAAGATTGCTTTGATCTTGTTGGGGCTGGTAGCAATATTGCTTCCAAAAATGACCCTGGCAAGCGAAACGTCTAATCCTGATACAAAAACCAATATAAATTTTAGTGCTATTTCTGGTCTTTTCTTGCCAAGCCCTGTGCTGGCAAAAGAAAAAACTGAAACAGCTACCGAAGGAGTTGCCACTGAAGTACCTGAAAAAACCCAAGAAGAAATTAAAAATGAAGAAATTTTAGCCAAATGGAAGGCTAAACAAGCTGATAAATGGGCTAGTCTTCCTACTGAGGCTTTTACGATCAACGCTTCGGCCTATACGGCAGCTGCGGATGAATGTGGAAATAGCAAGGGTGTTACTGCTTCTGGCATTAAGGTTGCAGCTAAAAGAACAATTGCTTGTCCTCCAACCTTTCCTTTTGGAGCAAAGTTGGAAATTGAAGGATATGGAACGTTTGTCTGTGAAGATCGTGGGGGCGCGATCAAGGGAAATCACATTGATATCTATGTGGAAACCAAAAAGGAAGCGTTTGCTTTTGGAAGACGAAGCCTTAGTGCTACAATAGTGGAATAAGATATTCAAAGAAACCTCGCTTAGGCGAGGTTTCTTGTTGAATACTAGGGTTAACTTTTCTTTTTAGGAAAGAAAAGTTACAAAAGAAAATCGCGCCTACCTCGCGCTGTCAAAATTCCTAAGCTATTTCGCTAAAAATTCCCGCTGCACTTTTTCTGCTGAAAAAGCTCGCTTGAAATTTTTTACGCTCATCCGCTTGTAATTTTGAAACGCGCTTCGTAATGGCGCAGGGAGGGATGCAAAATACAAAAAATGCAATAATGTCACTTTATTGACGCTAGTTCTTATTTTTGGTAAGCTTGGATAAGTTCAATAAGTTTGAGCTAGAAAATTTAAAGGTCCGTTGGCCGAGTGGGCTTGATGCGAGCAAGTGAGCATTGAGCGGGTTCCAAAAAGAGAACCCAGGAACTCGAGGACAACTCAGTTTTTTGACTGAGGCAACGCCGAGAAAATTTAAAGGTCCGTTGGCCGAGTGGTTAGGCAGCGGTTTGCAAAACCGCGTACATCAGTTCAAATCTGGTACGGACCTCAAATTGTTTTTTGATAAGGCATATGGTATACTTAAAAAGTTATCAGTATAAATTAGTATACCATTATGAATAATAAAAGAAGTTGGACTGAAGATGAATTAAGAAAGGCAGTAAAAAAATCAACAAGTATTAGGCAGGTGTTGAAATTGTTAGGTTTGAAATTGGCTGGTGGAAATTATACTCAAATAAGCAAATATTTAAAAGAGTATAAAATAATTTCTGATCATTTTACTGGAAAAGCTTGGAACAAAGGAAAGAAATTAGATGTAAAGCCCAGGATTGCATTAGTTGATATATTGAAAAAGGATAATTATTTTCAAAGTTATAAACTAAAAAAAAGATTATTCATTGCAAATTTAAAACCAATGAAGTGTGAAGAATGCGGTTGGGATAAGAAAGCTTTTGATGGAAGGCTTCCATTGGAACTGCATCACATTAATGGTGACTCAAGGGACAATAGAATTGAAAATTTAGTGGTGCTTTGCCCTAATTGTCATAGCCTCAAAGCTTCACATCGCGGACGTAATATTAAAAAATAAATTTGGGCGGATGATGAAATTGGTATACATTCGACACTTAAAATGTCGCGTCATTTATGGCATGCGGGTTCGAGTCCCGCTCCGCCCACCAAAGAATTAATTTGCTTTCAAATTAATAAGGACATCTATGTACACCCTCCCTTTCTCTCAACTCTCCAAATACTCAAACCACCTTGCTGGCGGCAAAGGAGCTTCTCTTGGTGAAATGCTAAATAGTGGAATTCTAGTTCCTGATGGTTTTGTGGTTCTTTCAACTACTTTTGACAATTTTCTTCACGCTACAGATTTAACCCAAGAAATTGAGGCTATTTTGAAAAACGTAGATCACCAAGTAGTTTCTAGCGTCGACAAAGCCAGCGAAAAAATTCAAGCGCTTATCACACATGCCGAGATGCCAGTTGAGATAGCTAATGAAATCCAAACTGAGTTTAAAAAACTAGATTCCCAATTTGTGGCTGTCCGTTCCAGCGCTACCGCTGAAGACGGAGCAGAAAACGCTTGGGCTGGACAACTTGATAGTTTTCTTAATACCACCGACCAAGACCTGCTTGAAAAAGTCCAACATTGTTGGGCATCACTTTTTACCCCCAGGGCTATCTTCTATCGCTTCGAAAAAGGTCTGAACAATACTAAAATCTCCGTAGCTGTCGTAGTTCAAAAAATGGTTGACTCTGAAAAGTCAGGCATTGCTTTCTCAGTGCATCCTGTCACCGAAGATCCTAACCAACTCATTATCGAAGCTGGTTTCGGACTAGGAGAAGCTATCGTTTCAGGTCAAATTACCCCTGATTCTTATGTGGTCGAAAAAAAAGAAAAAAAGATTATTGATATTAACATTTCTAATCAAGACCGGGCTATCTACCGTAAAGAAAAAGGAGGTAATAAATGGCTAGACATTCCTGACAAGGCAGACACCCAAGTCCTAACTGAAAAAGAAATTCTAGAACTCTCTGATATTATTCTCAGAATCGAAAACCATTACGGTTTTCCTTGTGACATTGAATGGGCATTTGAAAGCAATAAATTCTACATTGTGCAGAGCAGGCCGATAACGACGCTGAATAAAAATGATGATGTTAATAAAATTGAAATCAAAAAAGGAATAGAAAATAATTCAGTAGAATATTTAAACGAAAAAATAGATCAGGAAAAGGATGATTTTTGGGTCCCGACTTGTCCGAATTAGTATGACAAATGCAATTTTTCTAAAATATTTTTGACCTCATCTGAAATTTCCGTCCGCATAACAAGTTCTTCATTGGTTAAAGTGTTTAAAAGTCGTGCATCAGTGACTTTTTTTAGTGACC
>CAISKQ010000007.1 GCA_903885965.1 uncultured bacterium
AAGTACTAATGCTTCAGCTGAGTCGTTTAATGCAAAATTGAAAGGTTTTAGATCTCTGGTACGAGGCGTAAGAGACAAGAAATTCTTTCTTTTTCGGGTGGCAAAATTATTCAGTTAATCCAGGTGATTTGAGTATGACCCTCCTTTTCAATAAACAGGATTTTCGACAATTCTGGTTGTTCACCTTTTTTGTTTAATTCTTTTTCAAATTCTTTATAATATTCGACAAATTGTTCGAGATTAATTGACAATTTTGCCCAATATACGATACCCAACGATTTTTGTGGTCCACTTTCAACAATAGCCCATGGAAAAAATTTTTCAATCTGATTATGATTATTCACTGATAACCCAACTTCTTCAACTAATTCATTTGATGCATTTCTTTCCATATCTATTAAAATACCATTGCCTGACAAATCCTCCCTGGTAATACCACCCCCAACACACTGAATTCTTCCAGGCAGAGCAGTATTATTATTCATCTCTCCAAAAACCAAAAAATTATCGCTCGTTTCTATCATGATTGAGGAATGGACCACGCGACAAAAATATTTTTCCTCCAAAACTCCATGAATAGTGGCTAAATAATGGGCGTAATCAGAAAGTACTATGTCTATTTCAACATTATTATCAATATTTTCAACATTTTTAACTGTGAAAACATCACCTCTCGTAAAGGATTTTCCTGATTCAATAAGCCCATTCCAATGATCTTCTATTTTTGTAACGATACTTTCCGACAACTCAATTCTTTCATTGAAATATCTTATAGCAGGTACCCGTCTTAATAATGTAAATTTTTTCATACACTTTTATTACTGTTCATATAGTTATATATTTTTTCAAAAGCAGTTGTAGCCGTTTCTGGAAATAATGCATCTCCACTCAAAACATCCTCCACTGGATACGGAATAAAACCTTCACTACTCTGATAACCTTCTGGATCAATATGAACCACAAAAAGACCTTTTTCACGAGCAGCCCTATGAATTCCTCTTCTATCAGCATGTGAACCAACCACCATGAGCGACTTTGCTAGCGGGTGAAATTTAATATCAGGAATTATATGATTATTTTCAAATCTTCTTACATATAATTCATTTAATCCGGCCCTTCTCGCAAGTCCATCAAAATTATTTGTGATTATATCGCCAACAATAAAACCCTCATCTGATAATTTTTTCAAAATATTATAAAAATTTGTCATCTCGGAAACAAAACAACTTTTAAACATTTCTATCATTTTACCGAAAGCAGCTTCAGGATTTTCTATAATTTGACTCAAAAACTTATCTTGAGAAATAGCAAGCATTGCTTTCTTACTTCTTCTATCTGAGACACAGTATATATCATGCAAATAATCCAGAGGCGGGATTCCTGCTTCAATAGAAGGTCCGCATCCCAGCTCAACTTGAGCTGGTAACATCTCAACAATCTTTTTCAAACTACCTCCTAAGGCCGTTCTTTGCCGCTTATCTTTTTTTCTGAAACCTGTCCCTAAAATATCCCATGGCTTTTTACAAAACTCTTTATCAAACACAAAATTATTTGAATAGATGGTAATGTCTATTGAACTGTAATTCTTTGGCAATTTTCTTTTAGCTAAGACATCTTCAGGATGTTTTTCATAAATATTAATATCCAACCGCAAATCACCAAAAGAAAACTTTCCACAATAAAAATTCTTTTCTCTTGTATTTTTTATCTCTTTCCATTTACCATGAATCTTTTCTAATAATATTTTTTCATAATTTTGAAGCTCACTAAACGGCAAACAATAATTTATAAATAAGTAGCTCTCTTTCAATAATAAATCATACTTCTTTTTAGTGAAATCAATATCAAATCTATGCTGATAATGCAACATTCTTCTTCTACAATCAGAAGGATTCTTCCAGCCAGATTCTTCTTTATTTTTAAATGATTGAGTCCTCCTCCAAATTCCCTCTTCTATTTTTGGATCATGCGTTTCAGTTTTAATATAATATTTTTTCCATTGCTCAGCTTGCTCATTGGAAAGATTTTCTAGTACCTTAAAAGGAAATTTCATTTCTTATTTTAGCTTACTTTATTAAATTATAGCCTATTCATTACTCCACATGTTCAATAGGAATCTCGATAATGAACCTTGAGCCCAAACCTTGACCATCAGACTCAACCCAAACTTGTCCATGATGAGCTTGCGTAATTGCTTTGCCAACATAGAGTCCAAGTCCAGTTCCACCAACGTGCAAACGCGACACATCTTTTCCACGGGAAAACTTTTTGAAAAGATATGGAATATCATCCCTGGCAACCCCAATTCCCGTGTCTGAAACCGTAATTCGAACAACTTTTCCAAACTCTGATTTCTTGCCAAAAATCACAAAACCGTTTTCGTTAACAACTACGCCATTATCCAAAATCTCAGCCTTAATGGTGACGCCGCCCTTTTCCGTATATTTAAGAGCATTATCAATAAAATTTGAAATTAACTCTCGAACCTTAAACTGATCCATCACAATTTCAGGTAGTGGCGCTTCTGGCAACTTCAAGTCAAGATAAAACTTTTTATTCTTTGCAACTAAAACAAAATTTTCATAAAGTTCTTTCAAGATTTTTTCAATGTTTGCTTTTTCAAAAGTAAAAGTCATTCGTCCAGATTCAATGCGAGAGACATTCAGGAGGTCTTCAATAAGCTCAACCAACCGCTCTGTTGAGACAAATACTTTTTCGAGGGCACCCTTAGCGTCAGTGCCTATATCTCCATATGAACCTTCCAAAATAAGCGAGACAAAACCTTTGATTGCAGTAATTGGAGTTCGGAGCTGATGAGAAGCAATTGAAATAAATTCAGTCTTGGCGTTGTCCAGTTTTCGCAACTGGTCATTGGCAATTGCAAGGCTATCCGCCATGTTCTGAAGCTGCTCTTTTCTTTGAACTTCAAACTTAACAGATTTTATAAGGAAAATACCAAATATAATTGAAAAAATCAAAATAAGAGTAGTTAATAAATATGAGTCAAGGCTGTTTGTTAGGAAATATTCAGAACCAATAAGTAACCAAATAGAATAAGTAAGAGCCTGTGCCGCAATAAGTTTTATATCTAACAGTTGATATCTAACCATAGAATATGCCAATATGGAAACAAAAATAACTATACCAGCTGGTGTCAGCATATAAAAATAATCAGAAGAGGAAAAGTTAACAAGCAACACTACAGAAAAAAACCATAGAACTACAAATGTGAGACTGGCTGCTATGAGTTTTATTTGTTTAACAGTTTTGTCATCATGACCCTTTCTTTCATTATAAAAATTTTTCAGCACTCCAATAGAAATGCTCAGAAATAATATACTCACAATAAAGACGTACTTAATCAGTGGTCCATAGGAAGCTGAACACGTATTTTGATCATATATATAGGCATTATAATCAGTAAACAAAAGTAATATAATAGGCAAGAAAGGTATCGACAATATGATTTTTTTCAACCGGGAAATACTTCTGCCAGTAAATTCCACAATAAAACAAAAGAATGGCAGAATGGAAACAGATGTAAGTAAAGCAAGCCTTGTAAAAAAAAGGTTTATTCGCGGATCAAAAAATTCCCAGCCACCAATATCTGAAATTATCCAGAGGCATAGAAACATCGTAGAAAGGAAAAGATACCTATTGGCATTATTCTTTCTGTCGGAAAACAAAACTATAAAGCCTATCGTCAAACTCAACAACAATGCAGGAACATGGGTTACAAAAAGAAGATTAGGAACTCCGAATTGACACATATTTTTAAATTATTTATGTATTTTTTAAAAAGTTAACCAATACAAACCATCAATTAAAGCTTAAATAATAGCAATATTATTAAAAGAAAAAATATTATCTTTAATAATTATACCACTTTAAAACAAATGCTTCAATAGAGGAGCCTCGATGCTTACAAAATAAGATTCAATGAAAGTTAACATTATGAAAAACAAATCAACAAAAAACAGGATAACAACTATTTATTAGTTATTATCCTGCTATTATATCCCTACGACATTTTCCAGCTATGTATTCTACTGGACCATCTATGTTCCATGGCCATTTTTCAATGCGACGAACGATATTTTCATTATGTTTAAAATATCTTTTTATCACATCGCTAAGACCACTGTCTGCACGTGCATGCATGGAAAAATAATTTATTCCCATCTTTGCAGCCTCAGAAACAAAGACTTGCATCATACGAAAGAAGCTTCTTCCACCAGCAAGGCTCCCTGTAAGTTCTGGCGACATCTCAATTGTTTCTACATAGAAACAATTCTCCTTTTCCTCCATAAGTGGATCTTCCACAATAAGATCCTCTCTCGCAACGTTATGCGGTGTTGCAAGCAAAAATCCAAGCAAATTTTCGCCATCCAGAAGGACAACAACTAAATTCTTTGGATCAATTATGGATTCAGCATAATAGGAGATATCTGCGTATTCGTTCCAACCACTAGGAAAAGCTTTCCTGCGCAATTCCATCAATTGATTCAATATAGAATCATTGGGTTCCCTAAGAACAACTATTTGATACATAATACGTTCTCCCTTTTTGGTTTCTTTGATTTCAAATTTAGTACCCATACAAAACCTTTAATATTTTTTCAATAAGAGATCGTATTTAAGTTGAAAATGCTAAATTTTTAAAATACATATATTAACACTAACTTTAAATTATATTCCTTTTTTTATGATTTGTCAAGGACCAGTCTTGTCCAATACAGAATGACCCCTCAAATGGGTTTCGGTTTCTAACGCAGAATGACCCCCGAAAGAGGGTCACTCGCTTAGATTGCGGATAATGTCTACAATAGTGGTGTATGAAAATCACTATGGAGACCGACCG
>CAISKQ010000008.1 GCA_903885965.1 uncultured bacterium
CGGTCGGTCTCCATAGTGATTTTCATACACCACTATTGTAGACATTATCCGCAATCTAAGCGAGTGACCCTCTTTCGGGGGTCATTCTGCGTTAGAAACCGAAACCCATTTGAGGGGTCATTCTGTATTGGACAAGACTCTATCTGCACTACGTATTGGATTTATGGTACAATGGAAAGATAAAGAAAGAATTGAAAGGACAATCTCAATTGATACGTTATGCTGACGATTTTGTTATTGGGTTTGAATACAAAGAAGATGCGATAAAAGTGCTAAGTGAATTGAAAGAAAGACTTGCGCAGTTCAATCTAAAATTGGCTGAGGATAAAACCAAAATCATTGAGTTCGGAAGATTTGCTGAAGAAAATACCAAAAGAAGAGGAGGAGGCAAACCTGAAACTTTCGATTTTCTGGGAATAACCCATTATTGCGGAGCAACAAGAGATGGAAGATTCAAGCTTGGTGTGAAGACTAGCAAGAAAAGTACTAAGAAAAGTCTTAAATCAATGAATGAGTGGCTGAGAAAAGTGAGAAATCTTGATAAGCAAAAAGAGATTTGGAAAATATTAAAATCCAAATTGACTGGACATTATCAATATTATGGAATTAGTGGTAACTTTGAAAGTATCAAGCAATTCCATTGTAAAACTCGGCAAATGGCATACAAATGGCTCAATCGTCGAAGTCAAAAGAAAAGTTTTAACTGGGAAAGATTCAGTCAATATATTGAAAGATATCCGTTGCCGAAACCCGAATTAAAATTCCAAATTTACAACACATGGTAAACCTAATATTGGAGAGCCGGATGCGGGAAATCTGCTTGTCCGGTTCAACTAGGGGTTTCAGGTGTAAGTCTAGAAATCTACTATGAACAAGAAAGGATTGAAATTCAAAATTGTTTTTTTTGGCCTAATTTTGATTATGCTTTTGAGTGGAGTTTTTTTCTTGGTTAAAAAAAATAACTCAAAGCAAATAGTTGAAAATATTCTTCCAAGCGAATCAAGCAACATTTCTGACAAAGAAAATCCTGCAACAGCTGAGAAAAAGGCTGAGCAGGATTTTTTTGTGACGGGCTGGATTCCGTATTGGACCAAAAGTGAGGGAACTTTTTCTTTGCAAGGAAAAATTGGGCTTTTCTCGCAACTTAATCTTTTTGCTTTTGGAGTTTCGGCTGATGGACAGCTTATTGATACGGCCAAAAGCAAAATTGCGCCATGGCCGCAATTGATAGCCGATGCCAAGAAACAAAATGTCAAAATTGTCCCCACCATTTTATGGGGTGACGCAGTGGCAATGCATAAAACTTTTTCTGACCCAATGCTGCGTAGCAAGCACGCCGATAACATTGTGGCGATGCTGGTGCAAAATGATTTCTCAGGAGTTGATATTGATTATGAAGGCAAGGATATCGTTGACCGCGATAATTTTTCGCTGTTTTTGGAAACGTTACATGAAAAATTGCAAGGCAAGACACTAAATTGCACGGTTGAAGCGCGCACGCAGGACGCTCCGCCTGCTGATTTGACGGGAATTCGAGCTATGAGCTGGGCCAATGATTTTTCAAAATTAAATAATTTTTGCGACAGTGTGACCGTCATGGCCTATGACCAAGTTTTTCAAATTCATCGAGCTAAAGTTTTTGAAGACAGCAGTTCTGAGCCCTCTGCGCCTAATGCAGACAATGCTTGGGCACAAGAGAATATCGAATATGCACTGAAATTTATTGCGCCAGAAAAATTAATCCTGGGTGTTTCGACTTATGGTTGGGAATTTCGAGTGGAAAAAATTGCCAACGGTTATCACTACACAAGAGTCAGAAGCGTTAGTTATCCAGACGCCATGGCCTTGGCTGCTTCGGTTGGCGCAACTCCAACGCGAACCACCGGGGGAGAACTTTCCTTTGTTTATAAGGCTTCTGACGGTCAGCACTTGGTGATCATCGACGATGCTCAGTCAGTCAGCGACAAAATTGCCCTGGCCAAAAAATTTAATCTTAAAGGCATCAGCCTCTTTAAAATAGATGGCCTGACCGACCCAAAAGTTCTTGAAGTCTTAAAAGTTAGATAACACAACATTCTCAAATTCTCAAGAATGTGAGAATGTTGTGTTGTTGAAAATTTAAAATCTTGCAATATCTGAAATTCTTTTTTGTATTATTTATTGGACTGAGTAATTTTTTATTTTTTAAATCCTATGAAAAAAGAAACTTTCAGAAAAATTGACAAAGAAGTTGACGCTCAGCAGCACTTTCAACTGACCCGTCCGCCGAGATTGGAGGGTAAGGCTAAAAACGCCATGATGAATCCGGTCAAAAAACCCAAATCCGTGAAAAATGAAATGAAAGGAAAATAACCCTAAAACAGGGTTATTTTTTCAGATAGGTTGATATTTTTTTCTGTGCTAAAATTAAAAAGTCATATTTTTTAAAAATTTCCAATGAAACAAATCAATCAGGAAAAATTTCAAGCAGGGAAGAATAAATTTCTTTTCGGAGGTTTTGCCGCTATTATCACAAACCTTGGCATTATTGCGGGCTTACTTTCTAGTCATAATGCTAAGGGCAACATCATCGGCAGCATGTTGGTCATTGCCATTGCAGACAACATTTCCGACACTTTTGGTATTCATATCTATCAGGAAGCTGAGGGTTTGAAAGAATCGGAAGTTTGGCTTTCGTCTCTGACAAACTTTGCTTCGAGATTTTTTATTTCATTGATTTTTGTTTTTTTCGTTGTTTTTCTGCCGCTCAATGTGGCAGCGATTGCTTGTTTAGTTTTCAGTTTAGTGATGATTTCAACTATTAGTTATTTCATCGCAACTTATAAGAAAAGAAATCCTTATGTGGCAATTTTTGAACACCTTAGTGTGGCAGCTGCTGTAGTAATCATAAGTAGAATACTTGGTAATCTCATAACCGGTTATTTTTATCGCTAAGATGAAAAAAATATTCCTTGCAATCGCCACAACCTTCGGCTTAAATTTCGTCTGGGAAATCTCCCAATCATTTTTATATGCGCCGCATTACCGCAGCCTTGGCGAGTTGATTAATATTCATCTTTGGGCGAGCGGAGGGGATGTGGTTATGGTTGCTGGCATTCTGCTGGCCGATGAATTTGTTTTCAAGCGAATTTTCAAAGGAGAAAATGAGAAGCGGCAAAGATTGCTGGCAATAGTTTTTGTTGGTTTTTTGCTAGCAGTGCTGGTTGAAAAATATGCTTTGGCAAACTCGATGTGGTCCTATAATGCTTGGATGCCGGTGCTTCCAGAGCTGAATGTCGGGCTGACTCCAGTACTCCAGATGATGCTGATTCCCTTAGTTACGCAGCTATTTTTGGAAAATAGAAAATAAAAAAAACACTTCAAAAGTGTTTTTTCGAAAGAAGGCATTTGAAATTTGGGTAGTAAGTTAGATAGGGTTTTTCTGTATCTAAAAGATAATAAGATTAAAAAATATGAAAGATGGGAAGTTAACTTTATCAGAAAAGAAAATCATTATAGACAAGGGAACAGAAGTTCCATTTTCTGGGGAATATTTGAATAATAAAGAAAATGGTGTTTATATCTGTAGGCAATGTGGCTCGCCACTTTATAATTCAAAAGAAAAGTTTGATTCTGAGTGTGGCTGGCCGAGTTTCGACGGCGAAATTGCTGGCGCGGTTAGTAAAAGTTTAGATGCTGATGGAATCAGAACGGAGATTACTTGCGCCAAATGCGGTGGGCACTTGGGACATTTGTTTTTGGGTGAAAATTTGACGGAAAAAAATATTCGCCACTGCGTCAATTCAATTTCGATGAAATTTGTTCCTAACAAATAATTTTATGATCAAAGAAATAGTTTTAGGTGGAGGATGTTTCTGGGGCATGCAGGAACTTTTTCGAAAACAAAAGGGAGTGATGGAAACACGAGTTGGCTACGCTGGTGGAGAAGTCGAAAACCCAACTTATGAAAACCATGAAGGACACGCGGAAGTTGTGGAAATTTCTTATGACAGCGAAAAAACTTCTTTCCAGGAAATGCTGGATTTTTTCTTTCGGATTCATGATCCAACTACCTTAAATCAACAAGGAAATGACTGCGGCACTTCGTATCGTTCGGTGATTTTCTTTGGAAATGATAAGGAGAAAGCGGAAGCTGAGAATTTCATAGTTATAGTTAATAAATCCGGTTGTTGGAAAAAACCTGTGGTCACGGCATTGGAACCTTTGAGAAAGTTTTATCCTGCCGAGCAGTATCATCAGGACTATTTGCAAAAGAATCCCAATGGTTACACTTGTCACTTTGTTCGGCTTGATAGCTACATGCAAGACTAAAAAACATTTCAAGGGATGTATTACAAAAATGGTATACGCGGAAATTTTTTAAACAAAAATAAAGATGGAGCGCATTGAGAAGAAAAAAGTTATATATATTATGGGTAGTTATTATTGCTGCAAGTCTGTCTATTTTTTTTCTAAAAAATGATGTCTAGAAATTAATCACGCTTGAAAATTAAAAGTTTTAGTGCTAGGCTAGATAAATAATTAAATAAGTAAAAAATAATATGAAATTAGAAGGTAAAGTTCTTGGATATGACAAAAAGATTGTAGTAGGAGTTGCTTATACATTGATTTTAATTTTGGTAGCTTTCTATGCCGGCGCTAAATATGAAAAAAGTAAACTAACTTCCTTGGCTCGTCAGAAAACTACAAACTCAGCATCAAAACAAGCTGGCGCTAAAAAGAATAAAACAGTTGTTGTTCCGCAAGAGACACCAGACGCTCAAAATACCGCAGATGCTAACGGTGCTGCTCCAGTCGTCAATCCTACCACAAAGCCAGTAGTGGGCACTCCAGCAGCAAACGTCGCAAAATAAGGCTTTTGTGTAAAGGCTGCCGCAAGCGGCCTTTTTGCTTATATGAATAAGAATGTTATAAAAATTTTTTTAATTTGGTTAATACTTCTTTTGATAGTTGGTTTTTTTGCTACTCATCTTTCGCTCTACAAAGGAGGAAAATGTGACATCAAAAATCAACTTCCATATTATCGATGGGACTCTTTTTGGTATACCTCAATTTCACGACATGGGTACACTTTTTCAGAATCAAAAAATTCTAGCATTGCATTTTTTCCTCTGTATCCAATGGTTATCAAGGGAGCGCACTACGTTAGTGGTGTTCGCGAGGATAAATTAAGCTTTGGCTTAAATGTTATTTTTTCTTTTTTGGCAACGCTGTATTTATACCGCCTGATGCGGATGGACTATTGCGAAAAAAAGAGCTTAGCTGTGATTGCGGTATTTTTATCCTTTCCGCCCACATATTTTTTTCTCTCCGGTTACCCGGATATCCTTTTTACGCTGCTGGCTATTGTCAGCTTGTATTTTGGCAGAAAGAAGCAGTGGGGCAGGGCAGGAATTGCAGCGGGATTGCTAGCAATTACCAAGCCGTATGGAATTTTTATGCTTCCAGTTCTTGGGTTGGAATATCTCTGGAGCCATGATTGGAACATTAAAATCCTTTTGAAAAAAATTGATTGGTTGCCATTAATGCTTCCCACGCTTTCATTCGGAGGATTTATCTTGTTTAACTATTTAAAATTTCATAATCCGATAGCCTTTCTTGAGGCTCAGCAAACATGGGGTCGAACACTATCAAATCCTGCTGCGGCACTCTTTGAAGAGGCTAAATACTATCTGTTTAGTGGAAACATTCTAACTGGCAGTAATTTTCCATACGTTATTTATCTTGGGAGCTTTATTTTTTCTATTGCGGCTTTTGTGCTTGCCTACAGCAGGGTACGGAAAACATATTTATTTTTTTCGGCGTTACTTTTGCTCTCAGCTCTTTTGACAGGAACACTGACAAGTTGGGGACGCTATATGTTGCTAGGTTTCCCGGTCTTAATCGGTCCGGCATTATATCTTGCCGAAAAGAAGAGGACTTTCTTGGTTTACATATTTTTTTCTGGTCTTCTTTTACTTGTTTGCGCAAATTTTTTCGTACGCTGCTTTCCCTTTGAATAATTTTTTTGAAATTGCAGCTAATTTTCAAAACCAGGAGTTTGCATTGTGTGGTGTAATGTGGTACTTTACCTTAATAATTAGCGGATTGAGATAAGCTAATGAATAATTTTCTAAGCTCTATGTTTTTATGATAGATTATAAAAAAAGTGTTTCACGTGATTCAAAAAATCCTTTACGAAAAGAAAAGAAAAGATGGCTTAAGCCACTTTTAATTGTAATTGGTATAGTTGTTGTAATTGGAGCAGTAGTTATCTGGAAAACGGGCAGCTTGCTCAGTAAGATTTCTACTAATGGAAACTTATTAGGAAGCATGGGGCATATGATCCCAGGAGTAAGTAATGAGGTGAAGGGTGAAAAGGATGGACGAATCAACGTTTTGCTTTTAGCGATGCGTGGAGTTAGTGATCCAAATGGGGGATCTTTGGCAGATACTAGTATGGTTATCAGTCTAGACATAAAAGATAACAAGGTGTCATACGTTTCGATTCCTCGCGATTTGCTTGTTAGTGATGTTCAGGACGCTAGCGCCTTTAGTAAGATTAATGCGATTTATGCTCAGGGTGTTTCCAAGGGTGGCGTTGCGCAAGGTATTATTGATGCAGAAAAAAAATACAGTGAAGTCGCCGGTGTTCCAATTCACTATACTGTAGTTGCTAATTACAATGCTTTTAATGACGTGGTTGCTGCTGTTGGTGGCGTACCTATAAACCTGAAACAACCGTTTGAAGAGAATGCTCAGTTTAATCAAAGTGGCGTTTGTGATGGTTCATACTTTACAGTTCCGACCGGGAAATTTGAGACAAAAACTAAAAAATCAAAAGATGCACTTGGTAAGGTTATAGGAACGCGCGTCACTGCCCAGTATCCGCTATGCACACCTGCACCAGAAGCCGTAGAATGCCATGGTGATTTCAAATTGCCAGCCGGTCAGCAAACACTGGATGCTGCAACAGCACTTTGTTTTGCTCGTTCGCGTGACAATTCTAGTGATTTTGATCGTGCCAAACGTCAGCAGATGATTTTGCAGGCATTAAAGACAAAAGCGCTTTCAATTGGAACATTGACTGATTTTAATAAGATAAATGGAATAATCAATGGCTTAGGTAAGAACTTCTCAACAGACCTTCAAGGATGGGAAATGAAACAGCTTTACACCATATACATGGCGATGGAAAAGAAGAATCCTACTGTTATTCAACGCGTGCTTGATGAGGATCCAAATGAGGGTTTGCTATATGGAAAATCAGATCCAACCTACGGTGACGTGATTCTTCCAAAAGGTGATAATTATGACAAAATTCATCAACTGATTCAGAATACATTCACAGCTCCTCCGCAGGCAAATATAGATGTTATTCAATAAATAAGAAGTTAGAAATAAAAAACAAAAGTCCCTTTATTATGGGCTTTTGTTGTTATCTGGGTTTAAAATAAATTAATAAATATTTTTTTATGGGGAAAAAGTTCTTAGGAAGATTGGAAAAAGTATCACAGCCACACTGGATCCTTTTTGGTTTAATAATCGTTGGAATTTTCTTACGCACTTATCATTTTCAGCAGTTACTTGTTTTTGCCAGTGATCAAGCTAGGGACCTTGAATTAATTAGAAATATAGTAATCGGGCACAATCCTTGGCCATTGCTTGGGCCTGACATGACAGGTGGGCGGGGCTTTAGGCTAGGTCCTATTTATTATTATTTTCAAATTATTTCAGCCAAGATTTTTGGTGTTAGCGCGACTTCACAAGCTTATCCTGATTTATTTTTTTCCCTTCTCTCTATTCCGCTGTTTTATTATTTTCTCAAGCGATATTTTAGTGAAAATGTGGCGTTATTTTCCATAGCAATTTATGTTTTTTCATATTTTAGCATCGAGTATTCACGTTTTGCATGGAATGTGAATCTTATCCCGTTTTTTGTTTTGCTACTTTTGTTTTCGCTTGAAGAATTTTTGGCTGAGAAAGAAAAAGCACATTGGAAATGGGTTGCGGGTGTTGGCATCGCACTGGGCATCGGGATTCAATTGCACGCAATTTTGCTGCTACTTTTCCCTGCCGTTGTTCTTGCCGTATTTGTTTTTCTCCTTGCTCGCAACAGCCAGGTTTGGAAAAAATGCATTGCAATAATTTTGATTGCGCTTAGTTTGAATATCCCACAGTTCATGAATGAACAGCGGACTGGCTTTTCTAATACGAAAACTTTTTTTAATGCGTTTTTCTTCAAATCTAAGCGCTCCGAGGGAACTGTTTTCAGGGGTCTTGTCCTTGATGTAGCTTGTAATGCTCAAGCAAATATACACATCTTATCCTCTTTAGGTAATAAGAATATTTGTGATGTTCTCTATAATAGTCAGGAAATTAGCACCACATATAATACAAAGATTGAACTAGATAGAAATCCTTGGTCACTCCTGGGAAAACTTGCAAGTCTCTTATTTTTAGTGCTGGGTGTTGGTTTTTTGTTATACCGTTTTTCCAAAGACGATGGGAGGAAAAAATATTTTTCAGGTTTGCTGATTCTTTATGGTGTGCTATATTTCTTAATAATGATCCCAATTGCTCCTGGTTCAAGATTGCGATATTATCTGCCGATAATTTTCATGCCTTTTATGTTTATTTCTCTTATTTTTGATTTTTTTGAGAAAAAATATTCCAAAAAGTATATCTGGATGATTGGTGTAATTTTTCTTTTTTTACTTACGACAAACATCAACTCTATGTTTTCACGATTGAAAAATTCCACCTGTACCAAGGAAACACAGGCTAATCTCGGTTGCAATCTGCCACTAAATTCCTTTGTAGTTAAAAAGAAATGACAAATTTAACTTAATTATAAAAAACTATGTCAAAGAAAAAAACAAACAAGAAAACAAACAAGAAAAATAATACATCTGGCGAAGTAGCAAACAAGTTGAGTGCAAAAAAAGTGGTCTATGTCATTTTGACTATTATTTTGGGGAAGTTGCTGGGCTTTTTGGTTTTTGAGGCAATCTCAATCAATTTTGTTTCCATGCTGGAAAAAGATGGCCTACCAGTCCAGTATGATCAAATTTTTGGTCTTGTTTATAGTCCGCTGCCAGCCTATCTTTTTTGGACGCTCATTGTGACTGGCGCCGTAGGTGGATTTTTCCTTGGCTTGAGCTGGTGGAGAATGGTTTATGTTGAGCACAAGCATTGGAGAAATAGAATGAAATAGTAGGTTTCAAAATCTTTTCCCTTGCATTTTTTTAATGGATTTGTTAGGGTATGTTTGAGAGATTGTCATTTGAGTGCTTGATGTCTTTTTAGTTTTTTAACAATAATTGTATTATTTTTTGTGAAAAAACAAAAAGATTCAAGAATTATTTTAAAAACAAAAGGCGCAAAGTCGTCGAAAAAATCAGGAGGAAATTATTATGCCGTACATTCCAGAAAAGGTAAAAAAATCAGTGCTGGTCGATTCTTTGATGCCGTATTTTATTTCCCAAGGTAAGGTTGGTGACAAATACGAATATCCCGGAAGATTGGAAAATTTGATATCGCTTCGTTCAAATCGTGTTTCATCAGATGATTTTTCTTTGCCATTTAATGCTGATTATAAAGGTGAGGTTTTGACTGCATTGGCAGATTTTTGGGCTCGCGAGTTCTTTAATCCACTTGGAATCAAACATCATCTTGTTTATTCCCAGGGTTACCCTGGCAGAAACATAATAAAGGAACTTTGCAAAAAATTTCCTGGAATTAAGCTTGAATGTACGCTTGGAGTGCTAAAGGTTACTGTTGGGAAGTACGAAATCATCTTTCGGTTTCACATCGGTGGCAGCGTATGGAAGCGGTATCTTGAAAATAACGGCATTGTGGCTGGAGTGCAGCTTCCCGTGGGAATGAGGAAGTGGCAGAAGCTTGAGGCTCCATTTTTCCCACTTTTTACGCCTTCAACCAAAGCTTCTGTCGGTCATGACGTTAACATTACTCAGGCAGAATTTTTTGAAGCTACAGGAGATGCTGGGCACCAGTTAGTGGAAAAGCTCAGTGAACTTTGCAAAGAAATCTATAAGTGGCTGAGAAAGCGTGGCATTGTAATGCTGGATACAAAACTCGAGGCGAGCGATGAAATTATCTGCGATGAATGGTTCAATCCAGACACTTCACGCTTTGTTTCAGAGGCTAATCTCGCAGAATCCATAGAAAAAGGTGTTGAGCCTGAATTTATGGATAAACAACCTGTGCGTGATTTCTGTGCAAAAATTGTGACGCCATTTTTTGATAAAGATGGTAATCAGATTATCGGTCTGAAGGGTCTTGATCCTGAAAATCTGAAGCATTGCAAATTCGTTGAAGAATATGATTTTCCAGTAGAGGAGCTTGCCGGAGAATTGACAAGAAGGTATCTGATGATATTCAAATTGATAACCGGCATTGAGCTTGCTGATTATCAGAGAGAATATCTGCTGTAAGAAAAGAATTTTTTTATTTTAACCCAAAGCGTTATCTCTTTAGTATTGGAGATGGCGCTTTTAAATTTTCCCCAAACAAAAAACTCCCCAGCGGAAGCCGGAGAGTTTTTTGAAAAGTAAATGCGATAAGATTACGCTAGGGTAACATTAACAGCATTCAATCCTTTTGGAGATTCTTCTGATTCGAAAGAAACATTGTCTCCTTCTTGCAGTTGATCAAATGAAACACCAACCAAAGAATTGCTGTGGAAAAATAGGTCTTTTCCCAATTCTGGAGAGGTGATAAAGCCGAAGCCTTTGTCAGTTTTCTTTTTGATTACACCATTCATAGTTTTGAAGTGATTTTTAGGTTTGTAAATTTGAAATTTTGTGAAGCTCGACGATTTTTCTAACAATAATTTTCACATAGGTAGTCTAGCACGTAAATTGGGATTAGTCAACCAAAAGTCTTGTCCAATACAGAATGACCCCTCAAATGGGTTTCGGTTTCTAACGCAGAATGACCCCCGAAAGAGGGTCACTCGCTTAGATTGCGGATAATGTCTACAATAGTGGTGTATGAAAATCACTATGGAGACCGACC
>CAISKQ010000009.1 GCA_903885965.1 uncultured bacterium
AAAAGTGACATTGAAGCTGGTGAAGAAATGAGAAAAGAGAAAATGAAGGTATTTTCTAAAATTAAAGTTAACTAAATTTTTCAAAAATGCCCAATATTGTAGCTTACATTTGAGGTATCATTCCTGTATTGGAATATACTTAAATAAGAAGATATAGCCAGAAAAGGTGCTTAGAGCTACTCCAGAACTGCCTTTATCCGCCTGACACCAGCTGATGAAGCTTCCTCCTTTTGAATCCTGAAGCGTCCCAATGCCCCAGTAAGGCTAGCATGAGGGCCTCCGCATATTTCCCTGCTAACAACTCTTCCGCCTTCTACAATTGAATATACGCTGACCTTTTCGCCGTATTTTGCCTCAAAAACACCCATCGCTCCAATTTTCTTGGCCTCATCAAGACTCATCTCTTCTCTCACAATCTCCAAATTAGCTTCAATTCCAGCGTTTACAAGCTCTTCCACCTTGGCAAGTTGCTCCGGAGTCATCTTTTCACTGTGAGAAAAATCCAATCTTAAACGCTCCGAGGTAATGTTTGAGCCCTTTTGAAAAACGTGTTCGCCCAGAACATTTCGCAGGGCCGCCAAAAGCAAATGAGTCGCCGTATGAAGCTTGGCAGTTTCTTCTCCGCTGTCTTGCAATCCACCCTTGAACATGCCAGCTGAAGCAGTGCGAGAAAGCTCTTGATGCTGCTCAAAAAGTTTATTAAACTTTTCAGTTATCTTCTCTTTATTTAAACTAACGCCTTTCTTTTCAAATTCCTCAAAGACAACTTCCATAGCTAATTCGATGGGAAAACCATTTGTCTGATATAAATCAAAAAATAGTAAGCTTACTATATCATCATTAAAATAAACATCAGCCTGTTTTTGTAATCCGTCCTCAATCTTATACTGAACATTTCTCTCAGGATTAGACAAACACTTTTCAAGTTTTTTCAGTCCATTATCCAACGTCTTTCTAAATTTTTCCTCCTCTTTTTTTAGTTCTGCGAAAATAAGAGCGCGGTTTTTTGCTAGCTCGGGATAGTGATTGCTATATTCTTGCACAACTATTTCAGCCACGCTGGTGGCAAAGTCTTTTTCAATCCCAATCAGCTTGCCATAACGAACTGCCCGGCGAATTAATCTTCTCAAAACATAACCTTGGCCAGTATTGGAAGGAACAACACCGTCTGCAATGATAAAAGTTGCAGCTTTAATATGGTCAGCAATTATCCTAAATTGTTTTCTCACATCAACCCAACATTGCTTATCATCTTTTATATATTCCTCATCAGATTTATCGCCATATTCTAATTTTGACAATTCCTCAATCTTTTCAATTATCGGCCAAAATAATTCTGTCTTATAATTATCATCCAAACCATTGACTGCCGCCAAAATTCTTTCCATCCCCATGCCAGTATCAACATTTTTTTGTTCCAAAACTTTCAGTGTCCCATCTGATTGTTTATCATATTGCATAAAAACATTATTCCATATTTCCACCCACAAATCGTTGTCATCATTAAAGCTTTCTGGAATTTTATTTGGTTCACCAACCCAATAAAAAATTTCAGTGTCTGGTCCACAAGGCCCTTTTTCCATTCCCCACCAATTATTTTTCTTGGGCAATTTTGCAATCTTTTTTTCTGGCAGACCTAAACCTTTCCAAACATCATAAGCTTCTTGATCAAATGGAGAATCAGCGTCACCTTCAAAAACAGAAACAGCAATCCTATTTTTATCCAAATTCAGCCAATCAGCAGATGTCAAAAATTCCCAACTCATTTTAATCGCACCCTCTTTGAAATATTCCCCCAAAGACCAATTTCCAAGCATCTCAAAAAAGGTATGGTGAGTTGTATCGCCCACTTCGTCAATATCTCCAGTTCTAATACACTTCTGAACATCAACTAATTTGCTTCCGCCTGGATGTTTTTCACCCAAAAGATATGGCACCAATGGATGCATGCCCGCGGTTGTGAAAAGAACCGAAGGATCATTTTCCGGCACTAAAGAAGCCGAGGGGATTATTGTGTGACCCTTCGACTTAAAAAATTCTAAATATTTCGATCGCAACTCCTGTGCATTCATAAAAAATATCTTTTTAGTCCGCCTCAGCCGGCGGGCGGATGGCGGATTAGCTTTTCAGCTTATTTTGGTTTAGCTTAAATTTAACAAAAAATTATGCTCTTAAGATTCTTTTTATTTTCTCTTCTAAACTTTTAAAATCTCCTCGATTAATATTTTCTTTCAAGGGCTTTATTCTCTTTAATCTTTCCACCACTTCTGCAGCTGTTTTCAATTTTTCGCTTTGCGCATCTCTTTCGACGTCTCTGAGCTTGAACTGGTCAAAGCTATTAAGCTTCTCATTGAAAATATCCTCAACCATATCAACCAAGTGAATATTTACGCTCATACTCTTTCTTTCTTAAAAATAAATATTAAAAAAAAATCAAACTAATCAACGATGTCTTCAATTTGTTCTTTGATATTTTTCCATTCTGAAGTGTCCAAACTTGCCAGCAATTCTTTCTCTTGTTTAAGTTTTTCAATTGCGCCTTCTGGTTTTATTTTGCGGCTCTTAACTTCACGTTCAATAACCCGAACCCTCCCCCAAGCTGAGCTGGAGAGTTTGATTTTCTTATTCTTAGTAAATGCTTCTATAAGATTAATGAGACTCCTTGCCATATTATTTTTTCAAAAAAAATTATCCCACAGCATCCCCTTTTTTTGTTTTAAATTGATGAGCTCATTTTATGCTTCAGCCTGATGAGTTCATTTTGCATCATCATCAGCTCATCTCGCATGTGCCTCAGTTTGGTCTCCTTTAGAATCGAATCAATTTCTATTTGTTGCTTTTTACCCTTTAACGCTCGGATTTCAGCCTCTAATATAATCTTGTCTCTATCTAGTCTTTTAGCATCAGATTCCTTCATGATTATTTCCATTTGAATTTTTTTTCTCCTCGCCAAAACTTCCGGATCAACATTACTCATAGCTTTTTAGTTGCTAGCTTCTTAGCTTTTTAGGAATCTACCTTAGAAGCTGAAAAGTTAAAACCTGATACCTAAATTATTATCCCCCCTCCGAGAACCTCATTATCATCTGAATAAAAAACGGCTGACTGTCCAGGCGTTACGGCTTTTTGTTTTTCAAGAAACTCCACCTTATAAATGGTACTACGCTTGTTTCTACCTGTTTCTTGTTCTGTTATTATACCACGAACTAGTGGATGACGATAGCGAATTTTCACGTTAAGCTCAAGTGGAAAAATTGGCTGATGTGCTATCCAATTTTTCAGCTCAACCAGCATCGAAATCTTATAAACCTGCGGATCATTTTCATTGTTAGTCACGATAAGCTGATTGTTTTTAAAATCCCTATCAACCACAAAATATGGTCCATTGCCGCCAATATTTATTCCCTTACGTTGCCCGATTGTATAAATTTCCAAACCATCGTGGGTGCCGATTTTCTTGCCTTCGGTCGTTATAATGTCACCTGGAGATAGTGTCAGATTACGCTTGATAAATTTGGTTGGGGTTTTTTCGGGTGTAAAGCATAGCCCCTGAGAATCTTCTTTATCAAAAACAGGAAGTGCGAGTTTTTCTGCCTTTTTTCTGATATCCGGCTTTTTATATCCTCCAATTGGAAACAGGATGCGTGACAACTGATCTTGAGTTAAGCAGTAAAGAAAGTACGTTTGATCTTTTTCCTCATCACACGAGGTATACAAATGATGCTTACCATCTTTATCCCTGATTTCAGCGTAATGTCCAGTTGCCACGAAATCGCCGTCCATTTCCAGCATTTTCCGAAACAAAAAATTAAACTTAATTCGTTCATTGCAAACTACACATGGATTTGGTGTTCTCCCAGCTTTTATTTCTTCCAAAAAATAATCCACAACCTCCTTTTTAAATTCTTTTGCAGCATTAACCGTATATAGTGGAATATCTAAAATTTGAGCCACCTTTCGAGCATCTTCTTGCGATTCAAGACTACAACACTTATTTTCCCTGAGTTCATCCTGACCGGGCTCTTTCCAGAAATGCAAAAAAACACCCACGACATCATATCCCTGTTCCTTGAGAACCGCTGCTGCAACTGATGAATCAACCCCAGCAGACATTCCCACAATCACCCGTTTTTTTGTTACTTTACTTGTTTTCATGTGCACCTAATCATAGCACCATTTTGAGATGTTGTCGAGTGCGAGTCTTGTCCAATACAGAATGACCCCTCAAATGGGTTTCGGTTTCTAACGCAGAATGACCCCCGAAAGAGGGTCACTCGCTTAGATTGCGGATAATGTCTACAATAGTGGTGTATGAAAATCACTATGGAGACCGACCG
>CAISKQ010000010.1 GCA_903885965.1 uncultured bacterium
AAATGGAAACCAACACAGCGACAAAATTAATCTTGATAGTAAAAAAAAGCGAATCTAATATTGGAGAGCCGGATGCGGGAAAACTGCTTGTCCGGTTCAACTAGGGGTTTCAGATGAGAGTCTAGGAATCTACTATAAAAGCGTAGTAGCTTATGTGAACTTTTTTGTGCAAAAATGTAATTTTTTAAAAGCATAACTTATATGAAAAAGGTATATCATATTTTCACTCACCCAAACCTAGAAAAATCCAGGGTCAACAAAGAAGTGCTGAAAGCTTTCACGGGAAAGGCAGGCATAGAAACAAGGATGCTCTATGAAACTTATCCGGATTGGAAAATTGACGTGGAAAAAGAAAAGAAAAGTTTATTGGATTCTGACATTATCGTTGTTCAGACGCCCTTTTATTGGTATTCAACCCCAGGGTTGTTCAAGGAATGGGAAGACAAAGTGCTTGAGTATGGCTTTGCTTATGGCGAGGGAGGTGACAAATTGAAAGGAAAAAAAATTCAATTTATCCTTTCGACTTTTGGTCCCGAAGAGGCGTATCAAAAAGGTGGATACAACCACTTTACTATTGAGGAATTATTAAGGCCATTTGAACAGACAGCTAATCTTTGTCAGCTGGAATTTTTGAAACCCCTGGTGATCAATGGGGTGGCGCATAAATCAGATGAGGAGATTACGCTTTTCAAGGAGTTTGTTTCCAAAGAAATTGATAAATTGAGGCAGTAAAGAATGGATAAATAATAAAAAAACTCAAGGAGGACCGTCCTCAGGAAAGAATTAGTCCTCCAGAAAGAATCATCTTTTAAGGCTTCAATTCTATCCCTATCAGACTGAACAAGATGACGAAATGACTTTCGTCTTTTTTTGATTTTTTCCATTTTCTAATTCTACCAAATTGCATTTCAAAAGAGAATTTTCGAGCAAATTCTGCAGTATTGTTCTTGATTTGTTTTGAAACATAGCCCCCTGCGCATATAACTGCGTTGGGAGGCTATTTTTTTGCAGAGTTTACTATTGCTATTGAAGTCTTGATGCTATATGGCTAAAGTGCCTTCTCAAAATCAATAAATATGTTACACTACGTCAGTTACCATTATTGAAAAAATAACTTAAAAAATATTAATTTAAGACACTGCATGAAAAAAATATTCCTGTTTCCGATATCTGTTTTTTTGTTTATGACATTGTTTGTTCCTGGTGTCAAGGCGGAAACTATTGTGCCGCAGGGCGTTGTGCACGTGGATGCATATAATGTGGATTTGAACGTAAATGCTGATGCCACTATCGCTGTAACGGAGACTGTAAATTATAACTATGGGGACCAGGAAAATTCTTCTGGCTGGACAAGATATATCCCCTTGAATTACCAGGATTTGAGCGGCTCAAACATTGCAATTAATGTGAGCGGCGTTTCCGTGACTGACCAGGACAATAACTCAACTAACTTCAATCAATTCAATTTTCAAAGTGATGATAAAAAAGAATCATACCTTGCAATTGCTATTGATCAAGCTAGTCAGCCTCATGTGGGTTTCAAGACTTATGTAATTCGCTATTTAGTAATAGGGGCTATTAAATTCGGCAACACTAGTGATGAAATTTTCTGGAACGCAACAGGAGATAAGTGGCCAGTCTATGTTAAATATCCAGAAGTAATGATAACTTTGCCTCAAAAAGTTGATACTACTAAGACATCAAGGGAATGTTTTATTGGTCGTCACGTCGCTACGGTCGCATGTATTGATCGCCTTGGTGGCAAGAAGGACACAGGTACGGATTATTCATATAAGGGCGTTGTTGCAGGAGAGGGCATGACAACGATAATAAGTTTCCCTAAGGGTATTGTTCAAAAAAAAGTGATATCCCAGCTAACTTTTTGGGAAAATTTAAAAAAGAATCGCCTAATGCAAGAAATGTTATTGTTGGGTATTTTTTTGCTTGTCACGATGGCAATTTTTGTTTTTAAAAATTTTAAAAAAATAGTAAGCTTTTTTTCTTCACAGAAATATTTGGAAGTGCTCTTGTCGATTGGTAGAAAAATTAAGTTACACCATGTTTATGCGCATGCAAAAAAGCATGGCAAAAAACTCAAAAATAAAAGTAGAAAGTGGTGGATAACCCTTGGTGTAATTTTCGCAATATTTTTTGTTTTGTTCGTTATTGCTTTTTGGAAAATTGAAAATACTTTGAATAAAATTTCAATAAAAGGTGAATCCGTTGGTGGCATTGTGCAAGCAAGTTTGCCTAGTCAGAATCAGATAAAGGGAGAAAGTGATGGTCGGATAAATGTCTTATTGCTTGGTATTTTAGGTGCTAATCATCAAGGCGGAGGTCTCAATACTGATACAATTATGGTTGTTAGTATCAAGCCAAAAGAAAACAAGATATCCATGATTTCTATTCCACGTGATTTATGGGTTACTGATCCTGGAAAAGACACTAAGAGTAAATTGAATGCAGTTTATGTTTATGGGGAGGAGAAGGGAATTGGTCAGGGAATAGTTGATATTGAAAATATGATAGGTCAAATTACTGGCATCCCGATTGATTACACTGCGATTGTAAGTACGGAAGGATTTGCTAAATTGGTGGACGATGTTGGAGGCGTAGATGTTAGCTTG
Organism: uncultured bacterium; assembly: GCA_903885965.1. GTDB lineage: Bacteria > Patescibacteriota > Minisyncoccia > Moranbacterales > GWC2-37-73 > CAIPMZ01. Next base: position 2,628 of record CAISKQ010000010.1, read on the forward strand.
GATAAACCATTTGATGAGGGTGCCCAGTTTGCTGATGTTAGTGTTTGCGATTCAGGTGCATATAGCGTTCCAACTGGTGAGCTTCAAATTAAAAAAGTGAAAGGGAAGGTTGTTGCGCAGTATCCACTTTGCAAAAATAGCAATCCTGAATGTGGCGGGGATTTTCATCTGCCAGCTGGAAAGAATACGCTCAAAGGACAACAAGCACTTTGTTTTGTTCGTTCTAGATATCTCACTAGTGATTTCGAACGTGCCAAGAGGCAGCAGCTAATTTTGCAGCAATTGAAACAAAAGATTGTTCAAGTTGGCTTTAATGAATTTGGAAAATTAAATGCTATTTTGGATACGTTGGGTAATAATGCTCAAACGGACATGAAACTTTGGGAAATGAGGAGACTTTTTGATTTGTATAGTGGCATGAAAAATCCTCAAATTTATCAGCGAGTATTGGAGGATTCAAAAGAAGGCTTGCTCTATTCTCCAGCTTCAACGCCCGAAACTGGTTATATCTTGTTACCACGTGGTGACAACTATGATCAGATTAAAAATCTTTTTCAAAATGTTTTCAGTGAAACTAAGGGTCAATCTGATATTAAACCAAAAATTTGACGCCGAATTTAAAAAACACCTATAACGAATAGGTGTTTTTTGCTATTTAATTGAGAAATATATGAATCTTATTATCTAGGCAATTGCGTGAAATGAAAGTAATTTTCCATTTCTGATTGAGCGACGATAATAATTGGTATCAATTACTATTTATTTCTTGGCAGTTTTGGCTGCAATTCTGGCAGCTTTTGCAGCAGCTCTGGCTGCAATTCTGGCAGCTTTCGCAGCAGCTCTGGCTGCAATTTTAGCAGCTTTCGCCTTCTGTCGGGCTGCAATTCTGGCAGCTTTTGCAGCAGCTCTGGCTGCAATTTTTTCTGCTTTGGTTTGTTTTGTAGTTGCTGTTGTTGAGGTGGTCTCGGTTGTTGCTGTGGCAGTATCTGTACTAGCTGCAACTGGCTTTACGAAAGAAAACGGAGCAATGATTGTTGCAATCAATGCGAGCATTACAATTTTTTTCTTCATATTTTTTTTAAAATTAATTTTTTAAATTATTTGATTCGATAGTCTTTATTCTTTAATTAAGAAAAATAAATTCATTGCCTATCTAAAATACCTATTCAGCCTCTATATGGAGGCAAATAGGCTAACAATGAATCGCTTTTTTGTGATTGAAAAACGATTTTTATCGACCCTACTAAGCTTATACGAATAAGAAAAAATTTTCTTGCATTCTGGATAGTTATTGTGGATATTGGGAAAATGGTTTATTTTATGGAATTTTCTGTGCATTTTTTATCAATCGACATTGAATAAATATATTTAAACTTCCTTAATATTTTGAGGATAAGCAAGTCTATGAATTCATAGACTTGCCGGGGGATTATTTTTTCTTTTTTTAAACTTCACATGGTTCCAACTCTGAACACGCCAGTTCCTCTTTTGGTTCTGAATCAATTTGAAGATCTGGAAGATCGCGTGGGTCAATCCGGATTCTTGTACCTGTTTCTAATTCGACAATGATTTGACAGCTGCACATGTTTTTTTCCTTTTTTAAAATTGTTTTTGAAACGAACTATTCGAAAAGCAAAGAACTGATTTAGACAACAAAAAAACCGGCCGCGGGGCCGATTCGTGCTTTTTGATTTTGATTTTTGACAAATCGCTATCAATCCCACAAAAAAAGCCTGCCGCCACCAAAGGTGCAGCAACAACAAGCTGAAGAATTTTTGTGAGTTTCTGTTATCATAAATTAAATATACTAAATTTTGAATTTCAAGTCAAACTTGAAAGTTTTTTTGTTGGAGTTCTTTGGGATTGTTTTACAAATTTTTCAGTGCTGGCAAATTCTCAAAACGGGTTTCGTTTTCAATGTCGAGGCGATTTAATTGCAGCAAATCAGTCTTGCCTAAATTGATTTTGTTTGAAGTTGTTGTGGCTGTACTATAGCCTGAATTTGCTACGATGTTTATAGCAGTTTGATCCAGCTTTCCTCCTGGATAGCAGAAATCTGAAACTTCTTTGCCGGTAATTTGCTCAAGAATTTTTTTGCTAGCGTAAATTTCTTGCTGGGCTTGTTGCTCAGAAATCTCCGTGAGATTCGGATGGGAAAGTGAATGTGATCCGAATGTCATGCTATTGTTTTGCATTTCCATAATTTCATCACTTGTCAAAAAGCCAGCTTTGTCGATGTTGTTTACGATGGGATAAAAGGTCGCTCGGAAGCCATATTTTTTTAGCATTGGAAAGACCTGATCATAGGCATCCTGGTATCCATCGTCGAAGGTCAGGATGATTGGTTTGCCAGAAAGTCGGGTTGGATTTTTGAAATAACTAAGATCAACTGTTTGAAAGTCATTCGAGGCTAGCCAATTTAATTGAGCTTCGAAAGTTGCAGGAGAAACAAAAATGCTCACACTGGAAAGGTCTTTTCCGTATGGATAATCTTGAACATGATGATACATTAAGATTGGAACGGCAGGCGAAACAAAAATTTCATTTGGTGAAATTTGGCTGCTCAAATTCGGCGGCATTTTGGCAAAGATTAAGCTTGTGTTATTTTCTTTGTCAGTTAAATAAGCTTGATGCAAAATTAAAAAGATTCCCACAAGGGAAATAGAAAATAATAAAATGAAGGATATTTTTTTCATAACTCCTTAATTATAATTTAAAAGAAAAAAAATAACAACACATTTTTTCTTTTCTTGCGGCTTTACACGGCTCCATTTTGAGATTAAAATGAACTAGTTGAAACTCTGAGTTGGCGCAGTTGATTCGTGATTTTTTTTAAGCCTATTGAAGACAATATATGCGGAAGATTAAATATTTAGATGGTTTGCGAGGTTTTGCGGCTTTTCAGGTTGTTTTTCATCATTTCGTTTTAGCTTTTTATCCGGCTCTTTTTTCCGGTCCTGGTATTCCTACCCATTTGGCTGATGGCTTGGAGGTTTCCTTGTCTGGATCAATTTTGAACTTACTTTGGGATGGGAATTTTGCTGTTTGTATCTTCTTTGTTTTGAGTGGTTTTGTTTTGAGTCATAAATTTTTTGTCAAAAAAGAAAATGAAATTGTCACAGCCAGTGCCGTAAAGAGATATTTTAGATTAGCTCTACCGGTAGCTTTCTCTGTTTTTGTCGCCTATGTTTTTATGAGGCTGTCCTTTTTCCGCAATGAACCGGCGGGAATCATTTCTGGTTCTGGTTGGTTTTTGAGTATCTGGAACTTTAAACCGGATTTTTGGGATTGCCTCAATCAGGGTTTTATCGGAGCTTTTTTTCAGGGAACTTTTGAATATAACAAACTTCTTTGGACGATTGCCTATGAATTTCTGGGTTCTTTTTTGGTTTTCAGTTTCTTGGCAATTTTTGGCAAAGCAAAAAATAGATCTTTGGCATACGCTTTTTTGATTTTAGTTTTTTTCCAGACATACTATTTGGCCTTCATATTGGGTATGTTACTGAGTGACTTAACGGCTAATGAAAAAAAGTTGCTTGCGAAATTTAAAAGGCAAAAAATTTGGCAAGTTGTGTTTTTGGTGTTGGGATTATTGTTGGGTTCTTACCCAATAGGTAGGGATCCGCAAGGAACCATATATGCTTTTGCGAATCTGTCTTGGCTGGGGGCAGAGCCTGCGGTTTTTTATCATGTCATGGGGTCTTTTCTTTTGATGATAGTACTGCTTGAATCAAAAAGAATGCAGAATTTTTTCGCAAGAAAAACGTTTCTTTTTTTGGGAGAAATTTCGTTTACTATGTATTTGCTCCATTTTATTATCATGGGATCATTTTCAAGTTTCGTGTTTTTGAAGCTGCAACCAATCATGTCTTATCACTTTGCAGTGGCACTGTCTCTTCTTGCCTCTTTACCGGTTATCATTTTTGTCTCATACGTTGCACATATTTATGTTGATAAAAAGTCTGTTAACTTTTCGCATTTTGTCTATGAGAAATTCTTTCGTCGCGATGAAGATTGATGTTGATTTTTCATGTAACAAGAAAGGAATGTTTCTATAGATTGATGAGTCATGAGATGGCAATTAATCCAATCTTGAAGAGTGTTGATGAATATTGGTGTATGTGTATTGGCAGATAACCTGAAAACGCGACCGTTTTCAGGTTATGATAAATTTTAATATCACGAGATTTGGGATATATTTCCCGACTTGTCCGCCCCTTTTTTTAAAAAAAATATTTCAGCTTAGCTAAAGCCTAATTTGTAAAAAAGATTCTTTTTTGTCATACTAAGGGCAGTTATCCACTGCCTATGTATCACATTCGTAAAACCAAAACTGCTT
>CAISKQ010000011.1 GCA_903885965.1 uncultured bacterium
AAGTGACATTGAAGCTGGTGAAGAAATGAGAAAAGAGAAAATGAAGGTATTTTCTAAAATTAAAGTTAACTAAATTTTTCAAAAATGCCCAATATTGTAGCTTACATTTGAGGTATCATTCCTGTATTGGAATATACTGCACCCGCGAGGATGCTTTTATTTTGTATTTTTAGGACCTACAAGTTTGATTGAAAATTACTTACATTTGGTTTTTTTTGGCAAGAGAGACTTGAAGGAAAATTTTCTTAGCAAGCAAGCATTACTCTAAGAATTTGATAGCAAGCGTGTAAGCCTCAATTGTATAATTTTGCTTTTTACGTCTAAACCTTGAATTCGACAACCTCACCATCAATCATAATGTAATCTCTTCCAACAGTTTTAACGCCCCCTATTTCTTTAGCCTTTCCCCAGCCGCCAATCTCCAAAAGCTTGTCCCACATGATTACATCAGCCCGAATAAACTTTTCTTGAAAATCGCTGTGAATTGCTGCGCCTGCCTCTGGTGCGGTAGCACCCTTTTTGATTGTCCAAGCTCTTGTTTCAATTTTGCCAGTGGTCAAAAAAGTTTGCAATCCCAAAAGATCATACGCCGCTACAATCAAATCATCAATATGTGAAACCAAGCCCATTTCAGCCTTTTCTTCCTCATTCATTTCAATCAATTCTTCCTCAATTTTAATGTCAAGCTTGACATGTTTTCTGTTCTCCAAATCATCTGGTAATTTCTGCTCAATGTCCGCGACATTATAGACATACAAAAATGGCTTCATCGTTAGCAGGGACATATCCCGAATAATTAATTTTCCATTTTCGTCTTTCAGCATTTCTTGAATACCCTCTGTCTCATTGGCAAGTTTTCCTGCCTCAAGTGTATCCCAAATTTTCTTGATAACCTCCATTTGTTTGTCAGCACCTTTCTTGTTGCCTTTAACTTCCTTTTCGATGCGAGCCTGAGTCTTTTTAACCGTATCTAAATCAGCCAAGACTAACTCCAGATTAATAACTTCCACATCACCAAGTGGATCAATCTTATTGTGCACGTGAATTATGTTTGAATTTTCAAAAACTCGCACAACCTGAGCAATCGCATCAACTTCTCGAATATTAGCCAAAAATTTGTTACCCAGGCCTTCACCCTCTGAAGCGCCTTTGACAATTCCAGCGATATCCACAAACTCCACCACAGCTGGCACAATTTTTTCAGTTTGCGACATCTCAGAAAGTTTTCCCAATCTCTCATCTGGAACCTTCACCACCCCTACATTCGGCTCAATTGTACAAAACGGATAATTGCTAATTTCAACCGGATTCTTAGTTAATGCTTTAAATAAGGTACTTTTCCCCACATTTGGCAGCCCTACGATTCCTATTTGTAAACTCATGTAATTTAGTTTTATGTATTATGTAACTCGTATAAGATACCGCAAATCTAGCGTTTAGGCAATAAATAGGACGCGAAGATAACCCTAGTGCAGTGTCACTAGGAATCTATTACTAATGCTACTCTTTTCTTTTGCCCGACTTCATGCTATCAATAATTAACATTCATAATACCTTTATGAACTTTTTAATTTTACAAACCCATTTATGATTCCCGACCACATTTTAATCCGCTACGGAGAAATTTCCCTCAAGGGAAAGAACCGAAACTACTTTGAAGCGCGTTTAATCAAGAACATCAAAGATCAGCTAAATGCTTTTTCACCAGGCAGTTTTGAATTTGTGAAAAAAATTTCTGGTGCAACACTAGTTAAGCTCAATAAAAATGGACTATCGGATATTGCTGAAGTTGAAAATGCTATTATGCACACGCTTGGGATTGTCAATTATTCCTTTGCTTATAGTGTCGAGCAAAACTTTGAAGAAATAAAAAACTTTTGCTGGCAGTTAATTAAAGAAAAAGATTTTAAAACTTTTCGCGTCACCTGTCAAAGGTCGAACAAAGAATTTCCAATGAAATCGGAAGAGATCGAACGCGAAGTTGGCGGTTTTATTTTTGAAAAATTCGGAAGAAAAAAATCAGTTAAACTCAAAGACCCAGATTGCGAATGCTTTATTGCCATCATTAACGACTATGCGCTTGTTTCCCTCGATAAGAAAAAGGGCTTGGGCGGCTTGCCAGTGGGTACTGGAGGCAAAGCCCTAGTGTTGATGTCTGGCGGTTTTGATTCACCCGTGGCAGCCTTCAGCATCCTTAGGCGCGGTGTCACCACTCGCTTCGTCCATTTTCATTCCATGCCCTATACCTCGAAAGCTAGCGTCGAAAAAGTTACCGATTTAATTAGGGTTCTCAAGAAATATCAGTCTTCTGGAGTCTTGTACTCCGTGCCCTTTGCAGACGCTCAAAAAGAAATTGTAATGAATTGCCATGAATCATTGCGCATTATTTTGTATCGCCGCCTGATGATGCAAATTGCGCAGCGTTTAGCCAAACGAGAAAAGTCCCTTGCCCTCGTAACCGGGGATTCAATCGGACAAGTTGCCTCGCAAACCCTGGAAAATATTTTCGTCGTCAGCCACGCCTGTGAAATGCCAATTTTTCGTCCACTTATTGGAACTGACAAGGAGGACATCATGGACACAGCTAGAAAAATTGGAACTTATGACATCTCAAAACTTGCCCACGATGATTGCTGCACACGTTTGATGCCAAAGAAGCCTGAAACACGAGCAAATCTTCTCGCCGTTTTGGAAGCAGAAAAAGCCCTCGACATTCCCAAAATCATTAATGACATTTTTGAGAAAATAGAAAAAATTAAAATTTAAAAAAATCCGCCAAGTTGGCGGATTTTTTAATTTCAAATTCAGAAATATATTTGGCATAGGACTTGTGCGTTTGATCGAAAATTACTTACAGTTGGTTTTCTTAGCAAAAGAGATTTGAAGTAGACCAGGGGAAATTTTCTTAGCAAAGAAGCTACGCTCTAGGAATTTGAGAGCAAGCGCACAAGTCCTATGACATTTGACATTAGGATTTATATTTATCCCTCAGCCTTAACGATTTTATTAAAGTATAGAGCCACCGTTGAAACCCAACCTGGTGCGCCAGGGTCACCAGCGCAACTTTTCCCGCACTTCCAGCTATCAACAATCCTGGTTGGTGTATTTTGATTTTTGTTGACCAAAACTTCAATTCGGTTTCCAACAATTTCAACAGCTTCCTGTGCGCTGCCAAAACAACTATAACCAGAAACTGCGCCTCTTGAGCCTACCCCCTTATAACCCCAATAATTGTGACAATCATTTCCATTTTTTGAAGGTGAGGCTAATCCGAAACTGCTTTCCTTCTTGGCAATTCCAATCAAAAATGCTGCCACCTTATTCTCACGTTTGGCAATAAATGGGACCATCTCTGCAATAGGAGTATTCTCAACCATGCTAAGCAGGTCTCTCTCCAATTCATCTGGCTGAGTTGACTGCTCGATTGTTTCTTCCGAGGTCACTTTTCTCTCAACAGAAACCTCCGCATTAATCTTGTTATTACCAGTTGGAAAAATATTTTGTTTTTCCAGGAGAGGAGCTTTCAATTGAGCTGCAACAATTCCTTCTCCTACATATGCTTGAGCATAAGGTGCGGGTTGGAAATTCCAGAGTTGACCCGCTACACCGATCATCATCAATCCAAATGTGATGAGCAAGAGATTATTATTTTTAATTAGATTCAACTTATACTGCAAAGGATTTATCAAGAACCTTGACAGATTTTTCCCCCCAAACGGTAAGGGATCACACATAGAGTATTTTTAACAAATTAACGGCCTTTGCTATTTTTGCCACCAAAGACGCAGATTTAATGCTAACAGGCAAGTCACAGAAGGTCAAACGTTTTATCCACAGCTAGAAATAAAATAGCTATATTCTGCCTATCTAGAGCCTTTATTAATCAAAAAAACCTTCTCATGAAGGTTTTTTTCTAATAGAAAAATATAAATTTATTTATGTATTGAACTTTTGGACAATTGTGTCAACATCACTTATCCATTTGTTGGCAGCGGCTTGCCCTCCAGTTGCTGCACAACTTCCACCGCATTTCCAAATAACCATTTTTGCAGCAGTATCTCTTCCATTCTCTTTGGCAAGAGTTTTTATACGCTTTGCAACAGTATCCACAGCATCTTGTGGATTATTAAAGCAAGTGTGCCCACCTGTCCCCATCTTATCCCTTTGTCCACGGTATCCCCAGTAATTATAGCAATCTTCACCGTTTAACACTGGGTAGTGTTCTCCCCATCCACTCTCCTTCTTAGCAATCGCCACGATGAAGGCCGCTACTGTGCGATCTTGCTTAGCAATATATGGAACCATTTTTTCAATAGGATGACCTTTGACCATGCCATAAATTTCTTTTTCAAAAGCTGCTTGGTCGCTAGCCTTTTGAATTTCTTCAACTTGCTTTGAAATCAATTCTTCGGATTCAACTTTCTTGGCTGGTTCACTCACCATACTAAGCACCTTTCCTTGCTGCGTAACATCAAGTGTTTGCTGCTGAGAGGCTACCTGCCTTGAATCACTGGCCGCCGCAGATGCTCCTTGACCCAAATACCTATACACGAAAGTCATCGTCACCATTCCGAATAGGATTGAACCTACAATTGATAGGTTCCAAAGCCGCATTAATGAAAATTGTCCAACCAAATTCTGAGAAGCATTAACTATCTCCTCTTGCATTAATTCATATCTCTTTTCCAAAAGATTCAGCAGAAGACTTGTTTGACTTGGTTGATATCTGACAAATTCAGCAGCTACGCGAGAACTTAAGTTGTCCCACTTGTGCGTTGTGCGATTTAGCTTGACCCCGCTGCGCATCAATGCAGCCTCTGTAGGCGTAATATACAATTTTGAATCTTCCGTAAAAAAAACATCGCTTTTCTTGCCACGAGAAAAAAGAACAGCCTTGCCATCTCGACTCGAGTTACTCTCAAAAATATTCGAGAAATTTTTCTTATTATTATTGGTCTTGGAACTCAAATCCAAGCAGCGCAAATTTTTTGTTTTTATATTCATGAAGAAAGCTTAACTATTAGAACTCTTTGCCGACATTTCCAATACTGTTTTCCAGAATTTGAGACTGTGATATTTTTATAGTAGATTCCTAGACTCTCATCTGAAACCCCTAGTTGAACCGGACAAGCAGTTTTCCCGCATCCGGCTCTCCAATATTAGATTCGCTTTTTTTTTACTATCAAGATTAATTTTGTCGCTGTGTTGGTTTCCATTTC
>CAISKQ010000012.1 GCA_903885965.1 uncultured bacterium
AATTTTTAATTTTTAATTTTAAATTTAAAATTTAAAATTTTTTCTGTATTATGATACGTATTTCTGGAATAAATTTACCCGATGAAAAAATAATTGAAGTTGCACTGACATATGTTTATGGTGTCGGTCCTGCCACGAGCAAAAAGATTTTGAAACAGCTTGGCATTGACCCAAAGACTAAAACAAAACTCGTGTCGCCAGAGCAAGCAAACAAACTCAGAGATGAAATCGAGAAGAAATATAAGGTTGAAGGAGAACTCAAGCATGAAGTGAAAATGAATGTTAAACGCTTGAAGGAAATTGGCAGCTATCGAGGAACTCGTCATCAAAAAGGACTTCCAGTGCATGGTCAACGAACAAAGACAAACAGTCGAACTGTTCGTGGAAACGTCAGAAGGACTATGGCAAGTGGTCGTCGAACAGATTCGAAGACCTAAATAATAGAGTATAAAACATAGAGCATATAGCAAAATAATAAATACACATGGCATGGTTTTGGAATTTTTGTTCCATGTTCCATGTTCCATGTTTCATGAATAACTATGACTGAGGATATTAAAAAAACTGAAGATATTTTCGAAGCAGTTGCTGCTGAAAAAGAAGGCACTGAAGAAAAGAAAGTGGTTGAGGTGGCTGAGGCTGACTCAAAGAAAAAAAAGAAAAAGCTTAAAAGGCAGATTCTAAAGGGACAGGCTCATATCAAATGCACCTATAACAACACCATGATTATGATTTCTGATATGAATGGATCAATGTTGGCTTGGGCAAGTTCAGGATTGCTTGGATTTAAGGGTGCTAAGAAGGCAACTCCTTATGCTGCAACCCAGGTTGTGCATGATGTTTCAGAAAAGATTAAAAAATACGGAGTTCAAGAATTGGAAGTTTTTGTCAAAGGTGTTGGCAGCGGACGTGAATCATCGATCAGGTCTCTGGCAAACAAAGGATTTGAACTTGTTGCAATCAAGGACATGACACCAATTCCTCACAATGGTTGCAGAGCGAAGAAACCAAGAAGAGTATAAACAATAATTCAAAATTTCAAATTTCAAATTTTAAATTTTCATAAGAAGCTATGGCTAGAGATTTATTAGGATCAAAATGTAAAAGATGTCGCCGATCAGGAGAAAAACTTTTTCTCAAAGGTGACCGTTGCAATACCGCAAAATGCGCTATGGTTAAACGCCCATATGCTCCTGGAGTGCATGGGAAAAGAATGTCCAGAGGGCTTAGCGAATTCGGCAAACAACTTGCGATGAAACAACGCATCAAGCGAATGTATGGAATTCTTGAAAGACAATTCCGCAAGCACTATGAAGAAATTGAGAACAAACCGGGAGTAACAGGAGATCTATTGATGGCAAGACTTGAACTACGATTGGACAATGTGGTTCGCAAAATGGGTTTTGCTCTTTCTCCGATACAGGCTCGTCAAATGGTTAACCATGGAGCATTCTTGCTTAATGGAAAATCAGTAACGATTCCATCATATGAAGTAAAAATCGGTGATGTCATTAGTATCAAAGAGTCAAAGAAAAGCGGTGCATATTTCGTAAATCAAATTCAATCAATCAAGAATAAGAAAGATTTTCCACGTTGGATTCAGTTTGATCAGGCAGCAATTACTGGAAAGGTTGTTTCTTTGCCAGCTAGGGAGGATGTCGGCATTCAAGTTGATCCTCAAATGGTTGTTGAATCATACTCTCGTTAAATATATTTTTGTTTTCTTAACTTCATTAACTAAAAACGTTTGGTTTGTGGAAGCGCTTTCCATGAGCTTTTCGTTCAAAAGAGGATATGCAGACAGCGTCACTTCCTCAGAAGCCAAAATACACACCTATTAATGACCAAAGCGGAAAATTCGAAATCATGGGATGCTACCCAGGATATGGAATGACCCTTGGAAATGCGCTCAGACGCGTTTTGCTTTCTTCACTCAAAGGTGCAGCAGTAACTTCTGTTAAAATCAAAGGTGTCTCACATGAATTTTCAACTCTAGACGGAGTTATGGAGGACGCTGTTCAAATTATTCTTAATTTGAAAAAAATCAGATTCAGATTGCATACCGATGAGTCAGTTAAAGTTAGCTTGAAATTCAAAGGTGAAGGAAAAGTGACAGCTGCAGCAATCAAATGCTCTTCAGATGTTGAAGTAGTAAATCCTGAGCAGATTATTGCAACCATCACAGATAAAAAAGTTGAATTGGAAATGGAGTTGGAAGTTTCAAATGGATTGGGTTATGTTCCAATTGATCAACAGCAGCGTGGTGAAAAAGAAATCGAAGTTATTGCTATTGATGCAGTTTACACCCCGATTCGTCGCGTGAACTACGAAGTTGAAAATATGCGTGTTGGGAAAAGAACCGACTATAACAAAATCACGCTTGAAATTGTTACTGACGGAAGTATTACCCCACAAGAAGCTTTTTCAAAAGCAGTAGTTCTGCTTGTTGAACAATTCTCAGTTCTCGGTGGAATTGAAATAGTTGAAGAAAAGCCGGTTGTTGAGATTCAAGAAGCACAGTTAGTTGAAGAAATTGAAGTTGTTGCGAAGGAAGACGAGTTTGATCCTTTGAAGGTCAAAGTTACCGAACTTAAGAATCTTTCAACTCGAACACTGAATGTGCTTGAAGCAAACAAGATTACAAAGGTTAAGGATATTGTTAAGCATAACGAAGAAAGCTTAAAAGGCTTGGAAGGTATGGGCGACAAAGGAATTAAGGAAATTAAAAAGTCAGTTGGTGAACTTGGTCTCACCTTAAAACAGTAATAAGAATATGAAACATTTAGTTAAAGGTAGAAAATTTAGTCGAGTGAAAAAAGTGAGAACAGCATTGTTTAAAACATTGATTGGCAGTTTTATTGTGAAGGAAAAGATCACCACTACGGAAGCAAAAGCGAAAGAAATCAAGCCAATGATTGATAAAATTATCACCAAAGCAAAGAAAATCTCAGCAGATGAAACAAAGAGAGTTGCAATTATGCGAGATTTGAGAAAAGAACTTCCCTTGATGGCTGTTAAAAAGCTTTCAGGAGAATTCACTGCGAAATTTTCAGCTCGCACTAGTGGATACACTAGAATTTTGAAAATTGCTCAGCGAAAAAGCGATGGTGCGAAAATGGCGATAATTGAATTTGTATAGCATGCGAATTATGATGCGAATTATATCCGAATGTAATTCGAATCGCTGGCGATATTTTTGAACAATTCGGATGTAATTGTTTTATAATTTGGATAAAAATTAGGATATATGAAAAGACAATATCATCTCTTTGATGCGGAGGGGAAAGTTCTCGGACGCCTTTCAACTGAGATTGCAAAGGTGCTTAGCGGTCGAAACAAGGTTGACTACACTCCACATATTGACGGAGGTGATTTTGTTGTGATCATAAACGCTAGCAAGGTTCGCGTAACTGGAAAAAAACTAACTGACAAGATTTACCACAGCTTTAGTGGATACCCAGGAGGAATCACTGCTATTGCCTTTGGTGATTTGCTTGAAAAAGATCCTCGCAAAGTGATTCAAAACGCTGTATACGGAATGCTTCCAAAAAACAAACTTAGAGATAAGATGATGCTACGGCTTCATGTTTACGGGGGAGCTGAGCATGAGCACAAGAATATTGAAATCACACATTAGTCACAAATGATGATCCGAATAACATCCGAATGTGATTCGAATCGTGAAATATTTATTTAAATTCGGATAAAATTCGAATATAATTTGAATAAAAAATTAGAATATATGGCAGTAAAAAAAGAAGTAAAAACTAAGACTAGCAAAGTAAAAAAGGTAGCTCCTGAAGTCGTTGAAAAAGTAGCTGCTGTTAAGGCTGAGAAGAAATCAGCTGACGAAGTTTATTTTTACGGAGTTGGAAGACGAAAGTCATCAGTTGCGCAAGTTCGTTTGTTCTCATATGACAAAGCAACCGATTCTGATTTCGTGATCAACAAAAAGAAGCTCAAGGATTATTTCCCTGTTGCTAATTTGCAAAACACTTTCCTTGCCCCACTTAAAGCAGTTGGACTATATGGAAAAATGCGCGCTACTGTCTTGGTACGCGGCGGAGGAGTGACTGGACAAGTTGAAGCAGTCCGTCTTGGAATTGCCAGAGCACTTGTGAAATATGATGAAACATACAAGAAAACTTTGAAGGAACTTGGATATATGACTCGTGACGCCCGAGAGGTTGAACGCAAGAAACCAGGTCTCAAAAAGGCTCGAAAAGCTCCACAGTGGGCGAAGCGATAAATCTTCCAAAACACTCCGCAAGGAGTGTTTTTTTGATATTTAAAAGACTTCTATTGACAAAACGGCAAAATATTAGTAAAATACAATTTAACATTTAGGTAAAATTCAAATATGTTCTAGCTTTTTAGGGAATAGTTATCCTATATTTTGTAAAAATTCAGAAATAATAAAAATTTTATGCTTTTTACACTTTTTTAAATAAAACAATACCAAAAAGGATGGTCATTATGTTGCTTATTTACAAACTCCCTGAAAGGAAAACATCAAGTCAGATTGTAGCTGCACTCAAGCAAAGTGCAATCTCCCTTGCTTGGAGGTATAAGGAACTGGCAAGTTTTGATAGTGGATGCTTTTATATCTATGAAGTTACTGATAAGAAATTGAAAAAAAACGGTGGCGCATATGATGTTAAAAAATATACGCTCGAGAAAGAATTCGATGAAGACAACCTTAAAATACAACTTGTATTTTCAGTTTTATCAGGAGAGGATGGGGATACTTTCGAACTCATTGAGTTTGATTATTTGTATGAATCTTCCGTGACTGCCAGCTATGAAAGCAATTCTAGTGCCGAAAAGCAAATTGATACATTCTTCTTAAGGCTCGACAGAGAATTAAGAGCTTAAAATGGCAGGCTCATGAAGGAGATATTTGGCAGAATAGCCAAATTATCAACTTCATGAGCCTTTTTACATTGCTGAAAATATATGTATGTTATGATTAATTTTATGGAGGACATCCTTTACGTCTGCTATTGTGGTTGAAATAAATCAGAGTATAATAGAAGAAATAAGTAGATATTTTTACATTGAGTTCTGCATTTAGCCAACATTTAGAAATAAGCTAAAATAATTTTTTTAATAACAAAAATATGATTAGAGTTGATGGGCACACATTTATTAGATCTGGCGAGAAGATTGGTTTTATTGATGGTACTCATATAAAAAACCATTCCGGTGACAAAGTCGGCTATTATCAAGAAGATCATATCTATAATAGAGATGGTCATAAATTGGCATATCTGGAGGGAGATCACATTTGTTTTACGGATTCATCCCACAAAATCAGGATTGAAGATAATAATAGGGATGTTTCAGGCGGAAGTCTTTCAAATATTCAAAAGGCGGCAGTAAGAGTTCTATTAGGAGAATAAAAGAAGGCGGGCTTAGCTCAGGAATTGTAAGTTTAGAAACCTCGTGTGGAAAATTCAAACATTGGATAAACCGGGTCATGCTCAATATCACTGGAGTAACCAGATAAATTAGGTTACAATTTGGATGGGGATAATCCTTAACTCATCCAAGTAATATGGAAAAAGATGACGCATCTATTGCGGAGATATTTTTGCCAAAAGGAACTACGCAG
>CAISKQ010000013.1 GCA_903885965.1 uncultured bacterium
GAAATCTTTAGGTTATCGCTCAGCCTATGAGGTTAGTCTTGAGCGTGGTATTATACAAAAAGTCCCCACCTTAGGGTGAGGTAAAAATTAACAAAAAAATTGCATTTCACTAGACAATTTACTGTTCAGCTTAACAACATAGTATATACCAAATGGGTAAGAATGTCAATAGTAACTATGTCAATTTTTTAAATCTGTATCTTTTTTGGCTAACAAATTGACAATATTTGGCTTATTTTCAAAGTGATATTGTCATACTTAGAGTTGACATTTTTATTATAATCTGCTAGAATGAACTCACAAGCAACTCATATCTCGTGTCATCTTGAGCGTAGTTGACCAGCCTTGGGCTGGGAAACGAAGTCGAAAGATCTGGGCTCATATTCCTCGATTCCTCCGCCTGCTGACGGATTCACTCAGAATGACACCTTACAACTTACTTATGAAAAACCCCAAAACGACTCTTCTTTTGAAAGCTGGCCTGACAATCACCCAAGCGGAGACTTTTGCCTATCTTTTGGAGTTTGGGGAACAAAAAGCCTCAATTGTAGCCAAAAACATCCAAAGACCGCGCGGAGTCGCCTATAAAGCCCTGGATGAGCTTTTGGAGCTGGAATTGGTGGAAAAAATCGAAAAAGGTGGCAAAATAGCCACTTTTCGTCCAATCCATCCAGCTAAATTGGAGAAATTCTTCGAAAACAAAGAAAAACAAGCCAAAAAAGACAAAGAGCAGTTTTTTTCCTCTTTGCCTGATTTGGTTTCTCTTTATAACCTTTCCACCCAAAAACCCGGAGTGACCTATTTCGAAGGAGATGAAGGAATCATTAAAATTCTTGAAGATGGCTTAACTTCAAATACTGATATTTGTATGTATATTGATGTTGATGCTGCCATGAAATACGCCACTGAAATAAATGAGCGTTACGGTGAAAAAAGAAAGAAAGCTGGTATCAAAAAAAGAACAATTGCGCCTGACACCCCATTTGCCCGAAAATATTTGGAAAATTACAACACTGAAGTTACAGAAGTTCGTTTTATCCCAAAAAAATTTTTTCCATTTACCACAGCCTCTTCACTTGAAATTTATGACGGAAAACTTTCCTATATCACAATCGATGAAAAAACAAAAATCGGTGTGCTATTGCACGACCGAAATATTTTTCTTCTGCATAAACAACTTTTTGAATTCACTTGGAGCCAAGCTAAACCATTCGACAAATTAACCTAGTTTTTGCTCAAAAGCCACCATCATCGTTTCGCCATTTTTATCAGCTGGCAAATATCGTGTAATCACATAGCCATATTCTTCGATAAGCCTCTCTGCTAAGTTTTCAAATTTATTCATTTCTGTTTTTTTATCAAATTTCAATAAAAATGATTCTCTGTTTCTCAATTTTTCCGAACGTCTTTTCTTGACATCAGCTGAATGCTGTTGAGCATAGACTAAATTCAAATCCATCAGCCTCTGTCCGGCACGATATTCATAAGTTTGATTTATATTATCGTCTCTTAAAATATTGACTTCTGTTAATATTTTTTCATTAACAGGCGTGCGTAAAATTTCATCAACAATAAATTTCCCGTCTTCCACATATTTGCTGCAAATTATCTTTTTAGGGTCAGTTATTCCTTGCAAAGGTTTCTCTTTCGCTTTTCTATCAAAAGATTCTTGCATCATCACTTCGCCAATTGCGCTTCCGCGATAACCAGCATCAACATTAAATGATCCCACGTAAAAATATTCGCCTTCATCATCAAAACGATCAAAAGCCACGATTTCTCCGTCGCGACGTAGCACAAAAAATTCAGCATTTTCTTTCTGCAGTCCTTCTTGCAAGCTTTCAACCACCAACTTTTGCATTGCTTCATCTTCTTGATAATTCTTCCTAACAATCGAAATCATTTTCGAAATATCACTATCATTAAAATCGTTTCCCTTCTTTGTCTCCAGCGAAAGTCCCTTGAAATCTTCAAAAGAAGCCTCCGGATTGTTTTTGGCAAAATTTTTGAAAACGCTGGTAAAAAAAACAATATCCGTTCGAAAATGCTCCAATTCAGTCATCACCTCTTTCCCATTGATTTCTTCTCCATTTTCAATTTTTTCAAAAAAACTTATCAAGAGCTTCCTGGATTTAACAAACAACTCCAATCTTATGTTCTCAAGATCTGTGCTTTCTATGAATTCTTTTTTCAAAAAAATATTTTCAACTTCATGTTGCACATCCTCCGCAAAATCAATAATTCTCGAATAACTAGCAAAAATCTGAGTCACATCCTTTTGCTGAAGCAACTCAGAATCAGCAATTGCCAAAATTCGGTCGCCCATTTCTGCATCAAATTCAAGCGAAAGAAAGGTTTTCAATCCATTTTCTCCAAATTTTTTGGCAAACTGCAAAAGTTTTGCCTGTTCGCTTTCATTAGAATGCTTATTTGCGAGCAAAAACCATCCTTGCTCCCGAAAAGAAAGATTGTTAAACTTTATTCCTGTTTTTTCAAAAAACTCATTTTCATAAAAATCAAAATAACCCTCTTGAAACTCTTGCAGATATTGCTGACGTTGGAGTTTCTCCTCAACTGTTTCAGTTGCTTTCCCTGCAAACAAAACCTCATGAGTCATTTCCAAGAGATGTGGTTGGAATAATCCTCTTTTTCCGGCTGTCTGCGAAACGTCAAAATATCTTTGCAAAATTCGTTGATCATCAAAAATTCCAATCTTTCCATCTCCCGTCAGTCTTTGAGCAAAATACTGCGAATTATTAAATTCTCCAACATCATAAAGCCCTTCGAAATATTTAATGCCCTCTTCGGAAATGCCAATTCTGCCCAATTCGATTCTGCAAAGAAGCTTGAGCGCATCCTTATGAAGGTCGGAGTCTTTTGTTTTTGAAGCCTGGTCTATAACTTCAAAAAGTTTTTCTGCCCCATATTCTGGAAACCTACTCAGAATATCAGCTAACTGATTTTTATAAAGAAAGACCGCTCTTGAGTTTTCTTGCAAAAACTCTGCAACGAAATCAATCGATTTTTCACTTCCATTTTTTGCCAAAAAATCTAACGTACTTTTTCTTTCCAAATACATAAGGTCGTAAAATTCAGCGGTTTCAACTCTATCCCGCAAATCACCCTCTGAATCCTTGTCCCAATCACCAGGGTTATCACCTTCTTCATCATCGGGAAAAGTTTCTTCTTTTTCATTTTTCCAAATTACTTGACCCTCCTCAAATCCATCACCTGTTTCAAGCTCTGTTTGACGAGCCTCCAGATATTCCTCATCTGTCATATATTTACTTGCGTCTTCATTCGATTCATCATTTTTTTGAGTGCCTATCTCTCTTAAATATTTTAGCATCACATCTTCACTCGCACTGCCGACTTTTTGCATTTCATCAAAAAGCACTTCAAAATAAAGATCTGTGGTAAATAAATTTCGCTGCGATGATTCTTTTTTTTCTTGATTATAATCAAGAAAATCTTTAAAAACAGGAATCGCTGCGTTTGCCTCATCTATCTCTGCAGGAGATATATCTTCTGATGAAATTGTTTTTATAAAAATAGCATCATCAGGATGATTATCTAAAAAATCTACTGTATTATATAAAGAAAATGAAAAAATATCTTTCAGCTCTTCAGGATTTGAAAAATTATGAATATTTGCAAAAACTGCCAGCTGAGACACAATGCTTTTACTGCTGATAGCTAACAATTCATGAAAATCATCAAAAGTTCCATATCCTGATTTTATATATCCCTCAATTGCTTGATATTTTTGCTGATAACCTTCCTCCGAAAAAACATCTTTAATGTCTTCAATTGTAACTGGTCTCACTATTTTTTCCCGAGGAAACTCAAAAATTTCGGCAGTTTCTTTTTTTGGTGCAGGTTTAACCAGAGTCAATTTTGGCTCTTGTTCATATAGATATGGAGACAATTGTTCTGGATTTCCCATGCTTTCAGTATACCAAATTTTTGGGTTTTTGTATGTGCATTGTATTTGTAAAATCCTCATCCCAATGTATACTGAGAACATATGAATAATCCAGAAAAACAAGCAACCCCAGCGAAGTCAGCAGAAATTTCGCAAGGCAAAAAACTCATTCTCATTGATGGCAACGCCATCATTCATCGGGCTTATCATGCACTGCCACCATTTACGACCAAGAAAGGCGAATTGGTCAATGCGGTCTATGGCTTCGCCTCAACTCTGCTCAGCGTGATTGCCGAATTTCAGCCGGACTACGTCGTGGCCTCTTTCGATTTGGCAGGCAAGACTTTTCGTCATGAGAAATTCGAGGAATATAAAGCCACTCGCGTCAAAGGTGACGATGAACTTTATGCTCAGATTCCACGCGTCAAAGAGGTTGTCAAAGCTTTCAACATTCCGATTTATGAACAGGCGGGCTTTGAGGCTGACGATGTGATTGGCACGATTGCAAAACAAATATCCGCCCTAGGCGAAAACTCCACAGAGAACATTGAAACTATCATTGTCACTGGCGATATGGATACCTTGCAGCTGGTCAATGATACCACCAGCGTCTACACGATGCGACGAGGCCTCAGTGATTCGATGATGTATAACAGCGAAAAAGTTTTTGAGCGTTATGGCCTCAGATCCGATCAGATTATTGACTACAAAGCTTTACGAGGCGATCCTTCGGACAACATTCCCGGCGTCAAAGGCATCGGTGAAAAAACAGCCGTCACCTTACTGCAAAAATATTCCACGCTGGATGGCGTCTATGCAAATATTGAGGAAATTAAAGGTGCGGTGAAGGAAAAGCTTGAGCGTGACAAAGTTCAAGCTTATCTCAGCAAAGAACTGGCCACTATTTCCTTGGATGCGCCCGTGCAGATTGAGTTGGAAAAAGCGGTGCTTCATGATTTTAACCGCGAAACGATTGTGAAACTTTTTAGTGAGCTGAATTTTTTCAGTCTTATTAAAAGACTTCCGGACAGAGAAAACGCAGAAGAAGACAGAACTAACACAGAAAACTCAGGCGTGAAGGATTTTAAATATTTTGTCGTGGATGAAAAAAATGAAGTTGAAGTGCTGAAAGAAATTGAGAGCGCTGCTGAAATTTCAATTGCCATCGAGACAAATGAGGAAAAAATTTCTGGAATTGCAATATCTTGGAAAACTGGCCGCGCCGCTTTTTTTGAAACTTCAGAAAAATATTTTTCACAACTGAAAAATATTTTGGAAAATTCAACCATTCAAAAAGTTGGCTATGACCTAAAGACGATTTATAAGCAACTTTTTAGCTCCGACATATCATTGCGTGGATTGCATTTCGACACCATGCTAGCTGCCTATGTGCTAAACCCAGGAGAAAAACTTGATCTTGAAAAAATAATTTTTTCAGAGCTCGGTGAAGAGATTGTTCTCAACAAAAAAGCCAAAGGGCAGCTTTCACTTGTTGCAAGTCCCGAAGATGAACAAGATTCAATCAATATTGTTTGCCGAAGAGCTGATTATGCCCTGAAGCTCAAATCAGTTTTGGAAAAAAGAATTCTGGAAATCAGTGCTGAGCAGAAAAAATCACAGCTGACTGACGGAACATTGGAAACGATTTTCACCCAAATGGAAATGCCGCTACTGAAAATTTTGGCTGACATGGAACTTGCTGGCATCGAACTTAACCCGATCATTTTTCAAGGCATTTCTGAAAAGATCACCAAAACCATCAAACATCTGGAAAAAACAATTCACGAATTAGCTGGTCGAGATTTTAACATCAACTCCCCTTCGCAACTTTCCGAAATTCTTTTTTCAGTGATGGGCTTGCCAACCAATGACATCAAAAAAACCAAAAAGGGACTTTCGACTGCTTCAGCTGAACTGGAAAAATTGCGCTCATCGCATGAGATTATTGAAAAAATTGAACAATATCGCGAACTTTTCAAATTAAAAACGACTTATCTCGACGCAATTCCAAAATTGCTGGACAAAAATTCTCACATTCACACCACTTTTCAACAGGCAGTCACCGCCACCGGCCGACTTTCTTCCACGCAGCCGAATCTGCAAAACATTCCCATCAAAACTGAACTTGGTCAATTGTTGCGCACCGCTTTTGTGGCTAGTGAAAATTGCAAGTTGATCAGCGCTGATTATTCTCAAATCGATTTGCGCTGCGTGGCTCACGTTAGCAATGACAAAAAACTGATTGAAGCTTTTCATCGCGGCGATGACATTCACAAAATCACCGCGGCCCAAATCAATAATGTCACCATCTCACAAGTCACCGAAAAAATGCGCTCAGCCGCCAAGGCTCTCAATTTCGGCATCATCTATGGCATGAGTTCTTTTGGCTTTTCTCAATCCGCTGGCATCGCTCGCAATGACGCCCAAAATTTTATCAACGCCTATATGGAAAAATTTTCCGGCGTGGCAGACTATATGAAAGAAACTCGAGAATCTGCGCGCGCAAGTGGCTTTGTGGAAACACTGCTTGGCAGGAGAAGGAATATCAATGAAATAAACTCGCCCAACTTTCAAGTTGCTGCCGGGGCTGAACGCATGGCAATCAATATGCCTATTCAGGGACTTGCTGCAGACATCATGAAATTGGCAATGATTCACACTTCTCGCGCCTTTGATGGAGATGACGAAATCAAAATGATTTTGCAAATACACGATGAAATCATTCTCGAGGTTAAGGCTGAAAAAGCACAAAGCGTTGCAGTCAAGCTCAAGGAAATAATGGAGACTGTTCACAAGCTTCGAGTGCCGCTCATTGTCGACGTCAAAGTTGGTGACAACTGGGGCGAAATCTAAACCCAAATTTAAAATTTAAAAATCAAAAATTAAAATTATTGTGTCACTTCGTGACTCCTACATTTTTCATTTTGAGATTTCAATTTTTCATTTTTTATGCCGGAACTACCTGAGGTTCAAACTATAATTTCTGACTTGCAATCAATTGTCGGTGAACAATTCACTGGCTTCTTTACTGATTTCTCAAAAGCTATAAAAAATATTTCTGTTTCGGCTTTCACAAAAGAAATTGAGAATCAAAAAATCACAAAAATTAACCGACTTGGAAAAATAATCCTAATAAGATTAGAAAATGAAAAAAACATTGCTATTCACCTGAAGATGACGGGAAAACTGATTCTCATAGATCATAAGACATGGAACATAGAACATGGAACATGGGTCATGGGTCATAAGAAAAATACAACAAATAAGTCAGGGACTGTGGACCGTGAACTAAAAAATCTCCCGAAGCATTTGCATCATATCTTTTTCTTGAAAAATTCCGTGCTTGAGTTTCATGATGTGCGAAAATTTGCCACCATTTCATTGCTTGATGACGGTGACATAGCAATTATTAAAAATAATTATGGCGTTGATCCAATCACTGACACTTTTTCCTTGAAGCAATTTTCTGATTTGATAATCAAAGGAAAAACCAGGCAAATCAAAGAAGTTTTGATGAACAATGCTTTGATTTTGGGCATTGGCAACATTTACGCCTCAGAAATTCTTTTTAATGCTCACATTCTTCCCTCGAGACAAGCGGATTCACTTTCAAAAAATGAAGTCGCCGCTCTGCATATTTCTGTTAAAAAAATTCTCACCAAGGCAATAGCCTTGCGTGGCACTTCCGTCAGCGATTACCGTGATGCCAACGGCAAGGCTGGTTCATTTCAGAATCACTTGCATGTCTATCGAAAACATACCCAAGAATGCAAAAAATGTGCTACAATTATTTCAAGATCAGTAATTAGCGGAAGAAGTACCTTTTTCTGCACTCAATGTCAAAAATAAATCAATAAACAATACAAATAATGCAAATATAATGCAAATCTACAAATATGCAAATGGATTTCATTCGCATATACGTAAAATTCGCATTCATTCGTATATTTGTATTACACTAACAATAAAATGAGCAAAAAACAAATCGGCATTATTGTGCTTGTGGCGGCAATCCTCGTGGGGGGTGTTTTTTATTTTTCTACAAAGAAAAAAGCAACTAATGTGAAAAAAATTCAAGTAAATGGAATCCCCGAACAAACTACGCCAGCAAATAGTGAAAATGTTAGTCCTATTTCCGGCCTTGCTTGTGACAATTGGAACAAGCGTTCTTTCGCTGTAATGCAACCTGCTGATGTTGCAGCTCGACCACTTGCTGGACTCTCACAAGCTGATATGGTAGTCGAAATGGTAGCTGTATATGGAAGCATTACTCGACTCATGGGAGTTTATGGTTGCAACATTCCGGAAGAAGTTGGCTCACTTCGAAGCGCTCGTCATGATTTTGTGCACATCGCAAAAAGTCTTGATTCCATTTATGTTCACTGGGGCAGGGCTGATATTGAAGAATTCAAGCAAGTTCTTGACAGTGGCGCCATTGATGACATGAATTGCAATGATGATGCAGGAAAATCCGCAGGAAAATATTGCTATCGCAAAGAAGCTACTGGAACTATGCGTGGAGTTGACACAGGATACGCAAAATTCGCCAGCCTGCTTGAAGGTGCTAAAGCTTTTGGATACAGAACTGACAATAAGTTCCTCGGCTATCCACACCAAAACGAAGCACCAATTGATCAGCGCCCAAATGGAGGAAGCCTACGCGTAGCTTATGCAAAACCATACGATGTTTTATATGACTATGACAAAGCTAGCAATTCCTATTTTCGAACTTGGGGGAAAGCTGCTGATACAGACAGAAACAATCAGCAGAGAATTGCACCAAAAAATATTGTCGTAATGATTGCTGATGCAGCCCCAATTAAGGTTGGTGAGCAATATGTCAATGTCCAAATTGGAGATCCTTGGTTTGATCAAGCAGATACAGGCGCTGCATTCTTTTATATGAATGGTCAGCAATACAAAGGTACCTGGAAAAAAGATAAGAGCAAAATTGACAGTAAGCTTCTCTTCATTGATGAAACTGGCCAAGAGCTTAAATTTGTCCCTGGGCAAGTCTGGGTTGAAATCATTGATCCAGGTCAAGCACTTCACTGGACACCAGTAAGCTAAGGCTCGCAAATCACAATATACAAGAAGAAAAATAAGAAACAAGGGTGGCTCAAAAATAACCAAGATACAAGATACAATAACCATGCCTACCGGCAGGCAGGCAAATAAATTCCAAATTTCAATATCCAAAAATACAAACCATTTGATTTGATGTTTGTATCTTGGTGTTTGTATCTTAAATGCTGCATATTGCTTGGTTTTTATATCTTGGTTATTGTGTCTTTTGAAATTATGTATATTTTTTTATACGGGGCAGACACTTTTCGTTCAGCTGAAAAGTTGAGCACCATAAAAAATAATTTTACAGAAAAAGATAGCTCTGGCGCAGGCCTGAGCTATCTTGACTATGGAGAAAATGCAACCACTGCTGACCAATTCAAGGATTTACTTTCAGCCAGAGGACTCTTTTCAACCAAGAAGTTGATTATCATTAGAGATGCCATTAGCGGCCAAACTCCCGAAAAACAAAAAGAGCTACTTTCAATTCTCAAAACTGACTCAAGCACTGAAAAGGATGAAGACACATCAGTTGTCTTTTTTGAATCAAGTAGCCCCAAAAAAAATGGTGCGCTCTATAAATTTCTTTTTTCAAAAGCTAAGAAACAAGAATTTGCACCGCTAGAAACAATGAAACTTTCCAGCTGGGCTTTAGAATATTTGAAAAATATTGCTCCAAACAAAACCATAGAAAAAAGAGCCCTTGATATGCTAATCGCAGCAACAGGTAGTGACCTCTATCTTCTTAGCAGTGAACTTGGGAAACTCTCAAGCTACCGAGCTGCAGCAGAAACAATCTCCGCTAATGACGTTCAGTTGCTCGTGAAGTCAAGAATCAACTCTACTATCTTTCAAGCCATTGAAGCTCTCACAAGCGGAAATAAGGCCATTGCGCTAACGCTGCTTCATCAGCAAATAGAAAATGGTGAAGATATTTTTTACATTCTTTCTATGTACACTTACCATGTCCGCACTCTTCTAAAAATTGGCGACTGCTACTGGAATGGAATCACCTCCCCTGCTCAAATTGCCCAAACCACAAAACTGCATCCCTATATCATCCAAAAATCCCTTTCTCAACTTCGCAATCTTTCGCCAGAGAAAACTAAAAGCATTTTCCGCTCCCTTGCAATGATCGATCATCAAGCCAAGACTGGTAAAGTAAATCCGATTCAAGCAATCGATACATTTATTATTTCATTATAAATTTTATTAAAAAATCCCGCTTTCGCGGGATTTTTTAATATCTAAAGTTTCTTGAGTGACTATTTCTTCAAGGCCACTTTTTTCACAGCAGCGTTAAGTCGCGATTTCTTTCGAGCAGCAGTGTTTTTCTTGAGCACTTTCTTTTGCACAGCTTTGTCGATTGCTTTAATAGCAGCCTTCAGAGAAACTTGCGCTTCAGCAACCTTGCCAGCAGCTAGGGATTCTTTAGTATTTTTTACAGCGCTACGAAAAACTCCTTTAACTTTCTTATTCTTAATGGTTTTTCGAGCAGTAACTCGCATGTATTTTTTTGCAGATGTTTTGATTGGCACGTCCGTATTTGTGAATCAACTTTTTCCTGAGAGCATTAGGAAAATGCGAGTTCAATAAAATTAATTACTTATATTTTAAGTTCTATATATTAATAACACGCTTACGCTTACTTGGCAAGAGTTTACTGGCTCATTGTTAAATCGACAATCTCCTCCCCTCCAAGTTTTTCATTAACTTTTCTCACAATTACGCCCCTTCTGAGCCA
Organism: uncultured bacterium; assembly: GCA_903885965.1. Classification (GTDB taxonomy): domain Bacteria; phylum Patescibacteriota; class Minisyncoccia; order Moranbacterales; family GWC2-37-73; genus CAIPMZ01. The sequence continues at coordinate 10,737 of CAISKQ010000013.1, forward strand.
AATTTCACTTGCCCAAATTGAGCCAGTGGCTTTAATAAAAATTTTTTTATCTTTGAAAAATACCGGCGTGATATTTTCCGCCCCTTGCGTGCCATATTCTTCTTTGATAATCAATTGAAAAACATAGAAAACACTTTGCTGGTCAATAATCGTCCTTCTAACTAAGGTTCTTTTATTTATAAATGATCCTAATGCTTTCATTTTAATTTTTGATTGGCATAATAATATAGGTAAATGAAGATATCTCTTCATTATTCTCGCCCTGCACCATCCGTAGCACAGCTGGGGAGGAGTTACTATTCATAAGCAATGCCAAACGCGGAGTAGTTATTGTCTGCAAGCCATCAACCATATAACGAGGATTGAATAGAGCGCTCTGCTCAGGTCCTTCAATATTGGCGCTAATAATAGTTTGATTTTCACCAACCTCTTCTGCCTTAGACTGAACCTTGAGCACTTTTTGCTCACAATCAACTGAGAATTGAATTTCACCCGCCTTACTGTTCGTGAAAATTCCAGCAATCTTAACAGCTCGAAGAACGTCATTTTTTTCTAAAACAACTTTTGTCGCGAATTGTTGCGGAATAATTTGACGATATTCGGGGTAGCGTCCATTTATTAAGCGTGAAACAATCCGAACATTGTCTATTTGAAAAAAGATTTGACTCTCTTCGATTCCTATTCTGATGTCCTGAGTATCTGGACCAATTACGCGAAAAACTTCTGAAAAAGTGTTTTGTGGAACAATAATTGAACTAGTTTTTTCTAAAAATAGATCATACACTGATTGGTTTTCTTTCTTCAGCGTGACTACTGATTCTGCAAGACGAAAACTGTCCGTAGCAGCAATACGAACTTCATCTTTCACCAACACGACATTTAGACCTGTGAGTTCAGGACGCGTGCTGTCAAGAGAAACGCAAGCAATTAGGCGTGGAATTGCTTCCTTCATCTCTTGCGCCGGCAATGAAAACAAAAATGAGCCAGCTATTTCAGGTATGATTGGAAAATCATGTGCCATCAAACCTTTGATTTGGGCCTTGGATGATCCACTCTCAATATGAAGGGTTTGATCAATAACTGTCAAAGAAACTGTACTACTGGCTGGAAAGTTGTTCACAAAATTACTTAGGAGTCGTGCTGGCACGGTGATAGTTCCCTCCTGTTCAATCTTTGCGCCAATCTTCAAAAATACTCCAATCTCAAGATTAGTGGCAGAGATTTTCAGCATTCCATTATCCGTCTCTATGAGGATATTTTCTAATATAGGCAAGGTAATTTGCTTTCCAACGACTCGTTCCGTACTATAGATTGCCTTTTTAAAATTTTCTTGAGTGCAGGTAACTTTCATATATTTTTTCTGTTATTGTTAAACTTATACACACTTTATACATACTTTATCCACAAGCATACCATGCGATTATTGTAACTACACCGAATATAGCTTTTCTGTAATTAAAGCCACATCTTCCTTGACTTTTTCACTGGCTTCAATGTCTTTGCTTACTTTTTCATAGGCGTGCATGGCCGTAGTGTGGTCACGGCCTCCAAATTGACTACCAATACCAGGATAAGAAGAATTAAGTTCTGTTCGCATTATATACATTGCAATTTGACGAGCATAGGAAATTTCCTTTTTTCTACCCTTTTCAATTAACTCTTTAATTGGAATGTTGAAATACTGAGAAACTGTGTCAATAATGTTTTGCGCCTGAACTCCTTTCTTTTTTCCGGCTGAGATTATTTCCGAAAGGGCTTGTTGAACGAATTTAAGAGTTGGGAGCTTATTGTTAAATTCACAAGCTGCAACAATCCTATTTAGGGCGCCTTCCAATTCGCGAATATTATTTTTAACATTTTCAGCTATGAAGCGAATGGCTTCTTCGTCCAAATAAAAGTTTTTTTCAGCTGCTTTTGTTTTCAAAATTGCCATCCTGGTTTCTAAGTCTGGTTGTCCAATGTCTGCAATCATTCCTCCTTCAAAGCGAGACCTTAATCTATCCTCAAGGGTTGCAATCGCTTTCGGAGGACGATCACTGCTGATTACAATCTGCTTATTTATCTGATAAAGCGTATTAAAAATATGAAAAAATTCAATTTGAGTTTTCTCTTTTCCAGCTAAAAATTGTACATCATCAATAATCAATAAGTCTATTGCAGAATATGCAGACTTAAAATCATTTACGGTCTGATTTCGAATAGAGTCAATCAATTCATTCGCAAATCTTTCTGATGTGATATATTTTATTTTTTTAGCAGGATCGTTTTCGAGAACTTCGTTTCCAATAGATTGCAGTAAGTGTGTCTTTCCAAGCCCGACCCCGCCATAAATAAAAAGGGGATTATAAACCTTACCCAAATTCTGTGATACAGCGTAACAGGCAGCGCGGGCAAGTTCATTATTTTCTCCAATTATAAAATTTTCAAAGGTATACCTATGATTAATGTTATTTTCATAAGCCTTTTGCACGTATGTTGCCTGCGCTACGACCGCCGATTGCGGCGTGTAAGCATAAGGGTTTTCCACACTCTTGATTCCACCTCCCTGTGGCGTTAAATCATTTTGTTTAGCCTCATTATTATGCGGGGCCTGATCTAAGTTATAAATAACACAGTTTATCTCCCTTATATCTTCCTGAAAATTTCGCAATGCTCTAAAAATATAGGTATTGTATTTATTTTCAAGCCATTCCTTTGCAAAACCATTTGGAACACCAATAATGACTTTTCCATTTTCCCTGGAAAGAATTGTTGTATTTTTAAACCACGTACTAAAGTTTGCTTTTGAAATTGATAATTCTATCTCACCTAATGCGGCTTGCCATAGCTCTAAATTATTCATACATGTGATTTATTTACTGATGCCCCCAAAATTATATCATGCACTATTTATGAAAACCAGGAAACTAATAATCGCCGTTGTTAACAAACTGTGGATAAGTGTATAATTATTTTTCTGAATTTGATTTAACTTTAATCTCGTAATCCCTTACTGACCCTTTGTCAGTCAAAGCTCTTTCTTTAAAATATAAACCCATTTGAAACATTGTCAATGCTTTCTAACCAAATAACCTGCTTTTAAAGCTGTAATATAGTCTTTTTTGCTAAAAACTCAGAACCGGCCACCGACAATACCCCTATTTAAATATGAACCCAACTACTTTTTCCAAAATTTGCCCCTGTATAGCTATTTTATAAGCATTTTTTGGTTGACTTTTTTTATTATGCTGCTACACTTGGTTATAGTATTATTGAATTATTAATTATCTTAAGAATACCAACATCATGAAACGAACTTATCAACCAAAAAAGGGTCGACGCAAAAGCCGACACGGATTCCTAACTAGAATGAGCACAAGTAACGGTGCCGCTGTTATCAAAAGACGCCGACAAGCTGGAAGAAAAAAACTTTCTGTTTAATCAAAAAATGATCAAACCATAAAACCATGCTCCCGAACCAAAACAGATTGACCCAGCGCTCAGATTTTGCTCTGATTTACAAAAATGGGTCTTATGCCGCATGCGATGGAATAGCAATAAAGTTCTTAAAAACAGTAAACCCCTTTATCCGAGCAGGATTTCCGATTGGCAAAAGTTATTCAAAAAAAGCAACTGACCGAAATCGTATGAGAAGATTTCTTCGCGAAGCCACTAGAATGCATCTCTATTCACTAAAACCTGGCTATGATTTTGTTTTAATGGTCAACTCCGGAAAAAATACACTTCAGTTTAGCGAAACAGTAATAATTCTCAGAAGGTTATTTATAAAAGCTAATCTATTTATTAAGTCTGATATCCAGACAAAAAAATAAAAACATGCTATCTCTTTTCCACTCCATAGTTTATCAACCACTTTATAACGTACTTATTTTCCTTTACAATGTCGTCCCAGGCAAGGACTTCGGCATATCTATAATCTTAATTACCATACTACTGAGGACTATTCTGATTCCCCTCTATAAAAAGCAAATAGAGTCACAGAAAAAACTTCAGGAGCTTCAGCCGAAAATAAAGGCTCTTCAGGAAAAAACTAAAGACAATAAAGAGCAACAAACGAAACAATTAATGGAGTTGTATAAAGAAAATAAGACAAACCCCTTTTCCGGATGTCTACCGCTTATCGTTCAGTTAGTTTTCTTGATTGCGATTTATAGAGTTTTAATCAATATTTCTAGTAATGGACTAACCGTTGACGGCTCACAGCTTTACTCTTTCATTGCAAGGCCAGATAAAATAAATCAGTTATTTATTTTCCTTATCGACCTGACGAAACCAAGTATTCCCATCGCGGCACTTGCAGCAATTGCTCAATATTTCCAGACCAAAATGCTCATGAGCCAGCAGCCAGCACCAATCACTGCAGTTAGTGACTCGGGCAAGCCAGATATTGCGCAGATGATGAACAAGCAAATGCTTTACCTTGGACCATTTCTAACTCTATTTATAGGAATAAGATTCCCTGCTGGACTTTCACTTTACTGGTTGGCTGGAACACTATTCATGCTTGCACAACAAATACTGATGCAAAAAAAATCATCTCGCTAATATTTCAACCCTACAAAATTATATGGATGAACAAACCACTACCCTTATCAAAAAAACAATAGAGCAATTACTTGGCAACATGGGCTTTTCAGGAACCGTTACACTGCTAAAAACAGACGAGGATGATGCTATCTACGCAATCTCAACTGAAAGCGATTCCCATCTACTGATTGGGCAACATGGAGTGAATCTTCAAGCTTTTCAACATATTGCCAGGCTCATCGTGAGAAAGCAGCTTCCAGATAAGGTTCGATTTTCTATTGATATAAATGACTACAGGCAACAAAAAAATCAATCTATTATTGAACTGGCAAACCAAGCGGCCCAGGAAGCAATTACGCAACACCGATCAGTTGTTATGCGACCAATGTCTACTTACGAAAGAAGACTCGTTCATCTTGAGCTTTCAAAAAATTCAGGAGTTGCAACCGAAAGTATTGGCGAGGGAGAAAACCGAAAAATCATCGTAAAACCATCAACTATGCTTGCCTCATAACATTTAGACTTGGCTTAGCCGGAAATATTTTATTTCAGTTAAATACAAAAAATACAAAATCGCATGGCTATTGCACGAAAAATTGCTTACAATGTGATTTTCAACGTAATCACAAAAATTCTATCTACCATTCTTGCGCTAGTTGGGATTGGCTTTATTACACGCTATCTCGGCACGAATGGTTTTGGCGACTATTCTACCGTAATTGCATTTTTTTCTTTTTTTGGCAGCGCTGCAGATCTTGGACTTTATAACATTACTGCGCGCGAAATTTCTCGTCCCGGTGCTGATGAAAAAAAAATAATCAGCAATGCGCTTGCCCTACGTCTTGTTTCAGCGTTAGCTGTTTTTATAGTCACACCAATCTTTGTTTATTTCCTGCCCTATTCAAGAGATGTTAAAATAGGCATTCTTATTGCCGCAGCTTCCTTTGTTTTTTCAACTACATACATGGTGCTTAACGGCGTGTTTCAAAAGAACTTGGCTATGGATAAAGTTGCTTCAGTGGAAGTGCTTGGCAAACTTCTTCAGCTTTTTATTATAGTTGCAGCCGTAAAAATGAATCTCGGCTTTATCGCAATTATATTTTCTGTTCTCGCCTCGATGATTTTAAATTTCGTGATTGTCTTATGCTTGGCGAGAAAATACGTTTCCCTCTCGCTCCAATTTGATTTTGCATATTGGAAGGAATTTCTTATTGAGTCAGCTCCCCTGGGCTTTTCATCTTTAATCATCTTTATCTATTTCAAGATTGACACTATCTTACTTTCCATTTTAAAAACGAACACCGAGGTTGGCCTTTACAATGCAGCTTACAAAGTTCTCGAGAATATTACATTTTTTCCAGCCATGATTATTGGTCTCGTTTTTCCACTCTTATCCAGGCATATTTTTTCAGATAAGAAAGAGTTTTCACGCATTGCCAACGAAACGCTGAAAGTTTTTGTTATTCTACTTGTTCCAATGGTTATTGGTACAGTTTTTTTAGCTGACGGAGTTATACATCTAATTGGCGGAGATGCTTTTGCTGCCTCTGCAAATATTCTTCGAGTTCTCATTTTTGCTCTAGTTTTCATCTTCTTCAGCAGCTTATTTAATAACATTCTCATTTCCAGCAACCATCAAAAAAAATTGATTGTTCCTTTAATTTTATGTGCTGTTTTCAATATAACCGCAAATCTTATTTTTATTCCTATTTACTCATATAACGCTGCTGCTACTATTTCAGTACTGACGGAACTCCTGGTAGCGTTGGCTGGCTTTTTTCTTGTATCAAAATATGTTAAATTTAAACCACGGGTAAATAATTTTTCGCAAATTCTGTTTTCAGGTTTTGCAATGGGATTATTTCTATACCTATTTAAATCTCAAAATTTCTTTTTCCTGGCCCTGGGAAGCTGTTGCGTATATTTATTGTTCCTATGGCTCACGAAAACTATCACACGAGAAGATATTGCCAGCATCACCGCCGGTAAATAGTTTAGCCTTTAAAAAAATATTCTATGCAAGAATCCTCGAAACCAACAATCTTTATCGTGGTTTTAAACTTCAATGGAAAAGACACGATAGCTTCTTGTCTTTCCTCGGTTTACCAGTCTTCCTATTGCAACTTTGAAGTGGTCGTGGTTGACAACAATTCAACTGACGGCTCTTTTGAACTTGTGAAAAATCAATTTTCGCGCGCCCATTTCATAAAAAATGCAAAGAATACTGGCTTTGCTTGTGGAAATAATGTTGGCATCCGCTTCGCTTTAGAGAAATTTGCTGACTATGTTTTAATTCTGAATAATGATGCCACTTTGGAAAAAAATACACTTGCTCGTTTAATCAACACTTCTCAAGAAAAGACTAAAGGAATCATCATAAGCCCACTTATCCTAAACAAGGACGGGCGTTCCGTTTGGTTTGCGGGGGGTGAAATTAACTGGTTCAAAATGAGGACGCAGCATCTAACGAAGATATCCTCCAAGAAATTATATCCAACGCAATATTGCACTGGCTGTGCTATGTTCATAAGCAAAGAAGTTTTTAAAAAAATTGGACTATTTGATGAGCGCTATTTTCTTTATTACGAAGATGCTGACTTTTCAGTAAGAGCAAAGGAAGCTGGTTTTGATTTATTTATCTCTCCATCAGCAAGAGTCATCCACTATGAACAAAGCTCAATAAAAAATAACCTCAAAATTTATTGGCTAGTTCTTTCTGGTATCCTCTTCTTTAAGACTCACGCTGACTTCACTCAAAAGATATGGTTTCTCTTTTACATCCCACTTCGCAAGCTGAAGAATTTGTTCCTTGTTATCTTTAAGCCTTCCGATGCTGCCCTCCAGGTACGTCAAGCCTACAAGGATTTTAGAAAAATTAAATTGAACTAAGGCTCTGCCGCGAAATAAACCCTGTATCAAGCACTCGTCTTTACGCCATCTTTGCTTAAAAAAATCTCAAAGTTACCTCAATAGATTTTCAATTTTTTTTGAAACAAGCCTGACGCAAGTCTGAGCACGAACTACACAACTTATCTCGCGATAGAACCTAAAAAGTGATGGACCTTTCATTTATCATCTTGAATTATCACAGTGAAAAATATCTAATTAAGTGTCTTGATTCAATTAGAGAGCATGTTGCAAGTCTTAAATACGAGATTATCATTATAAATAATGATGCTGAAGAGTTGAAAGGCGACTTTAACAATTCTTCAGTAAGTATTCTAAATACGTTTTCAAATATCGGTTTTTCAAAAGCCTGCAACCTGGGATCAAAAATAGCCAATGGAAAAATACTTTTTTTCCTAAATCCAGATACTGAGCTAAAAAACAGCAAACTAACAGATTTTATTTTCTTACTAAATAACAAAGACACTGGCATAGTTGCGCCTTCACTTTTAACCACGACTGGAAAGCCACAACCTTGGAGTTGTGGTCGAAAGATAACACCCCTTCGAACAGCATTTGAAAACCTCTTTGGAAAAAGCGATGTGTCATTTTCAAAAAAATCTTCCATTGAAAGCCTTGCGTGGGTTAGTGGTGCAGCATTGCTAATTAGAAAGGATTTATTTGAAAAAATTGGTGGGTTTGATGAGAATTTTTTTATGTATTTTGAAGATGTTGACCTTTGTCAGCGAGTGAGTAGTCTTGGGAAAAAAATTCTTCTGCTCACTGAGCTAATTATTATCCACCATGGCGGTGGCAGCGTTGACAATAAAAATCAACAAAAAAAACACTACTACGACTCTCAGGATTATTATTTTAAAAAACATTTCGGAGCATTCCAGTCACGCTCAATAAAACTTCTTCGCAATTTAGTTTTGAGGTAACCCTTAATTAATTTTAAAAATTAACTTCTTCCCCACAAAACCATGTTACTTTCTGCCCTTATCTTTATTTGTGCACTGCTTCCTTTGCAATTTGCGCTAAACCCAACAGTGACTATTGACTTAGCCATTGTGCGAGTATTAATACCTTTCTTATTTCTCGCTTGCTTTTTTTATGCTTTCAAATATAAGACTTTTTCAAAAATAAAGAACTTTTCAGCTTATCTAATTGCTATTTTTCTCCTGTTAGCCACTGGTTCAGTTTTGTTTTCACAAAACATCGGGTGGTCATTTAGAAAATTAGCTTTTTTATTTTCAATTTTTCCAATTTATTTTGTTGCCCTCTTTCTTTTGGACACCGATCAAAAAATACGTAGGGCTATTACTGCTCTCGTTTTCGGTGGAGCAATTGTTTCAAGCCTCGCCATGGTTCAATTTGGTCTTCAATTTTGGCTTGGCATTGATAAGGTGTATGACTTCTTAGCACAGTCAATAATGCCATTTTTCATAGGTAATAGCTTCTCAAAGGAGGTCCTAGCCTACCCAAGCTGGCTTGTTAATAGTGGTGGAACAACCTACATGCGAGCCTTTGCTCCATTTCCAGATCCACACATGCTTTCTTATTACGTTGGCATGCTCTTACCATGGGCAGTTGCTCTTTGGGCCACTAGCAAGTCACACAAGGCATTTTTTCTACTTGCCTCTTTTGTGCTAGCAGTTTGTGATGTTGCTACGTTTACACGCGGTGGCTATCTCGCACTGATAGTTGCTGCAATTGTCATTTTACCACTAGTTTCACGAAAAACTGCTTGGAAAATACTTTCTGGCGTCACCTTGTTTATTTTCCTTTTTTTCGTAGTTCCTAAAAATCCAGTTACTAATCCAGTGGCTGGCAGAATAACATCCACCTTCAATATCAATGAGGGCTCTAATCAGGGCAGGCTTGCCATCTGGAAACAAGCCCTAACCGTAATCTCCAAGCACCCCCAGGGTGTTGGAATAGGTTCTTACCCACTAGCTATCAATCCTGAGGCAACCTATCGAACGCCTATTTATAGTCATAATATTTACTTAGATATTGCTGCTGAGACTGGGATTATCACAGCACTCATTTTCATTTTAATCATAGGAACTTCTCTGACAAATTTCTGGAGAATTTCGCGCGATAATTCTTTTTATGTTGCAGGAGTTGCCAGCATAACTATCTTTACAATCCATTCTTTAGTTGAGAATCCCCTTTATTCTGTTCACGTTCTCCCTTTATTCTTAATTATTATTGCGATATCTTCCAATACTAAAAATTTACCAACCAATAAATGAGGTTTTTAAATCAAAAATTATTTATCTATACCACACTTGCTGCAGCGCCGCTGTATCTTGTTAAGTTTGTATTTTTTCAGGTGCCAACAAATTTGCTTGAATTGTTCATTTTCATTAATGTTATTATTTGGCTCCGGGTTTGCTATAAAAAAAAATTAAAAAAAATATGGTTTCCATTGCCTTGGCAAATTGTCCTTAGTATTGGATTTATTATATTTGGCGTTATCCTTTCTATTTTTGCGAACAATGCCATATTTACAGGCCTTGGAATCCTAAAAAGTTGGTTTGTTTTGCCTTTATTTTTTGCATACATCTTGTATTCTACTCTAAATAACTCAGTTGAAATAAGTCAGGCTCTTTTCAGTGTTTACTTTTCCAATATCACTGTTGCTATTGCTGGCATCACGTATAAGATTCTTGATTTTGTCACTTATGATGGTCGGTTATCTGCCTTTTACGCTTCTCCGAACTATTTAGCTCTCTACCTTGCTCCAGGAGTGCTTCTTGGTTTTTATTTTTTTGCACAATCTCTCACAAGTAAGGCTTCACCCCTTATAAAGGTCTTATTTGGCAGCTCTTTGGCGGTTATCCTACTGGTATTTTTTTATACTTATTCATATGCCAGTTGGTTAGCAGTTTTGTTGTCTTTTCTTGTTACCTGCTTTTTTTATCTTCCCAAAAAACGATTTATTGCTATTTTAGTGTGCTTTTTTACTCTGATTGTGGTTATTTTTTCACAAATTCATTCACCAAAGTTTACCGATCTGATTCATACATCCGAGAGGTCGTCTTTTTCTTCCCGTCTCATGATTTGGAAGGCAAGCGAGAAGATGTTAGCCCAAAACCTAATCTTGGGAATTGGTCCAGGAAATTTCCAAACAAAATATCTCGCCCTTCAACCATCTTTTCCGCTTTATCTAGAGTGGGCAGTGCCGCAACCTCATAACATTTTTCTGGCATTTTGGTTGCAAACCGGACTAATTGGTTTTATTGGTTTTATCTTTTTAATTTCTTTTGTTTTTCATTCGTTACTGCATAAAATTAAACTAGGGGCCACCTCTGGATTGTTATTTTCATTTTTTCTATACATAATTCTTCACGGCCTAGTTGATACGCCTTTTTGGAAAAACGATTTAGCTTTTTTATTTTGGGTTTTCGTTGCACTTTATGCGGTTCTTCTGAAGTTCTCTCTCAAAATTAAAACGGAGTAATTATCTTCTATGAAAGAACAAGTTTAAAAAACACACCAGTTGGTGTGTTTTTTAAACTTGTTCTTTTCTTTAGAGAGCTACCCTGTATAGTTTCCCGTCAATTCTATTTGTGAAAAATAAGCTATTTTCAGTTGCGGAAAGAAAAGGCGCAGAAACATCATAGCTGTCACTAATATCAGAAAGTTCCAAGACTCGCTCTTTGCTGCCCGTGACAACATTTACTTTCCAAAAAGTATCACTTGTTGTAAATTTTTTACTCTGATAGTCGTCAGGGATAACTGCACCTGTCGGAATCGCCCCAGGCAATGCATAATAAACTGTTTTGCCATCACTAGACCAGGCGCATTTTGCTGCTATCGTAGGTATGCCAAGATCCCGGTACTCGCCTTGGAGATTAACTATCCCAAGAGTGATTGTTTTGCTGTTATTACTTATTAATGAGCTCACGAGAGACTGACTACCATCCGGAGACCAAAGATAGTCACCACCAAACCTGCCCTTAAAAACAGTTTTAACCTCTCCGCCAGTAGCTGCCACCATTTGCAAAACACTCTCTTCAGTTGCACTTGGAAAATTCCAAAAAGAAATGGCTGCAGTAAGCGGAACAGCGGCAATGGAGACATTACGAAAAGGAACATTGTCCACAATGGTTTGCCAACCGCTACCGTCTGGATTAGCAACACTCAAACTTCTTTTCTTTGTCTTGGTGTCGTAATATTTATATACAATTTTTCCGCCAAGACCATCCCAAGCAACGCTATCAAGATTTTCCTTAAGCTGCGTTCCACTTTTTTTTACATTATCATATGAGAAAAAAATATTTTTCCCATCCTTTAAAAAATTTGTTAGCACCCTTGTTCTGTCTGGAGACCAATTAACCCCCACAAGCCCTGTAAGCTTCATGCTGGTGCTTTGAATGACACTTGACCCATCACTATCCGCTTGCCAAACTAATCCGTCTACGGCGGAATAATAAAATATTTTTTCGGTTTTCCTATCTGATACGGCACCCAGAACAGAGTCTCCGGAAACAACTGTTATTTTGTTTTGCTTTTTTACTACGGGAACCGCATCTACTTTCACAGGTTCAACGACCTGTGGTTTTGGTATTGTTTTTACTACTTGGGTATTGCTGTTACTTTTTTTAAAAGCAAAATTATACACGCCCCAAATGAGAAGTGTAGCGCCAAGCAGGATTGCTGATATTATGAATACTTTTTTCATTTTTATTTTTTTAACAGACTCATCCTAAATATTATAATGCATTTTGTTTTCATAAACAATTAGTTACATCCGCACCCAGCTGCTTGACCTACGCTTGCATGAACATGATTAGCGGTGCCGCTTTCATCCTTGATATAGCTTGCTCCACATGCCTTAGCAGCAGCTATTAACTGACTTGAGCTTATATTTCTTGTAGACAAATCTACTGCATATGATTTACCACTTGAATAGCAAGTTTTACCACCATAATGACAAGAATATTTTGCATGAGCACATGGAGGTTTACTCCATTTATCAGGTGTACAGTTAGCGTAGCCCTTTGAATCCGTTATGGAAGAAACGACTGCGCTTGGAAGCTTACCCGCTATACATGTAAGCATTGTTGAAAGTTGAGGAGCTGCACTGGAACATTGGCTACTTATGCCAGACTGTGTTGATAGGCCGCCACAACTACCTGGTGTCCCAGTATCAGTAGCGCCACCTGATCCGCTAGAGAGCGTTCCATTTGACTCTGCAGATGTGTCAGCAGCCTCCGTTATTATGTCGACATTCACTGTAGTAAAGTTAATGTTTAATTTTACTAAATCCGGATTAATCACATACAGAATCAGATAAGCCGCCATAGCAGCAAAAACACCAATTAACGCATCTGTGATGATTCCTTTTGCAGTTCCCGCTGTTGAGGTGTTGCCCGCACTGCCGATATACATAATTCCTCCAATAGTAAGCATGAAAAGTCCAGAAATGCCAATGGTCCAAATTCCGAATTTGTAAATTGCTAAAATTAAGCCTGGGAAGTCTGTCATTTCATTTCCAGCTTGAAAAAATCCAGGGAGGGATTCAAGCAGCGTATATTTGAATTCGGCATGGGCAACCCCACTCAAACACACAAACATCAGCATACTAATACAAACAATTAAGGCTGTTTTTTTGATTTTTGTTTTTTGGATATCCATAATAATCATTATACTCCATTTTGGTTCTTGGCGTACAATTTAGTTGAGAATTGGAAGTTTTTTACTATTCGGACAAAAACTTAATCCATAATCTTCAGTAGTTGAACCCTTGATATCATCTGCCAGACGCTCAGAAACGACTAATAAGCAAGCCTGTTCTTTAGTTATCCCTAGTTTTTCAATAAAAACACTCTCTGCGTTTTTTCTAGTCATTTCTAGTGACTCTTCGCTGTTTTTCAGATAAATTAAAAAAGTTTTCTCATTATTATAATTATAGGCCAAGATGTCAAAATTCTTATTTGTTTCCATTAAGACATCCTTATCATCAATCACAGTGGATGATGGCGCATTATAATAATTATCCACAGAAATGCTACCTTTAGAGTCACTTGAGGGTATAGATATTTTAGAATCTGTTGGTAAATTTGACATATTAGGCGTGATTGACGTATCAGTCGCACTAGGTGTGCCTGATGTAACTTGTGTGCTAGTTTTTGCATTAGGCAAGCTTTGCGTACTTGTTGGCTCGGAGATACTTTGCTTATTTTTCAGAAATAAAACAACAATAAAAACTAGCGACGCTAGACCAATTATAGTAACTAGAATTAAGATTTTATTCTTCATAATTTTTATTTAATAAAAAAATTATTTAATTCACTTTGCATATTCCAGCGCTCGTCTTCCACGGATTAAAGCGGCTAGTGTTGTATAGGGCGCCAGCAACCTGAATATTTGTCGTACCATTCTTCAATTTTGCTTTACATTCATTATATTTTGCCAAATCCGTTACTCTGCAATTCCTGTGTGCACAATACGAAACTCCATTGCTATTTATTTTATGATCAAGACAATCATAACTGCTTGATCTAGATCCAATTCCTGTAAATATTTTAGCTCCATCGCAACCGATTGAATTAGCACTAGTCATCATGTTTACTTGATAAAGACCAATTGAAAAAGAATTACCATCAGCACAAAGATCTGTGCCACTTTCCAGTGCTGCATTTCCACGACTCTCTCGATTACAGATCATGGACATTTTTTCAGCATCAGCACCAAAGGTACTTGTAAGATTTGCGACGGAACATGCTCCAGATGTTATAACCTGACAAGTGCCGCCACCAGAACCGCCACCAGAACCGCCACCAGAACCGCCACCAGAACCGCCACCTGTGGCCGTGCCACCACCTAAATCTGATGAGCCTGTCAATGAAACTGGGGAAAAATTAATATTCAATTTAATCAAATCCGGATTAATCACATACAGAATCAGATAAGCCGCCATAGCAGCAAAAACACCAATTAACGCATCTGTGATGATTCCTTTTGCAGTTCCCGCTGTTGAGGTGTTGCCGGCGCTGCCTATATACATAATTCCGCCAATGGTAAGCATGAAAAGTCCAGAAATGCCAATGGTCCAAATTCCGAATTTGTAAATTGCTAAAATTAAGCCTGGGAAGTCTGTCATTTCATTTCCAGCTTGAAAAAATCCAGGGAGGGATTCAAGAAGAATATATTTAAATGTGCCAGCAGAGGAAGTGTTGGAACTTATATTAGTTGCCGGAGTTGGAGATTGCGCTATGCAACAAAATAAACCGTCCATAGTTGGCCCATTTAATGTTGTACATTTTACATTGTCTATTATGTTGGTTCCGCAGCTCGTTTGGCAACTCCCACTTTTTCCTGCGTTAGTCCCAGTACCATTGCATGAACCACTAGAAGGTGTAGCAACCTTTTTGCAGCAACTGGTAAGCATAGCGCAGTCTGAAGCACCTGCAATATTATCAACGGTGAGACATGTTGATTCGCATGTTCCTCCTAGGCTATCACAGGTTGCTGCTGAGGCAATAATAACTGAAGAAAATGAAAGTAACACAACAACAAAAATAATCCCGAACAGAAAAATTTTTTCATTTTTCATTTTTAATACCTTTTTCGTAATATTTTTCATTTTGATTTTTATTTTCTCACTCCAAAAACAATTAAACCAAAAGAATAATCAGTAAAAATCTTCATATTTCACCAATCTTTTGTTTTCGAACTCGAAATTTTACTAATTTTCATCCCTAAAAGACGATCCTGGTATGACGGCAAAAACAATTCCGGTCAACAACAGAAAGGCACCGGAAGTTAGCACAATCTTAAGCATAAACATTAAATTTTCCGGCAGCCGTGAAATAAGACTTGCAAGACCACTTTGAGTGTTTTTACTAGCGACTTTTTGAGAGCCAGCAGCTAAAACATTAATTTGGATAGCCGCATTTTGCTTTTCATCAACAATACTTTCAGCCTCAACATTCCAGTCCTTTAGTAATGCTTTTCTAGTGTTATTAATTTCAGCCTCTGTGCCTGTTTTAAATTTTGTTGATATTCCAACATCGTAGCTGTTGCCCTCTGTTTTGTTAATAGGAAAAGTTATATTTGCTTTATTAATTAAGTCATACTGATTTTCCCCATCAATCGTCCATTCAATTTCCGATTGATTAGCCAATGAAGCGGGATAAAAATTTGCAATTATATTAGCAGTACCATTCTGTCCGGCCTCATAAACAGTGCTACTGTAGTCTGGATATTGATTTCCATTTAAATCCTTATAATATCCAAGCAATTTTGGCCAAACAGTGGCTTCATCCGCGCTACTTAGCACTACACTAGGTGACACAATAATAAATCTCTTGGTAAGATTAACTGCCTCATTTGTGCTTGTCTTAATAGCACTCACCGTAACATCAATAGCCTCTCCCACGTTTCCTAAAATCGGAATAAAGACATTATTACCCGCAATTGTTGAGCATTGCGAAGAGACGTCAGGACCGCAAACAAAGGCTGCCCCATTAGCTTTCCAAGAAAAATTACTCAACTGACTATTTGCAGTGTCAGGAACAGTAAGACCAATGATTTCATTGTTTATTACAGGACACTTTGTTTTTTCAGTTCCGTTAGAGCAAAGATCAGTGCCGGCTTTATCCATCAGTAACATCCCTGTATTGTTTGCTGTTACAGAATACATTTTAATTTCGTTTTGTTGTTGACGCACTTTCACAACAACTTGTCCCTCGGCATTTTGACCACCATCTGTTGTTGTTCCATTTGCCTTTGCTTTTATTCTAAGATAAAAAGTACCTGTATATCCAGAAGTATTAGCTCTAATGAGCTCCTCACTTAAATTTAAATTAATGGCCAACGTCTTCTTATCTAGTCCACTTGCATCAATCGAAGAAAAAGAAGGGATTGCTTCCAGGGCGCTTGTAATATCCTTCCAGGTTGTTGTATCAATTGGAGGAGCTGAACCATCTTTGCTTATTTGAACAGTCCAGTTATAGTTAAGTCCTTTCAGGTCTTGAGTATTAGCGCTTGTACCTGAAACATTAAGCGTATCACCTTTCCCATTTGGATCATTAATTGGGTTTTCAGGTTCACTAGTAAGCTGAAGAGTTAGCTTTGAGCTTGTGACTGAATTTTCATCTGCGGTTGGGTCTATGAGATTTTCCGGTAAACATAAATCAAGATCAACTTCTGCAGTCAAAAAACCGGTACACTTTGATACGTCGCTCATATTGCAAGGTCCCCCTCCAGGTCCTTCAAGATACATATTCTTTCTTTTTTTATTATTGACTCCGTTCACCTTGTCATAAGTAGCATCTTGAACA
Organism: uncultured bacterium; assembly: GCA_903885965.1. Lineage (GTDB taxonomy): Bacteria > Patescibacteriota > Minisyncoccia > Moranbacterales > GWC2-37-73 > CAIPMZ01. Next base: position 27,449 of record CAISKQ010000013.1, read on the forward strand.
TTTTTATCTAAGTCTTCAAGTGCCTTACATGTATTTTTCGAAAAAGCCCACATCCTCCTAAAAGTTGAATCTGCGTGTAGGGTTGGCGTATAACTTTCTCCTTCAACCGCAAGGCCAACTTCATCACCAATTGAGTATAGCCAAGTAAAGCTGTCAATTCCAAGACCAACAACATTTGCTTCGTCAACTCCTACTCCACGAGTAGACGGTGTTGCCGGATTAGCCCCCCAAAATTTCTTCTCAGCTCCACCAAATTCACCATCACCCGTGATTCCAATTGATTTTGGAATCTTTGCAAACAAGTGCTTGCAGGTATTGCCTGCTTTTGTGGCGGAACATTTTAAATTAGAGTCGGGATCATTAGTTGCAAGAACTGCTTGAGCATCCTCACATTTTTGATCTTGAACACTATTATAAATTGGATTTTGAGTGCTGAGCCAATCTGGTGGTGGTGAAGTGTTAGGACTAAAGGAGCTGCATAAATTACCTTTTTTAAAAACAACTACTGCTAGTGGGGATGTTATCGGATCGGTGTCAGGAGAAACAACATTACCAGAAGTGCCATCTACAGTTGAATATTTAACACATATGGCCATTGCATTATCATAACAATAAGGAGCTGTGGTGAAGTTTGAGGTAGTTATTTTGCAATAAATATCAGTCAAATCAACCGGGTTGTCATTAGTGACACCGCAAAACTTATTAGTAGTTTTTGATATTATTTTTGGAATTGCATAAGTAGCTGGCACCACATGTTGATTAGCGGCATTAGCTGGATTAGCATTCCAGGCATTTGCGGCATCAATAGCATCTTGGGCGGCTTTAGCTGCCACTGCGTCATACAATGGATTAAGCACGTCACAATCAGCCTTTTGATCTGAAGCAGCACAAACTCGCTGATAACCATCTGGGCAGCTATCTATTTTCTGGTCAACCTGCCTTAATTCATATATTATTCCAGTTTTTGGTTCTTGCGCATAACAATTAGGAGCATCCTTGTCATTAATATCAGCACCGGAATTTATAACCCAGCCCCTTCTATCTTTTCCATGGTCAAGTGGCGAAGGAAAGGCTTCATAACCAGCGTCTCCTGAATTAACACTTGATGAATAAGTTTCTCCCTCACTATCGTAGGATCCTCTCACTATAATTTTCGCAGCTGCAATTTTCCAATCATTAACTGTCACCTCTCCGTCATTATCTAGGTCACATCCTGCAGCAGCTGAACCACCCAAGTCACAACCCTTTCTTTTTAAATACCAAGTATAATACAATTTTGAAGAAGTCTCTTTAAATGAACCAGCGGAAGCAGTTGCGGTTATTTTCGCTCCTGGTGTCATTGCGGCGCCATTTGAACTAAAACTAACGGTAACTTTTGGATTTTGCTCTTTATTATATGACCCCATTCTCTGATTATCTGTTCCATTTATAGGGACTGATGTATATGCTAATGTTGAAGTTGAAGTAGTTAAACTTGCAGCGCTAACAATAATAGGCGCAACCTGAAAAAAAAGTAAACTAAAAACACTAACTAATGAAAATATTTTTTTTGCTTTTTCTTTTGTTTTTAACATATATAAAATATTAACCAAGCATTTTTATAATTAAAGCATCTAAAATAAAAATAATTAAAAACTGAATAATTCCAGAATAAATAATAGATTTACTCTTATATGCGATGAGTCCTGCAAATGGAGCAAATATTAAGTATGGTAAAAACTGATACAGTGACTCTCTGCCAATAAGTAAAACTAAAACTAAAAAAAGCAATGATTGAAGTAATATTGTCCAATATTTCAAATTAGATTTAAAAATAGATAAAATAAAACCCCTAAAATAGAATTCATAGGTAGCAACAAATAAGATAACTAAAGTAAATTCATACAATAAAAAATTGTTAAAGTTGTTAATCGTGAAATCTGGCACGCCATAATTCTTTAAAAAACTAAAGTATTTTAAACTTACAAATAAAATAAAAGTAACTGCAATAATTGAATATAGTCCCCACAATAAACCCTGCTTCCGGTCGCCAAATTGTAATCCATAAGAACTAAGTTTTCTCTTCAAGAAAAACCCATTAAACATTAATGGAAATATAACAAAGAAAACTAACATGGTAACAATCTGTTGAAAAGAATTTTCGACAGGAAATATAGCATATACACACAGGGAAGCCAATGTAAAAAAAGATATTATAAATGTTTCCTTGTATTTCATATTTATCAAGATAAATTATAGTTAAATGATAACACAACTTAAAATAAATTCATAATTTTAACCTAACTACTTTTCAAGCAAGTATTATAATAAATTTTGCGATGTTACTTTTTTCAATAACCAAGTAAGAAACTTAATTCGTGTATTTTTTTATTAATTCTTTAATTATTTATCTCATAAGATAAATGTAGTTAAATTTAAGTATTTCTTTAAGATTTATTAATATA
>CAISKQ010000014.1 GCA_903885965.1 uncultured bacterium
AACAAGTCCATTGCTCTGGCTTCACACTAATTCATTACTGAATTAACATGCAGAGTTCTGTACTGCTCTGGTGGTTAGCCTTTAAGCAGGTTGGATTTGAACCAACTGTAAACACTCAGCTTCTCTTGGCGCACTTACTATTTTATTATAGCACTTTTTTTATTTTTTAAACATAGCCACCCAGCTAAAATAAAAACTGAAACAATTGACAAGACTTGACCCATGGTTAAGCCAAGAAAAATATAGCCGAGTTGAACATCTGGATCGCGAAAAAATTCGCAAATAAAACGCATGGCGCTATAACCAAAAATATATAGCGCAAAAAGAAAACCAGTCGGCATTCTTTTTTGATTTCGCAGCTTCCACAAAATAATAAATAACAATAATCCCTCCATTAATGCCTCGAGAATTTGCGATGGATATCTCAAAACGTTTGGACTACCTGCAAAATACATTCCAAATTTTGAGGTTGTAATTCGCCCAAACAACTCACCATTTAAAAAGTTTCCTAATCTGCCAAAAAAATATCCCAATGACAAGGCAGGGACAATGAAATCTGCGTAATTCAAGAAATTAAGCTTTTTTATTTTTGAATAAACATACACTCCTGCAATGCCGCCTATCATGGCACCGTGATAACTCATACCATACAAACCTTCAAAATCGCCGCCGAGACCATAAGGAGAAATAATCTTTATCGGATGAAGCAAAAAATAACTTGTATTATAAATTAAAGCATACCCAAGACGCGCTCCAATAAGCCCGCCAACAAAAGCAGCTAAAAGTAAATCAAAGAGCAACTCACGAAAATCCATTACCTGAAATTTGTCATCATTTTTCTCAACGTTTTTTGTATTTTTTCTAATGACTGATGACTGATAACTGATAACATTAAGATATTCTCTTTTTTTTACTCTCCATTGCAGCAGTCCATACACAACCGCAAAACCCACCAAGTACATAAGCGAATACCAGTGCACCGACAAAAATCCAACCGTGAAAGCAATCGGACTAATTATTTGCGGAAGATGTTGATACCACGCTAACATAAAATTGGGTCATACGCAATTTATGGTTCCAGCCAAAGACTATCTCTGAATTTTTACGAGCTTGTTTGCTTTTTAGACCATTATGAGCGACAGTGAATACTGAGCGATTGGTCATAGTTCCTGACCAAGAGCGTGTCCTAAAAAGCAAACAAGGGAAGTAAAAATTTCTAACTTGGTTTCCCAGAACCATAATTTGCGTATGGTCCATAAAATTAATAGATTTATTCTAAAATTTATGCGTTGTATTTCTCAAGTTGACCTTTAAATTCTTTTGCATAAATCTCCCAAAAAGACAGAAAAAGAGCCACAATTATAGGGCCGATAATAAAGCCAAAAAATCCAAACATACTTATCCCGCCTAAGGTTGCAAAAAAAACTACTAGCGGATGCATTTGAGTATTCTTACCCACAAGTCTGGGTCGCAAAAAATTATCAATCGACGAAAGAATACCGAAGCCTACTGCTAAAATAGCCCATCCTTGCCAAATATTTCCAGTTATAAACATTACAAGCGCTGTTGGAAGCCAAATTAAACCCGAACCAACTATTGGAATAAGTGAAAAAAACATCATAGCCACACCCAAAATAAAGGCTGCCGGAATTCCCAGTGCAAAAAACAACAGCATTCCCACAATTCCCTGAATAAAAGAAATTGTTAGGGCGCCTTTGGCTGTTGCCCTAGAAATTGAAATAAATTTTGCAATTAGAACCCTTTCGTATGAATCTTTAAGTGGACTCAAATACATAGTGCGCTCCACTAATCGCTCTCCTTCAATCAAGAGATAATAAAGCGTAAAGAAAACAACAATAATTGAAAATATTGCGCTCGTGATTCCCTGATAAGTCTCTTGAACAATTACAAATGCACCTTGACTTATCTGCGAGACTGACTTTCCAATTGAGTCCTTATTTACAACATTATCCAAACCAAGAGAAACAAGCAGCTGATTATGGTTTATATAATTAATGACTGGCTCGCCATATTTATTGTAAACATTGCCACCTGAAATTGTGCTTTGATATAAAGAAGTCGCCTGCTGAGCTGCAATCCCAATAACACCACCCATAAAGGCAACCAGCGCGATAATTCCAAACAATGAAATCAATAGTGAACTTAAGCCTTTTCGCCCTCCAGTAACCTTCACAAAAAAAAGATACGGCCGCTGCAGTGCGACTGCCAAAATACTGGCCAGCATAATTGCAAGAAAAAATGGTTGAAATATAAAATATGTAATTGCACTTATTGCAAGCAAAATAACTAAGAAAAAATATATATTGTAACTTTTTTGTTTCATATCTTTTACGCGCTTATCGGCGAAAGCGTGTCTCTTATGAGTTTATTGCTTAAATTAGATTGTCTTGCTAAGATTATACCATGCACAAAGCTTTACTCAAATACTGTTGCGCATGAACAAGAATATCAACAGCTTAAAAAGTAACAACAATCAAATGGAATCATACGAATCAAATCGGGGGCGAATCATTGTTACCGCAGATGACTTTGGTCTCAATGCCAAATCAAATCGCAATATTCTCTATCTACTTAGCCTTGGAAAAATAAACCGAGTCGCGGTTATGGTACATGGAAAAATGTCCAAAGAAGAAATCGATGAGCTAACAAAGAGTCGCGTAAAACTGGATATTCATCTTGACATCTTACACGAATTCGATGAAAGTAAGAAGAAAAGAACTGGCGCCATTAGCAGAGGATTTGACTTTTGCCTTAAAATTGCAGCAAGAAAACTCACTACTAAGCGCGTTACTGCTGATTGGGAAAACCAGATTAAACTATTTAAGAACATTTTTGGGAAAAATCCGGACGGCATAAATTCCCATGAACACGTCCATCTTTTCCCACCATTTTTCAAAGTTGCACTTAATCTTCGTGAAAAATACACTATTCCATACATCAGATTCGGGAACAGTATCTCAATGCCTCACCATAATATGATATCCTACATCCTACATCTCCTAAGAAGAATGGATATGACTGCTTGCACAGAGAACAATTGCGTCTCTTCTGGGTCGCTAGTAAGTATCGATTGGGTCAAAGATGTTGACAACTTCCTTGTTAAAATACCAGAAGGAACTACCGAAGTAGTGTGCCACCCTGAACTTGATGAGGACTTCGTTAAAATAAAAAAATATTTTTAAGCATCTCCTGTATTGTTTCAATAACAACCAAAATAGAAAAACTAACAACATCCATACATCAAAAAAAGAGCTAATAGCTCTTTTTTATTTTTTATATTATCGGTCATTTTTTCTCTTCTAGAGTATCTTTTTTTGAAAAAAAGCTTAGGATAAATCCAACAATAACTGCTGAAGAAAAAAGTAAAATATTTTTAAAAATTTCAACTCCGGTTATAGCCGCCACTATCCTTTGGTGCAAATAATAACCAAAAAAAACCAGTAAACCTGTGTGCAAAATTGAGGCAATTGCATTATGAATAACAAACTTTTTTCGAGATGCCCTCAGTGATCCCAAGATAACTGGACCAAAAAAACGTACTCCGGCAATAAATTTCAGAAAATAAACCGAAAAAGCGACATTGTCCGTAACAAGGTGTTCATATTGAATCAATTTATGTTTTCGCATTTTGCGATTAAATTTTTCAACATATTTATTACCAAAAAAACTAAGCCGATACAAAATATTATCTCCAACAATTATACCAATCGCAGCAAGAGCCACAACTCCAAGCAAGTTCATGCCCGTGACTTTGGCAACATACCCAACTAAAAGCAAAAAAATTGCCTCTGGAATTGGCAAGACATAGCCAACAATAATAGAAAAAAAGAACACACCAAAATATGAACCACTTTTTATAAAATGAACCGCTGGACCAATGTCCTGAAAATGATGATGTAGATTAGGTGTGAACATAATATTACCAGTTTACTACAACAAGCCTTGGCTTACAATGGATAAATATTTCCTGTAAAGAAATATCATTTACTTGCGTATAAAGGAATATGAGCCAAAAAAGGCTCTAAATAACAAATTAATTATAAACAAAAAAACGCTATGAAAAAAAATATGAGAAATGCGCTTGCAATAAGCGGAATTGCTATTGTCTTTGGAACTTCAGGCATTGTCCTGGATGCGAATGCCAACACATTAACTGAAAAAAACTTCCGTCACGAAAGAAGCCTGAAAGGAAAAACTCTTCCAAAAGCTGACTTAGTGCAACGCCATCGAAAAGGGCTTACTGGAACAGTTACTTCCGTATCAGCTGACTCACTTATAATTACTAAGAATGCAAAAACTTTCACAGTTAACAATGCTTCAACAACAACCAGAGTCTTTGACAAATCCTGGAAGAGCATCAACTTTTCTGACATCAAGACTGGGGATAAAATCGTAGTGCATGGAACACTGACCGACACAACGATTTCAGCCAGAACAATCCGCGACCTCTCAATCTAATCTCCTTGAGACTTAAGTACAAAATTTAATATGTGCCAAAAAAATCCCGACTTTCGTCGGGATTTTTCAATGTATTGTATTTCCTAAGAAGCTAAAAAGCTAAAGCCTAACAAGCTGCTCTTATTTCTTCCGATTAGACTTTGTTCTATCCCCTTCCTTTAAAAATTGCTTGCGAAGACGAACTGAATGTGGGGTAACTTCAAGATACTCATCATCATTGATGATTTCAAGTCCACGTTCAATTGAAAGTGTGAATGGTGGAATCAAATGGATTGCTTCGTCAGTTCCAGAAGAACGCATATTTGAAAGCTGCTTGCCCTTAAGCGGGTTAACGGTCATTTCTTCTCCCTTAGAAACGTTTCCAATCACCTGTCCCTCATAAACCTCAGTTGCAGCGCCAATATAAAGCACGCCGCGATCCTGAAGATTTGCCAAAGAGAATCCAAGTGCTTTTCCAGTTCCGTTTGAAATCATTGAGCCAACTTCTCGCTTCTTGATGTCTCCAACGTATGGACGAAAACCAATCACGCGTGAAGACATGATTCCTTCACCTTTCGTGTCAACTACGAATTGCCCTCGATAACCAAGCATTCCCCGTGTTGGAGCCTCAAACAAAAGCCGGGTTTGTGATCCATGGACATGCATATCTGACATAATACCCTTTCTTTTTCCGAGAGTTTCAATAATTGTTCCAGCCAATTCACTTGGAACGTCAACTGTCACCTCTTCAAATGGCTCACTTTTCACGCCATCAATATCTTTAATGATAACGTGTGGTTGCGAAACTTGCATTTCATAACCTTCGCGTCGCATATTCTCCAAAAGTACTGCGATGTGAAGTTCGCCGCGACCAAAGACGGTGTAATATTCCGAAGTTGAAAAATCAATCTTGAGTCCCACATTGACTTCCAATTCTTTTTCCAGACGCTCTTTGATTTGCTTGCTAGTCACGAATTTTCCTTCGCGTCCTGCAAATGGTGAATCATTAACCAAAAATCTCAGGGAAATAGTTGGCTCATCAATATTGATAGCTGGCAAGGCTTGCTGCTCTTCACTCTCACAAATAGTTTCTCCAATATCAATCTTTGGAAAACCTGCTACCATCACAATGTCTCCGGCAAATGCTTCAGTAACTTCATCGCGAACAGTTCCCTTGAAATTGTACAATTTTGTAATTCGAGATTTTTCAATACTGCCATCAGTTTTTTTGAGGATGTAAGTTGCTCCAGCCTTGATTGTTCCCTCATGAATTCGTCCAACTGCGAGTCTACCCAAAAAGTTATCATACCCAAGATTGAAAGGTTGCATTCGAAGTTGAGCTTGTCGATCAGCTTTAGCAGCGTGAACTTTCAGCAAAATCATATCCAAAAGTGGCTCAAGATTGTCAGATTCATCTGTCAAGTGTTCCTTGGCAATTCCAGCTCGACCGTTAGCATAGATAGTCGTAAAATCAAGTTGTTCATCACTAGCTCCAAGATCCATAAAAAGCTCATAGACTTGTTCTTGCACCAAATCAGGATCAGCGGCAGGTTTATCAATCTTATTAATCACCACGATCGGCTTAAGCCCCAATTCCAAAGATTTTTTCAAAACAAACCTTGTCTGCGGCATCGGTCCTTCTTGAGCATCCACAATCAAAAGCACGCTATCAATTGAGCGAAGCACGCGTTCAACTTCACTGCCGAAATCAGCATGACCCGGAGTGTCTACGATGTTGATTTTCGTGTCGCGATAATTGATTGAAGTGTTTTTGGCATAAATCGTGATCCCACGTTCTTGCTCCAGCGCATTGTTGTCCATGCTGACACCTTCTTCAACCATGCCAGTTTGGCGCATAATTGCATCAGTCAGGGTTGTTTTGCCATGATCCACATGAGCGATAATGGCGATGTTTCGAATTTCCATATTTTTTTCTACGAATTACGAATTGATACGAATGTACGAATTTTTATTCATGCATTTGTAATTAATTCATAATTAAGTAGCTAATTATACTTATTAATATCTTTTCAAAAAAAATTACTGTTCCAAAAATTGTCTATTCGTACATTCGTATATTTTCGTAAATTCGTAGAGCTAAACAAAAAAACTGCCACCAGGCAGCAGAACCTTCTAAAGCTCTTAAAATATAGCAAGAATAAGGGTAAATGTCAACCCATAATTTCCTCCAACAATTCTTCCCTGCCTTTTTTGGTTTTGCTGGAAAAATAAAAGATTTTTTCAGTGCCAAGTTTTTCCACAATCGTGCGCTTTTTTTTGACGATTTCACTTTGTTTGACCTTGTCAATTTTGTTGGCAATCACGATAACTTCATGTTCATTTTCAGTCAGCAATTCCATCATTTCCAAATCAAATTTTGTTGGACCGATATTTGAATCAACAATCAACACAACTTTTTTAGGATTGGCTTCACCGGACTCCAAATACCACATAATCATCTTACGCATTTTTTCAGCCTGCTTAAGTGAAATTTTAGAATAACCATAGCCTGGCAAGTCCACGAAAAAAACTTCCTCATTGATCAAAAAGAAATTGAGCTGCAGCGTACGTCCCGGCGTGGAAGAAGAAATCGCCAAATCTTTGACGCCAACCAAGGCATTGATGACACTGGATTTTCCCACGTTTGAGCGCCCCACAAAAGCAATTTGGGGAATTTTTTCGGCCATAATCGGATCCGAACCAGTGACCCCTTTGACAAATTGTGCTGATTTTATTGTAATCATAAGTTAAAGCCTACCTCACATCGAGAAAAATATCAATAGAAAGAATAAAAAAACAATTCCACTTTGCTTGGGAATTGTTTTTAAAATAACAAGACTTCAAAGATGTGCTACCTAAATTTCAGAAATGAGATTTGGAGCTAATCCGAAATGTTTTATAAATTTACCAAGTCCTTCCTTTTCTGGAGCAAGCAAACCAGCTATTTCATAAAGATCACTATTGTTAAATGCCATTTTTTCCTTAACAGCATCAATTGCACTTTTGGCATATTTCAAATCGTTTTCAGATACAGCAGAAAAAAAACCGTGCATACTCTCTTGCACTCCTTTGCGTACAGCAGAATCGGTTAAGATTTCCTCCGTGTCTGGCAAACTAATGATTCTTTCAACATTATATAAATGTATTTTTCCGCTCGAAAGCAATCTCTTAAGCTCTCCGAGAATTTCTGGTTGAGCAATTAGCTCTGGTTTATTTGCATAATTAGTTAAAAGAGGAAAAATATTTTGCCCTTCTTTACTATCCGCTGCAATTTTCTTTGCAATCAAGTAAAGTTCTTCCACTGTTAAGCTTTCAAGAGCCGCAACTTTAGCTTCTTTATTCTTAATACTAACAATTCTATTGTTCAACTCAATTGCCCTAGCTCTATCCTTTTCAGGTATTTCGACTTGGGTATTATCAGAAATATCAACGAACTTAGGCGCAGCTAACCCCTCATCCAAAACTCCGGCACGAAGATTAGCTAGCCTTATTTGGTCTTGCTGCCCTGAAACGGCTTGTGCCTGTTTGAGTTCTGAATGGATTTCTATTGCCTCATCAGAGTTATCAGCCACTGCTCCATTTTCAACAGTAGGCTGTTCTTCTTCTTCCTCTTGCTTTACGCCTTCTCCCTCAACTTTCAAAGTTTCTCCTTGCTCTTGGAGTTTTTTCCCAATTGCAATGAGGTCCTCTGGAGTTTTAGCATTTAAAATCTCTTGCGACATCTCTATTTTAGCTGCTTCAAATTTTTGCTTAAAAGCTTCCCACTTTTCTTGAATCGTTTTTTTAACACCCTCATAGGCCTGCGTAGCCTCTTCCCATTTTTTCATAATATTTTTTTATTATTAATTATTATCATTATTGCAACACCAATCAAAAAGAAGCAACAGCCACTATATTAACAGAATAAAGATTTCAGATTGTAGATTCTTTTGTATTTTTATTCTAAAATCAAAAATCTAACATCTAAAATCTGTTTTCGTATTCCATGCTTCACATTTTGCTTTCCACTACAAACTTTATAACTTTACAAACTATTTTATCGCATTCTTCAGTCTCGAAATCTGTTGAATCAAAACCGTGTTACCTGCCAAAATAATCATGAAAATTACAATTAAGGAATTTCCTCCCAAAAAGATTCCGCCCATCACCGCCACAATCGAAGCACCCAGCGTTGTGACAATATTATCCATTGCCACTCCAACAATCGCATCGCCGATTCTACCTTTTGGATTGACTGAAAAATTGTGCACCACTAACATTTCACCAAAACAACCAATAACCCCAGCCAAAATTCCCGTTGCCACAAATGGTAAATGCGTTAGATGCGCAAAAACTTCCATCGCCCGCACCATACTTTCGGCGGCAAACAAAATTGCGATGCCAGACAGCACCAAATCCAGCCAGATTCGAATGGTTTTTTGCTTGGTATAATATTTTTCCTCCTCAATAATCTCCTTTTCCAAAGACTGGGGTCGCTCATCTTTTCGAAAATAATAAAGGGTTCCAACGCAAAGCAGAAAAAGCAAAATTCCTACCGGCCTAGTAAGTTCATACACATCTCCTTCAACCACCCCACCCAAAGATTTAACTTGTCCAAAAATCACCATGAAAACGGCCACGACCGCTGTCAGCAATGTCAGCACCGAAAGGATATCAATGGCCGCATCCATTTCTCGCTTGGAAGGCTTGGCCGAATGTTGATCAAGTGGAGTCAATTTTCCACCGATTTTTAAAGGTGGAAACATTAAAATTGTTTTGCTCAAACGATTGGAAAGATTCTGACGATAAAGACACCAAACGGCATGGACGATATTGTAAATATTTGAACCAAAGGTTGCCGCTGCGGCAATAATAGCCAAATTAATTGACCTAGTCACATCCGATTCTCTAACACTTAAACTCAATACTGCAGCCGTCACACCGATAATCATATCCGGAAAGGCTGTTCCGAGTGATTGTAAAAACCCGCCAGCTAAACCGGTTCGATCTTTAAGAACATCGGTTGTTTCCTCTATAATATTTGCTGTTCCTCTAAAAATAAAAACTATTCCAACAATAAAAATAGTTGCAATAGCAATCACCTTAAAAACCAAAGACCCACTGCTCATAATGTCCACCATCACAAAACGCAAAAAAAGCGCCAACAAAATGTACATTGCAATATTAATTATTTGGTTCTTGCTTTTCATAGATAATTACTCTAAAAAAATTATTAATTATGCGGCTAACTTACTACCATCATTGTCCTCATTTTCATTTTCATCATCTTCTTTATCATTGCCCTTTTCTTTTTCCTGCACCTTTGCTATCAACGCTCTTATTTTATCATAATCAGTGCCACTTTTAATACTTTTCAAATACTGTGGAACGCGACCAAAAGCTTGCGAAGTATTCGCTGCAGCCCTGGCATTAAAATCAATAATTTTATTTTCTTCATGCGTCTGCCTTTCTGCACTTTCGTTTTTATTCAGTACTGATTCAATTTCTTGTTCAACAGCTTCCTGTTCAGTGTCAGGTTTTTTCTTTTCACTTAAGGTATCAGTGACTGATTGCTTGGCGGAATTTTCAAATAACAATTCACGCAGCTTTTCATCCTTATTATTTTTCAAATGCTGCGGAACGTAGCCAAAAGCCTGTGAAGTATTTGACGCTGCCCTAGCATTAAAATCAATAATTTTATTTTTTCCTTGCGTCTGCCTTTCATTATTAGAGTTTTTATTTGATGCTAGTGACTCTTGCTTTGCATTTTCCTGCTTAGCTGCATCAGCTGTTTGAGCAGTTGTCAATTCTCTAATTTGCTGTTGAATCAAGGCCATCGATTTACCCTGAGCTTTTCCTTCCTTATTTGCATTTGGATAATTAGTACCAGCCAGATTCATTCCGTCATTATCATTTGTGTCATTTAAACCACGTCCTTGTTCCTTATTGTCAGCATTAGCATTAATCGCCGGCGCAACCTTTAAATTTTGTATGCGCTCTTGCATAGAGGACGCCTGGTCGCCTCGCATTTTATTGATTTCATTTAGGTGAGAGGAACGCACTGACTCATCCTTTCTAAAAATTTCGCTGATGTTTTCTTTGTTATTAGCCTGCTTGATTACATCTTTACTTAACATTAATATTGAACTCCTTATTGGCTCTTGCGTAGAAGCAAGTTTCTCCTTCTGTGCTGCTTTTTCCACGTTGAAATGTCGTGACTGCTCATTATCAAGCACCTCATCAAAACCTCTTCGGTGCGTATTTGTTTCATGCGAACGACTTTCAGAATGCTCTGATGAATGATCACGAACAATACGCGAGGAAGCGGCTCCACCAATTAGTTCCTCACCTAATTCATGCATTTCTTTATGACTAAACTGTCCGGAATGCTCAATATCACCAAGCACCTTTTTCAAAATATTTTTAGTAATTCCCTTTTTACCTGCAGCCTGCCCTCTCTTTTTCAGCGCATCATAAAAAACATTTCGCTCAGAGCGCTTATCCATAACGTGAGCGATTTCTTTATTTTCCATGATAGCTTTGAACGCACCGCTTTTCTTTCCAGAATTTGTTCGCACTGTCTTTTTAGAAAAAATTGTTTGATTCAAGCCCTTCCCTGCAAAGTTTATTTTTCCCATAATTTTTCAAACGAAGTGTTACCTTATGTTTGCAATAATACCATAAAAATTACAACAAAAAAAGCCAGCGGGTATTTCTGCTAGCCTTTCTTATTATTATTTCGAGAAGATGGATTAAAAAAGTCCAGCTTGTCCAAATAAAACGAAAACGAGCATTGGAACTAAAGAAATCAGAACTGCTAGTGAAAATTCTTCACTGGCTCTTTCCTCAACTTTTTTAGCCTCGCAATGAGGACAGTTTTTGGTTTCCATTTTGTTTTTGATTATTTTTTATTATGCTTATAACAAAAAATAATTATATGGTTTATTAATTAGCAAATAAAAAAAGTAACGTGGCTTTCACCCGTTACTTCTTAAATCCATTATACATGATAAAAATGAAAAAGTCAAGCTTTCTTTATTCTTATTTTTTCTTTTTAAATGCTGATTGCTTAATGTCTTTACGCAAGGCTCTTTTCTGAACATATTGTGCCTTTCTTTTTCCTTGGAATATTTTCGGATCAAGTTCATCCTTAATCTTAAGAAAATTTTCATATCTTTCTTTGCTTAGCTTCCCGCTGTCAACAGCTTCAATAACAGCGCAACCACTGCTCACACGATGATCACAATCACTAAATTTACATTTTCTAACAAATTCATTGACGTCCTCAAACGCCTCTGCTACAGTTTCACGCTGCTGTGTCCAAATCCCAAGCTCTCTCATCCCTGGCGTGTCAATTAGAATTCCACCACCTATAAGCATTATCATTTCTCTTTTGGTCGTTGTGTGCTTACCCTTACTATCATCCTTTCTAATCTCATTGATTTTTTGTTTATCATGGCCAATCAATTTGTTAATCAAGGTTGATTTTCCTGCCCCCGAAGAGCCCACGAAAACTATTGAGATTCCTTCGCTTATGAGTGCTCGCACTTTTTCAAGTCCAATTTCCTCTCTTGCGCTAATCAAAAATGTTTCCACCTCTGGCAAAGCTGCCACGACTTGCTCAAGTTTTAATTGACTATCTTCAACTGCATCGCATTTATTCAGCAAAATTATTGGCCGACAATTTCCCTCACTGGCCATAGCAACGTATCTTTCCAATCGAGAAATATTAAAATCTCCATCAAGTCCCTGCACTACAAAAATCAAATCAACATTAGTTGCAATAATTTGCTCTTCTTTTTTATCCAAAACTGCTTCTCGGTCTTTAGCTACTCGCCTGCGAGAAAGCTTACTCTGCCGAGGCAAAATCAAGGTGATAATGGCTTTTTGTTCACCTTGTAGTTTTTCAAATATAACCCAATCGCCAACTTTCGGATATTGACTATCTACCTTTTGCGAGTTCATAAATTTTCCCCGCACAATACCCTCCAGTTCGCCAGCTTGGCATCGCAGCAAATAGCCGCCCCGGTTTTCCACCGCGACTCTGCCAACATTTTCCAGCGCAAAATTTTCTACGTCTTGCGAATTTTCCCGATATTTTTCCCAACCTAAATCACTAAGGTTCATATTTTTCTTTAAATTAACTTACCTTTTTATAATATAGGAGATGCTAAGATAAAACAAACTAACGTTAAGAAGCTTAGAAAATATTTTTACCTCCAACAAGCCCCGTGGATCCTGAAATTGCCGCAATATTTGGAAGAGTTTAAGAAATAGTTTTTTCAAATATATTAGAGCCTTTCTTACTTTTTTCTTTTGCTAACATTCTTAATCAACTTTTTATCTTCAGTAATAATTTTTCTTTTAACTTTTTTAACATCCTCCTCAATTGGCAAATTTTCCGGAAAAATACCCTGCTGCGTGAGAATGTTTCGCACGCTTTTATTATTCTTAATATGTTCTGAAGCAATGGGTTGTTCTCCTTGCAAATAATTATCACGCTTTAAAGTAAAGTTTGTAATTTCATTAGCAAAGTCCTTGGCTTTAATCGTAATTGCTGGCAAAAAATCAGCCAAGACGCGATTGTCTTTTACGCCAAGTTTCTTTTTCATTTCCTGCGTTGTGTTTCCGCCAAAAAGTGCTTGATCACCCTTGCTTCTGATTCGAGCAAAGCCAACCCCATCAACCCCGCGCTCATAAATGATGCCAGACAATTCCTTTTCTGAGTTGGTTAATTTTTCACGAAAAGTCAGTCTCTCTATTTCTGAAATTCTTTTTTCAATAATTTCCTGCTTTCTGGTCTGCACAGCGAAATAGGCCATCGCAAAAGCGATTTCTTCTTTGCGCGGATCGCCATTTTGAGCAATCAAATAACAAGCATGGCGAGTAAGCGCAATATCATAAATTTCTCTTTCGGCACCCTTACCTGCGACTATCATCTTTCCGACGTCGGCAAATTGATCATCAACCGCAAGACCACTATTTTGACAAGCAACTTTAGCTTTCTCGATAACCTTTTGAAAATTTTTCCATTGACCATATCCCAACAAAACCTGTAAATCTCTGGCAAACCAAAATTCCAAATCATCCTGCGTCTGCTGAGCATCGTCATTAAAATTTTTATGCAATTTTTGCACGATTTCTTTTTTCATATTATTAGCGCTTTTTTAAAGTTTTAATTTTATAGTGCTATTATATCACTTTTATTTTTTTCTACAATAGACCACTACCCTGGCCGTCAAAGACATTGAAAGATTTCTATTTTATCCCCAACAAGCCCAATGGATTTTGAAATTGCCAGAATATTTGGAGGGGTTTAAGTGATGAAATTATTCTTTTAAAATTTAGATTAGCTAGAAAACTTTTCTAAAAAAAATAATTTTAAAAGCATACTGTGTTGGCATGCTTTTGTTTTCTTGTGACAAACTGATCAGGATCTTAGATTCTTCTGTTGTTATCACTTCAAGTCTCTTGTCGTATTTAAATGAAAAATATAAAATTCACCAACTCTCTGATCAGAATAGTCTTCATCGAATCTCAAAGTAGTGCCACGTGGAAAGGCTCCTGGCATTTTGCAACTTAGGTAGAATCTCTGTCCATCCTCAACTGAATCACTGCTAACATCCTCTTTAAGCTTCACTGCTTCAATGCCACGCCTAGCTAGCAAATATACCAACGCGTCTGACATGACCCGATGCGAACTATCCTTGTCTAAATATATTTTCTTTTGACCATCTGAATAAGAAACTATATATTGAACAGCATTCTCAAGCTCTCCCAATGTCACTTTATACAAATTCGAACAAGTAACCCTACTGTCCCTAAAGGGGCCAGCCTCAGAGTTAATAGCCTGAACATTTGAATATATCAGCAAGCCAAACAAAATAATCATTACGGGGATTAGGAGCATTAATTTTCTAATTTTTGCAGATATAAATTTCAGCAAAAAACCCAAAAACAAAAACGGCACAAAAAACCCAAAAACAAAATATCGCAATTCATTAATATCATTCTTACTAAGTGGCAACATTATGAGAAATCCCACCACGCAGTACAATACTATGAGTTGTAGGAAATGTTTTTTGGTCTGGTCCTTTTCACTTTTAGCCAAGTAGACAAGAAACAAATAGCCGCTAATTGAGAATATCAAACTTGTCAAAAGAATGGCAAACTCAGCGCCGCCAACAAAATTTTGAAAATAGTGGCTCTTCCAAGTATCTGGTTTAGCTGAGATAAAATCATGTACGCATCGTCCACTACCATAAGACGTTAGCAAGAAAAAATTAGCTTCCGCGTGACAATCCAAATCATTGCCCAGCCTTGAAAAACTTATCGAATTTATGCTTGGAGTACCACTGCTGTTGTTTCTAACGGAATGTAGGAGTGATTTGGAATTACTAAAGTTCGTTTTCACCTCACTAATAATTTGGCTCGCATTTAGAAACATAAAAATCAACAAGACAACTGCCCACTTTTTCCATGCCCGAAAATTTTTTTTCATTGAAAACAAGAAAACGGAGAAAGTTACAACTGAAAAAAGAATCATTACAATCGCATGAAGTTGAAACCCGATCCCCAAAGAAATACCCAAAAACAAAATCCAAATGTAATTTGTTTTTTCATTCTTCTCTAAGAATTTATAGAGAGAAAGTAAAAAGAGCAACACAAAAAACGGTATCAGGTTAGTGTTCCAGGCAAAGCGCGAATAGCTAATAAAATAATCTGAGATAGCGTACAACCCAGTGATACCCAACGATATGTTTTTGTTAAAATAAATCCTAAAAAATAGAAAGAGGAGTGGGATCGATAAAATAGAGAAAAATACATCAGGGTAAGCAAGCTTGTCAGGATAGTTTCCAAAAAGCTTAGCTGAAATTATTTGAAAGTAATAATAAATAGGACCCATATGGAAAGACTCTGCTTCACTGTGCTCGCCATCTCCGGAATAGCTCATAAATGGTCCCACGAGCGGGAGCGGAGACTTTCCAGATATAACGTCGTTAGTTATGTAAGCATCCCTGATTTGATCATCTCCGAACAGTAACCAATCGCGAAAATGATAAGTTCGCAAAAAAATGCCCACAGCTAAAATAATCCCCAGCGCAATAAGGGTCACTTTATTCCTTTGTATATCAATAATCATTTTTTTCATTATATCCATCTTATACGATTATAAAAAGAAGAGCAATTAACCGCATCGAATGTCTAGGTGGATTGTCCATTAATGAATTCAATGACTTGGCTGATGTATATGCGAGAAGAAGGATTATCCTGGGAGAATAAATTAAAACGATCATTAAACAAAAAACCTAAAGAGCCTGACTGATCTTTTTTATTTAATCCTTATTGGAAAACGCTTATTCTAAAACTCCAGCCCTGTTCAGGGCGTGCGAAGCATGCATAGCGAAAACATCGAGAAACTCTAAATCTTCCATATTCACCGTGGTTTTCTTTTTAAAGCCAAGGAAAATAAATCCACCAAGACCACTGCCTCTTTCAAGAGGGAGACTCACAAAATATTCCAGCTTATTATCAAGCGCCAGCAGATCTGCTTCATACTGCCTAATATCGCCGTTAGCAAGCTTCTTCTCAAGTAATAACTGCTTAAGAAGTCCGACTGTTTGAGCTGAGATAACTCTTATTTTCTCCTTCTGTTTCTCTCTTAATCCCCTGGAAGACAAAAGATTGAATTCACCCTTTCCGCTTGCACCATAAAGGTAGCCAGTCGGAGCTTTTGAGATACTCATGGCCAAAGAAAGAATATGGTCAATTATTTTCTGCTTGTCTTTTACTGAAGTTGGAAACTTGCCGAGCTCCAACAAAAGAGAAATTTTTCTATTGATTGTTCCTAGGTGTTTATAGGATTCAGCAAGTCGACCCTGAATGATGTCTTTAGACCTTGCGTGATTCTTTGCAAGCGCATCTTTTGACTTCTCGCGCTTGCTGATGTTGTGTGCGAAAACGAATATTACACCACCAAGGTAATCGCCATAATTGGCGCTCATCTCAATATCCACAGATGTGCTGTTCTTTTTTCTGTGCTGAACAAACAAGCGAGCTTCTCCATTTTTTTTTATTTCTAATAGTTTTTTTTCTACATCTTTAACATTTGCGCCGACTTCCACATCGGACATGTTCATTTTCAAAAGCTCCTTTCTGTCATAGCCAATCAGTTCGCAATATGCGTCATTGACATCAAGAAAATGTCCTTGCATATCAACAATCAAAAAACCATCCATCGAACCACGAGTAATAGAATGATAAATTTTAACTGTCTTTTCAAACAGCAGCTGCTCGTCTGTTTTTAATTCTATTAATTTATTTTGCATATTTTATCGTTCCAGCTTAAAGAACACTTCGTCCTTGCAGCAGCCTCATAATGACTAGGACAATAGCTACGACTAGCAAGATATGAATCAGTCCGCCAAAGGTATACGCACTAACAAGTCTAAGAAGCCACAGGATTAGTAAGATTGTGATTATTGTCCACATATGTTTAGGTTATTTAATAATTAGATAGCTGAGTTATTTTTTTGTCGCTCGCCTGAGAGGATACTTATAAGCTTAACGATTCCCCAGGCAAGGACTGCATAAACAATAATTGAAATCAAAGTTGCAGGTTCAAGCACAGATGTTGTTTCTACGCCTTGAGCATATCCTTGGCGGAATATTCCCTCAAACGGCAAGGTAAAAATTCCAGTCAAACCATAAACAAATCCCACGAAAGCGCTTTTAAGGCTCGCTCCAGCTAATTTAAAAATAAGACGAAATGCCAAGAGTATTTCCAAAAAACCAAAAAGGAAATACACCAGATATTCAATTGTCTGGGAGCTGGTTGCGTATCCTACTATCGGAGCAATGCTTCCAGTTGTCTGTGCGGTTGTGGTTTCTTTTGTAATCTTTTTCATATTTGATACATGTCAATTAATTGCAACACCCATAATACAAGTGGGCACGACAATATGTTTCATTTAAATGAAACATATTGTCAATTTGCTTAGCTTCTGCCGGTTCGAATCCCTCTTGCATTTGTCGGGGCAGGGATTCCCCCTCATCCAAACTTTCTCGCGGGTACACAGAGAAAGTTTTCCCTCGGAGCCTGGGTTTTCAAAAAAGCAAAATCGTTTGCTTTTTTGAAATACTTTTCTGGCAATAGCGCAGGGATTTCCGCGTCGTTTGTTCGTCGACACTCACAAACTCCTTGTCCTCGGCAGCGCTGAATGCTCCTATGGTCGCATTCATCGACGCACGCTGCGCTGGCTTTCTGCTGAAAGTCAGTTTGCTTAGCTTCTGCCCGTTCGAATCCCTTTTACATTCTCAAAATAACAACAAACGAAGACCTCTTTGAAGAGGTCTTCGTTTGTTGTTATGTCGGGGCGCAGGGATTCGAACCCTGTCTAAATGGTCCCAAACCACTCGTGCTAGCCGTTGACACCACGCCCCGTTAGAGATTTGAAAATCTCACCTTATCTATAAAACTGTCTTAATTCTACCAATAATAACTTCTACTTAAAGCTAACTTGTCAAATCTCTAACGGGGCACGCCCACAATTTGAAGATTTGAAAATCTCACCTTATCTATAAAACTG
>CAISKQ010000015.1 GCA_903885965.1 uncultured bacterium
AAAAGTGACATTGAAGCTGGTGAAGAAATGAGAAAAGAGAAAATGAAGGTATTTTCTAAAATTAAAGTTAACTAAATTTTTCAAAAATGCCCAATATTGTAGCTTACATTTGAGGTATCATTCCTGTATTGGAATATACTCCAAATTAACATGGTTTGCGAATTGCCTCTTTTCAAATCGCAATAAGTGTTGTAAGATAACAACTCAGTGTTAATAATCCAAATCAAGCAATATAGAAAATATGGCAAAAGACGACGTAGCAATCAGATTTAATAAGGTTACCTTTGAATATTCTCATGAAAAGCCAATCTTAGATGAGGCTTCTTTTGCGCTGCGCCGAGGCACAAAAATGACTTTGATGGGTCAAAATGGGGCAGGCAAAAGTACGATTTTAAACTTGATTACTGGTGAACTTAAGCCGGAAGATGGCTCAATCTATGTAGATGGAGGCCTTACTATTGCTTATGCTAAGCAGGTTATTCCCCGTGAGCAACTAGAACTAACTGTAAAAGAATTTTTTGAAAAATGCTTTTCTGAGAAGATATATAATATTGACCCAAAGATTGACGCTGTGCTTGATGCTGTGAATTTGCATGCGCCAAAAGATAAGATTATTAAGTCTTTTTCTGGTGGACAGCAAGCTAGGCTCCTGATGGCTTCAGCTTTGATTCAAAATGCCGAACTTTTGATTTTGGATGAACCGACAAATAATCTTGATAAGGCTGGAATTGCTCACCTAACTGCTTTTTTGATGAGCTATGACAAAACTTGCATTGTGATTTCACATGATGCTGACTTTCTAAACTGCTTTACTGATGGTGTGCTATATTTAGATGTTTTCACGCATAAGGTTGACCAATATTTGGGGGATTATTATGTAGTGGTGGCCGAAATCGCTGCACGTATTGAAAAGGAGAAGATGAGAAATGCTCAATATGAAAAGGAAATTATTGCTAACAAGGAAAAGGCCAATTTTTTTGCCAATAAAGGAGGAAAGATGAGATTAGTAGCTCGTCGAATGCGCGACAAGGCTGCAGAAATGGAAGAAGCTAAGGTTGATGTACGAAAAGAAGATAAGGCAATTAGAGGTTTTTCAATTCCAGTACAGGAAAATCTAAGCGGCGAAATTCTTAAGATATCATCACTGACTGTAATCAAAAATCACGAGCCACAGGAAAAAGTGGTGAGTGTTTCTCTCAAGAAGGATACTCATTTGCTGCTTGCCGGGCCAAATGGCATTGGAAAGAGTACCTTGCTTGAATCTTTGGCAGCAGGAACCGCAAAGGGGGCGCAATATGCCGAAGGTGTTCGAATCGGATATTATCGGCAGGATTTTTCAACACTTAATTTTGAAGACACTGTTTATGAATCCTTAGCCGGCGCAATGCAAACGACAGATGAGGAAAAACTTCGTTCAGTTGCATCTGGATTTTTGATAGATGGAAAAATTATCAATTCTAAGATAGGTACGCTTTCAGAAGGACAAAAAGGGCTTGTGGCTTTTGCGCGCTTGGTGCTTGAGCAGCCGGGGCTTTTGGTTCTAGATGAGCCGACAAATCATATTAATTTCCGCCATTTGCCGATTATTGCCGAAGCTCTCAGTAAATATGAAGGTGCGATGGTTTTAGTAAGTCACGTGGCAGACTTTGTTGAGCAAGTTAGAATAGACGAAATTTTGGATCTTGAAAGATAAAGTTAGCTTCTTTGGGTTGTATCCGAATCACGTTTTTCAGGAAGTAAGTTAAAATTTTTTACTCAGCTCATTTCCTTTTTAGAGCCCGCATTTAGCCCAAGACCATGGCTAAATGCTTAGACTCATTGTCATTCGTACGGCCAAAAAAGAAAACAAGCTCGTAAAAATTTTAAGCCCTGAAGTTCGTTCAGTTTACTTTTCTGAGTCTCTAAACCACAAGCCATTGGCGTTTGTGGTTTTTTAGAATAAAATTGTCAGTGCGCTCGTACTAGACAGTAGGGTAGTATTTAATAAATCAGGACTTATGCGCTTGATTGAAAATTACTTACATTTAGTATTTTAGCAAACAAGACTTAAGGTAGACCAGGGAAGACTTTTTTAGAAAAGGAATTGTGCTCTAGGAATTTGAAAACAAGCGTATAAGTCCTAAGAATAAAAAATAAAGCTAAAATGGATATTAATCGAGAAAGGAAAATTGGAGGTGCGCATATTATCGCAACATTGTTGGCGATTGCTTTTTTTGCGGTGGGCTGGATAGTTTTCAAAGTAAGGGGATCAGATGAGGTAAAAACTGATGTGATAACTCCAGCAAATGAGAGCGTTTCAGTTGCAGATAAGCTCCCGATGAAATTAAATGTGGCAAATAGGCCCAAGCCGTTGCCAGTTTCTATGGACAGGTTGAAAGCCCAGGGTTGCGTTACAGACGGACTGCTTTCAGAGTACAATCCTGATTGGCAGGAATATGCAAGTTTGATAAATCGATCAAATTGTTACTATCTTCATCGCGCAATTGAAACTTGGCTAACTCCGCCTGATTTTGAAACCATAAATTTTGAAATGGGTCAGATTACAAAAAAGGATGTTGTTTATGGCATGTTTATTGCTGAGGCGATTAACACTAAGGCTAAATATTATAATAATAATGAAAGCAGATATTTTGATTTTGAGAAAATGTGTCGAAAGGGTTCAATTGGTGCTTGGGGTGATAATACTTGTAAACCAACTTTTGCCAGCAAGGAATACAGAGCTTACGTTGCCTACATAACTCATTGGGCGATTGACCTTGGCGTGCAAAGTTTTACTTTCGGTCAAATATATATGCAGGAAGCATCTGGCAAAAATTATGCCCAAGAGATAATAAATGACATGCGACAATATGCTAAATTGCATGGGGTGAATATTGTTATTGGAGCTCAAACTGGAAACATTACTGATGAAAATTATCTTGGATTTTTTGATTATATCGAAGGAGGAGTTGGACTTAGTGACGCTGGTACGGTAGAAGATGGACCATGTCTTTCAACTCGTGGTGGTTGCTGGGCACTTTTGTGGCATCAAAATTTTGCCAGCAAGGCTAAAAATGTACTGCTCCATCTTGATTGGACTGGGATAAAATCCGATGATCTGGATATTTTCGCTCGAATGACGCCGGAAAAGAGAAGTGAAACCTTGAAATTTTTGTATGCAAAGTTCAATTCTGGAAAAACTGGTTTTTTGATGCCTATGTTTGGAGTGCTGGCTAATGACAATGAAGGCTGTCGCGGACCGAAAAGGAAATTTTATTCATCTGATGCGCAATATTCATGTGCAGATGAAACAATCATTAATAAAATTTTACTCAAAAAGTAAGGCAATGTTCATGATTTAATAAATTCTAAAATCTGCATTTTAAATGTGCAGATTTTTTTAAATGTGCTATAATTTTAGGAGATATAATATTTTTCTTTTCTTTAATTTTGAAAGCCAGCTTTTAGAAGAAGAAACAAAAAAATGAAAATAGCAAAAAAACAGTTCCAGCGCTTGTCTTTTTTATGCGCTGAAAAAAAGGAAGAAATTATTGGAGTAAGTATAATAATCTTTATATTATTATTTCCAATTGCAACATTCGCTCAAAGTATGGGCACAACAGGAACTGGGTGGACACTAGTTAACACGTATGGTCTTCCGGAGGGTACTCTTTCTGGAATTATTACAAACATACTTTCTTGGCTCTTAAAAATGTTTTCGATATTTGGAGTTATTGGTTTTGTTCTTTCGGGAATTTTTTATTTGATTTCAGCTGGCAATGACGACATGATAACAAAGGCAAAAGAGGGGATGACTTGGTCAATCGTGGGAATCATCGTAGGGCTTTCTGGCCTTGTAATAATGCAAGCAGTCTTTTCATTGCTCGATGGTGCATCTACTACTTTTTAGGCTTATTGATAAATTCTTAAGGTAAGATTGATTTATTTTAACGCTACTTATAATCAAAATTTCTATGATAAAAATAAAAAATAAAAATAAGATTCATCTGTTTGTAACGTTGGTGCTTTTTTCGAGTGTTTTCTTTGTTAAAATTAATGAAGCTTCTGCGGTTACATGCGCAAGCCTGAATGGTACTTGTGACTCTACTTGTCTAGGTACGGAATCTGTTAATTCCTCTGCGACAGGCTGCTCAAGTCCAGAGAAATGCTGCGTTCCTTCGTCTTCAGGCAGTACGGGTTCAAACAGCACAGCTGCAAGTGGAACCAGTGCGGCTCTCGATTGTGGTAGTGGTTTTGAAAAAATTGGAGGTGTTTGTTATCCGACAGACACTGGTCTTTCAGATGCAACAATTTCTTCTATTCTGACTAACCTCTTTTTTTGGCTAATGGGACTTTTCACAACCCTTGCTGTAATGGCTTTTGTGATTTCTGGTATTCAGTATCTCACCGCTGCCGGTAGTGAAGATTTAATGGAAACTGCTAAGCGAAACATGATCTATTCTATAATTGGAATTTTGGTTGGGCTTTCTGGTTTTGTGATTGTCAGAGCTATTGCAGCAGCGCTTTCGGGGACTACCTCAATTTTCTAAAAGGTTCTAGCTGGGATGGATAGCTGTTCTAATTGTTCTAGTTGTTGTAAATGTTTCATTGATTACTAGTTACTGATTACCTATTTATATTATTATGGAATTCATCAATATTGCTCATGCTGGCGTTATCAGTGATGCGCCTTCGCTTGCTTCTGCTGGGATGAAAATCCTGAATTTTTTGTTGTCAGTGTTTGGAATTGTTGCTATAATTATGTTAGTGGTTTCTGGCGTTACTTATTTTTTCTCAGCCGGCAATGAGGAAATGAATAAAAAAGCAAAACGCGCAACAACGTATGCTATTGTTGGTATAATATTGGCTATGAGTGGCATGATTATTGTTAGAATGATTAGCCAGTTTTATAAATAAAAATAAAAATTTGAAAGTTTCGATATAAATTATAACATTTCATCAAAGTCAAAGATTTTGAGAAATTTAGTGAAAGGAGGTGTGCTTATGAATGTAAAAAAAATTGCTTATGGTGTTGTTTCAACTCTTGTTGCAGCTCCAGCCGTAGCATTTGCTCAGCTTGACACAACTGCAGGCGGATCAACAAATCTTCCAGCTGGTTCTATTACGAATATCATTACAAACGGAATGAAGTTCCTTTTGATTATGGTTGGAATCTTAGGTGTAATTGGTTTTGTTATTTCCGGAATCATTTATTTGACAGCAGCTGGAGATGAAGACCGAGTTGGTTTGGGAAAAAAAGCCTTAGTTGCCTCCATTACTGGAGTTATTGTAGCTTTGCTTGGAATCGTAATCCTGCAAGCTGTGAAGACAGCATTGGACGGAAACAATACGGGAATTTAAGTTTAGTTGTTTTTTATACAAGGACGATCCGCAAGGGTCGTTTTTTGTATGGAAAAATATTTGTGTATTTATAATTGACAAACTAGAAAACAAATAATATACTTAGACTATCTAATAATTAATAAAACTAATGATGTCAGATCGTATCGAACGCATTATTTCTTTGATTTTTACGACACGCAGAATGCTACATGAGCAGAGGCAAGCACACAGGGGGAGAAATTGTTCCTTTTTGCATTTGATTACGCTCAGCATTGTGCAAAATAAAATGCCCCTCATGAAGGAACTTGCAGAATATCTTGGGATTACTCCTCCATCAGCTACATCACTTATTAACAAACTTGCGAAAGATGAACTAGTGTATCGACAAGTTGAGCAGGCTGACAGAAGGATTGTGCGAATTGTGATTTCGAAAAAAGGACAAAATTTTTTAGAAACGCATAAGAAGCTCGTGGCTGAAAAAATGCGTTTGAATCTTAATCGTCTTTCAGTGGGGGAACAGCAACAACTCGAAAAAATATTGGAAAAAATTTCAGCCGAACAATAATTTTCAGTTAACAAATTTCTTAATTTTAATAATAATAAGCGAATATGAATAAGAAGATACGAAACGCAGCATTGGCAGTGATGGTTTTAGCAGGTGGTCTTAGTCTGGGATACATTTGGAGCAATTACGGTTTTACTCCAGATGCAAAAGAAGTTTCTGCAGTTTTGACGAAAAATACCGGACAAATCTTGCTTGATGGTAAGGTTGTTCCTGATAAAAGCGCGGATTTGGGTTTTATTGTCCCGGCGACAATTAAATCAATAACGAAAAAAGTTGGAGATAAGGTGAAAATTGGGGAAGTTTTAGCCGCGCAAGACAGTGTTGATTTGCAGGCGCAAGTTAGTTCTGCGCAAGCTTCACTCGCTGGTGCGCAAGCCGAGTTTGATAAAGCCGGCCATGATCTTAAAAAGGAAAAGTTGACACTGCATGGTCTTTCCGGATATGCGCGCAGACAGCAGCAAGCGCAAATTTCAAGTAACAAGGATAGCGTTATAGTGCAAAAAAGTGCAATTACTTCAGCTCAAGATGGTGTGATTAGTGCTAAGGCTCAGCTAGGAAAAACCGTACTTAGGGCACCTTTTGATGGCATTATTACAAGGCAAGACGGTGAGATTGGAGAGGTTGGCGGAGCTTCAGCATTGCCTTTTCTGACAATCACATCAAGTGAGCCGCTCAAGAAAATCGAAGCTTTTGCTAGTGATTTAGATGTAGCTAAGATTAAAATTGGAGACAGCGCTAGGGTTACTTTTGATATTTTAGGTAGTCAAAAAACTGTAATTGCAAAAGTTAGCTACATTAATCCGGCAATAACTGACAATCAGGGAAAGTCAGCATACAAAATAACTTTAATGCTCGATGAAGCAGAAGAAACGATTAAAGCTGGAATGCACGCAAGTGTTGCGCTGTAAGGAATAATTATTATTTTGAAGTTTAGAATAAATTTAATTTTAAAATTATATATTTCAGGTAAGCACTCAATCAAGTGTGTGAGCTTTAAATAGATTAAATATTATGGAAGAAAAGAATCAATCACCACAGCAGAGTAAAAGTACAAAATCGGCAGCTATTGTCGGGGGTGGATTGCTCGCTGTTATTGTTATTGTTGGGGCATTTTATCTTTTTGTTACTCGCAATCAAATCTATACGGACAAGGCTGATATTGAAGCTCCGCTGATTTCAATTGCGCCGACTCAGGGCGGAACCTTGCAAAAGATATTAGTGGAAAGCGGACAACAGGTTGAAGCTGGAACTCCGGTTGCACAAGTTGCCAATCAAATACTGCGTAGTGATGAGCAAGCATTAGTTGTTGATGCTAAAAGCATTGAGGGTAAAACTGTGAGCGCTGGTGAATCTGTCGTAAGTGTTATTCATCAAAATGATTTACGCATCGTGGCGCACATTGATGAGGATAAGGGCCTCAGTGAAATTAAAATTGGACAGTTGGTGAATTTCACTGTTGATACTTTTGGATCAAAAAAATATACCGGAATTGTGGATGAAATCAGTCCAACATCAAGGCAGTCAGGCGTTGTATTTAACATTTCTGATCAACGCGAAGTGCGCCAGTTTGATGTAAAAATAAAGTTTGATGTTCAAAAATACAGCGAACTGAAAAATGGTATGTCAGCTAAGGTTACGATTTTTAAAAATTAGCAATGTTAAAAAAGTTTGTCACTGCGGATAATTTAAAATGGTGGGTGCTTTTCACGGTAATTGTGGGAACATTTTTGGGCCGGCTTGATCAGACAATTGTGAACTTAGCGCTGCCAAAAATCATTAGCGATTTTGGCATTACTGTTTCTTCGGCTGGCTGGATTGCCACGGCCTATATTTTGGCAAACGCTGTTTTTGTGCCGGTCTGGGGAAAGTTGGGGGATGTGTATGGGCAAAAAAGAATCTACATTATTGGTTTTAGTTTGTTTATTTTTGGTTCGATTTTAGCTGGCATTGCCTGGAGTTTGAGTTCAATGATTGTATTTAGAGTTATTCAAGCAATTGCTGGTAGCGCAGATTATCCAACAGCAATGGCAATTATTGCTTATACATTTAAGCCAGGAAAAGAGCGAGCGCAGGCGCTAGGAATTTGGTCTTCTTCATTTGCGGCTGCCTCAGTTTTTGGACCGCTTCTTGGGGGGACCACTCATTGATAATTTTGGTTGGCGAAGTGTTTTCCTGATTAATTTGCCGATTGGAATTTTGGGTTTGCTGCTGGCGATGATTTTTGTAAAAGAAGGCGGCAGGAGGTTTAAAGAGCATTCTTTTGATTGGTGGGGAGCGATTTCCCTTGGCGCAGCTCTGAGTTCTTTTGTGCTTGTGCTAGACAAAGGGTTGGAGTGGGGTTGGCTTTCTTCCAATAGCATGCTGGCTTATGCGGCAACGCTGATTTTTGGTTTGATATTTATTCGCATTGAACAAGGTCATCATGACGCAATTGTTGATTTGAAATTTTTCAAAAATAAAATATTCGTTAATGTATTGGCAAATAATTTTCTGGTCTTTATGACCATGATGGGTAGCGTTTTTTTAATTCCGATTTTCGCTCAGACTTATCTTGGTTATAATGCAACACAAACCGGCTTCTTGTTTATTCCAATGGCCTTTATGATTGTGTTGGCGGCGCCAATTGGAGGAAGTCTTACGGGAAAAATTGAGCCGCGCTGGGTAATTCTAGCAAGCACGCTTGTAGCCGGCATTGGGCTATATATGTTTTCCGGACTTGATCCACGCTCAACAGCTCTGTCAATCATTATTCCGCTTGGGGTGATGGCTTTCGGAATGGGTTTTGGGATGGCGCAGAGAACAAATATTATTGCTTCAGCCGTGCCGCAAAATGAAATCGGAGCCGCTTCTTCAGTGCTCGCACTGGCACGTAATATTGCAGGTGCTTTTGGTATTGCAGTTTTCGGAACCATTTTACAGAACGTGACCAATAGCAAAGTTTTGGAAATTGGCCGCAATAGTTTGATCAATTCTCACAAATTGGTGGATTTTCAAATTGGAACATCCTTGGTTATTCTGAAAGCGCAAGTCGCTGCCTATGATCAGGTATTTATAATTGCCGGCGCGATAGCTATTCTAGGAGCATTCGGATCCTATTGGATAAAAGTAGATAAAATTTCGACAGAGACGGTTCACGTGGAATAGACAAGAGAACAAAAAGATAATTTGTTGTTTGGCGTATATACATATATGAATACTTCAGATGAAAAATTGGTTCAAAATTTTCGCGGTGGCGACGAAATGGCGCTGGAAAAACTGATTGAGAGATATTTGAAACCTTTATATGGTTTTGTTTTTCAACTAGTGAGAGATGAGCAATCAGCGCAGGACATTGTGCAAGAAGTTTTTGTGAAGATGTGGAAGCATCTTTCTTCTTTTGATCAAAA
The DNA here is from genome assembly GCA_903885965.1 of uncultured bacterium. Lineage (GTDB taxonomy): Bacteria > Patescibacteriota > Minisyncoccia > Moranbacterales > GWC2-37-73 > CAIPMZ01. The sequence goes on from CAISKQ010000015.1 coordinate 9,274, forward strand.
CAAAAAGTTTTCAACTTGGATTTATGCGATTGCAAAAAATACCGCTTGTGATTGGCTGAAAAAGAAAAAGGCTTTGCCGTTTTCTGTTTTTGAAATTGCCGATGGCAGCAATCTTTTGGAATTTATCGAAGATCAAAACCCTTTAAACTCAGTTGAGCTTTGGCAAAAAATGGACAACAGTCAAGATGCTCAGCAATTTTTGGACACACTTTCTCCTGAGCACAAAACAATTTTGCTTTTGCATTTTCAGCAAGGGTTTTCCTTGGCCGAAATTGCCGAAATTCTCGGAGCTCCAAGCAACACTATCAAAAGCCAATTTCGCCGCACCATTCTATTTTTGAAAAATTTGTCTTTTTCGAAAAGCTTGAATTCTAAAAATGCACCCAAACCTTCTTCTGTCTCGTAGTACAAGTATATGGACAGAAATTTAAATGAAATCATGAATAAACTTTCTGAAATTGAGCCGCCAAAATGTTTTAAAGAGGCGGTTTTTCAGCGAATTGAAAGGGAACAAATCAAAGTCGTTTTGCGTAAAAAAAGATTTTTTCAAATTGGTTTTGCGCTTTGCGGGATTTCCAGTTTAGCAACGGCGGCGATTTTTGGTAGGGAAATTTTGTCTTCAGAATTTATTAGTCTGGCGATGCTGACTTTTTCTGACCTAAAAACAGTTATAGCGATGTGGCAAGATTATAGTCTTTCACTGCTGGAGACGTTACCAACTTTTTCTGTCACCGCAACCCTGTTGCCAATTTTTGCTTTCTTGATGCTCCTGCGACAATATGCGAAATTTCAGGAAGGTAATTATGATTATGCATTAAAGGTTTAATTTTTTTAAAGTAAAAATCAGATGACAGATCTTCAAAAAATAACGCAGTCGAAATATTTCAAAACAATCGTAACTACTTTGGCAATTTTAATCGCCGGAGCGTTTATTTTTGCGATGGGCGTGCACGTGGGGGAGCGTCGCGCTAGATATTCTTATGCTTGGGGTGCCAACTACGAAAGAAATTTTGTGGGTGGTCCTGGCAGAATAATGAATGCCAGTCATGGGCAGTTCGAATTTCAACGCGGAACACCTAATGGACCAGTCGGCATGGCGCAAGGTTTTGAAGGGCGAGATTTTCGCAATGGCCATGGAGTAGCTGGCACAATAGTTTCAATCACTGGTAATAATATTATTATTAAGGATCGTAGTGGAAAAGAAAATACAGTCACAGTTAGCGATAAGACTATCATTAAAAATGCTCAAGCTGACATTAAAATTACGGACTTGAAAAATGATGAGAGTCTTGTCGTAATTGGTAATCCGAGTGATAATGGAGTAGTCAATGCGGATCTTATTCGAGTTTTCAACGTAAAATAGTCTAAGATATAAATAACATAACAAGCTGATATCCTACAAATCTACAAATCTTTTACAAATCTACAAATTTTTTGTTTTATGCCTTTTCTGATATTTGTAAATTTGTAGCTAATTTGTAGATTTGTGGGTAAATTCTAATGTCATGAAAAACTATTGGAAAAAACACAAAACCATAATTGTAATTGCAGCGGTTATTTTTATCGGAGGCGGTTATTATTGGTATCAAAAATCTCATCAGACTACTGCAGTAATCCAATATAAAACTACTGCAGCCGAAAAAGGAAGTATTGCAACTTCAGTTTCCGGAAGTGGAAATGTTGTTGTTGACCAACTTGCAACTGTCGATCCAACGATTACCGGAACAGTTTCAAATTTGGCCGTTAAGATTGGAGACAGTGTAAAAAAGGGAACTATCCTGTTTACGATTGTCAATGATGCACTTTCAGTTAGCAATGATCAATCAACTGCTTCGCTTCAGCAATCAAGAAATTCTGTCGATTCTGCCGAGTTAAATATCAAGCAAGCCAAGGCCGATTATAAGGCAGCTAAAAGTAGCAGTAGCAATGCGACATCAGATCAAAAGAAAATTTTAAATGATAAAATCAATATAGCCAAAAATGGTCTAATCGCTGCTCAAAAAAGTTATACTGCAACACTGGCTGGCTATAATAACACCTTATCTAATGGTGCAAAAAGAGCTGTGACATCTCCTATTAATGGAACAGTGAGTGCGATTAATGTTAAAAATGGAGATGATTTAAGCAGATTGAGTTCAAGCAGTTCAAGCAGTGCTCCAATAATTATCGGAGATTTGACAACGCTTAAAGCTCAAGTTCAAGTTAACGAAGTTGACGTTCCAAATGTTTCAATTGGACAAAAAGTTATGATGACTTTCGGTGCTGTTGACGGGCTGACAATTTCTGGAAAGGTTGAAAAGATGGATGCACTTGGCACAATCACCCAAGGTGTCGTTAACTATACCGTAACAATAGGCTTTGACACTATCGATTCACGCATAAAGCCCGGAATGAGTGTTTCATCTAAGATTATTACACAAGTTAAACAAGACGTAATCACGGTTTCAAATAGTGCGCTTAAAGTGCAGGGAAATAAGACTTATGTCGAAGTTTTAGCTAAGGGAGCGCAAACTCCGCAGCAACGCACAATTGAAATTGGCGTGGCAAATAATACGGAAACTGAAATTGTCAGCGGTGTTAATGTTGGGGACAATGTTGTTACTCAAACAATTGATCCAAATGCAAAAGCAACCACAACTTCAACAAATAGAAGTGGCGGGATGGGAATTTTGGGCGGCGGCAGGGGATAGTTTTGCAATCGTGAAATTTCGCTCGCATATGTTTTTCTTTTTATCCCAGTGAAAAAAGAAAAAATATGCTCACTCAATTTTAAATAATTTTAGTAAAAGTTATCTCGCCAGGAATTTATTTGTAGATTTGCCTGCCTGTCCGGTAGGCAGGTAATTAATTCGTAGATTTGTAGGGGCTTATGATTGAATGCAGAGATTTGAAAAAAATATACGTCAACGGAGATGTGGAAACTGCTGCCCTAAAAGGTGTAACTTTCAGCATAGCTAAGGGTGAGTTCGTCGCTATTATTGGTCCTTCTGGATCTGGGAAATCAACCTTAATGCATATTCTCGGAGCACTCGATAACCCGACAAGCGGGACATATTTTCTGGATGGAAAAGAAGTTTCCAAATTCAGTGATGATGAGCTCTCCGAACTTAGACGAGAAAAAATCGGTTTTGTTTTTCAAGCATTTAATCTTTTGCCGCGTACAACAGTTTTACGAAATGTGATGTTGCCACTGCTTTATTCAAACACCACCGAAAAAGAAAGAGAAGAAAGAGCCCGTCAGTGTTTAAAATATGCCGGCATGGAAGAGAGTAAGTTCTATAATCTTTCTAATCAGCTTTCTGGTGGACAAATGCAACGAGTTGCAATTGCCAGATCGCTCATCAATAATCCATCAATTATTTTTGCCGATGAGCCAACTGGAAATCTTGATACTAAGACAAGCCATGTTGTAATGGAAGCATTTCAGGAATTACATCAGAAAGGACATACGATTATCTTGATTACGCATGAGCCGGAAATTGCAAATTTCGCAGAGCGGATCATTTCCGTGAGAGATGGCGTTATTGAAAGTGATGTTAAAAACAATAGTCAATAATCAATATTTAACAATCAATTAGCATAAATTCTATTGTATTTATTTGTGTATTGATTATTAAAAACAAAATTTATGGTTGCAATAGACATTTTAAAAGAAACCTTTTGGTCATTGTCTTCTAATAAAGTTAGATCAGGCTTAACTATGCTCGGTATTGTGATTGGCATTGCTTCGGTAATAACCATGGTTTCAATTGGACAAGGCGCGCAAGCTTCAATCGCAACCAGTATTCAATCAATTGGATCAAATTTGATTATCGTGAGGCCTGGTGCTCAGCGAAGTGGCGGTGTCAGTGGCGGAGCAGGCAGTAGTGCAAGTCTGACAATGGACGATGCTAGCGCTATCAAGAGTGAGATTCAAAATGTCCAGGCAGTTGCGCCAGAAGATTCAAAGAGGGCGCAAGTCACAGCAAAGGGCACAAATACAAATACTCAAATAGTAGGAACTGTTGCAGATTATGCCACTGTCAGAAGCATCACAATGGAGGCTGGCACCTTTATTACGGATCAGGCTGTGAAAAGTTCCACTAAGGTTGCCGTGCTTGGCTCAACTGCTCGTGATGATCTTTTTGGGGCTGGCTCTGATCCAATTGGGCAAACCATTCGAATTAAAAATGTGGACTTTGATGTTATTGGCGTGACTGTTGCTAAAGGTGGCAGTGGCTTCACGAATCCTGATGATAGCATCTATGTTCCTATTTCAAGCGCACAGCACTTTATAACTGGAGATACTTTTATTTCGACCATGAGTGTGCAAGCTTCGGATCAGAGCTCAATGGTTGCTGTTCAAAATCAAATTTCTGATTTACTGCTCAAGCGTCATAATATAACAGACCCCTTGCAGGCAGATTTTAGCTTGATGAATCAGGCAGATATTATTGCAACAGCTTCAAGTATTACCGGTACTTTCACAATTTTGTTAGCATCTATTGCGGGGATTTCACTTTTAGTTGGTGGAATTGGCATTATGAACATGATGCTCACAACAGTAACAGAAAGAACTCGCGAAATTGGACTTCGCAAAGCAGTGGGAATCAAAAAGACATATATAAATTTGCAATTTTTATCAGAAGCGGTAGCCCTAACATTTTTGGGTGGGTTTATCGGGGTTGCGCTTGGGTGGGGGGCATCGATGGCGGTAACTAAATTTGCTTCAATAACAACGCAAATTTCATCATCATCAATTTTACTTGCCTTTGGTGTTTCTGCTGGAGTCGGAATTCTGTTTGGATTTTATCCAGCCAGACGTGCAGCAAATCTAAGTCCAATGGAGGCGCTTAGATACGAATAACTCTTTGCTGGTAGTTAGTTTCTTAGAAGTTACGTTTAAAATATAGTTAATAATTTTTTTAAAATAAAAATATGCAAAAGAAAAACATAGTAGCTGGGATTATTGTAGGTCTGGCTTTACTGGGCGGTTCATTTTACGTTGGTATGCAATATGGGGCAAAAAATGCAGTCAAGGCTCAGTCGGCGCAAGGTGCTAGGAGTTTCGGTGGGGGAGCAACTGGTGGACGTGGAGGCGCTAGTCAGGGAGGAATGCAAAGCAGTGGTCAGAGAGGAGGAGCCGGTGGTGGTTTTGCTTCTGGCCAAATCGTAGCTAAAGATGACACTAGTGTTACAATTAAAAGCAATGATGGTAGTTCAAAGATAGTTTTCTTTTCTGGTTCCACCGGAGTCGATAAGTCAGTAGCTGGGGCAAGTTCAGATCTCAGTGTTGGTCAGCAAGTTATGGCTAATGGAAAAGCAAATCCTGACGGAAGTATTACCGCTCAAAGTATTCAAATCAGACCAGCTCAACCTGCGCAGCAATAGGCAAGTCATTTTTAAACCACTAAGGATGCTGCTTTCTTGGTGGTTTTTTGATAAGAGTATCATTTAGGATAGATATCAAAATTGGGCGGGAGCCTTGTTGTGTTAGTTAAGATTTAGCAATATAATAGTTAAATGGGTATAGACCTTACTAATTTTCAACAAGTACTTGAATGGGTGATTGCGCATGGCTACCCATTGATGTTTTTAGTGATGTGCGTTGAGGGTCCAACGGTGACTGCAGCCGCAACGTTTGGGGCGGTTTTGGGCTATTTTAATCCTTTTATAGTCTTTGGCCTTTCAGTTTTGGGTGATGTACTTCCAGACGTTGGTTATTATATTGCTGGACGCTGGGGAGGGCTTCCCCTCGTGAAAAAAATTGGAAAAAAATTTGGAATTAGCAAGCAACGAATTGAAGCCATGGAAAAGCATATTAAATTGCATGGCGGAAAGACTGTAGCTGTTTTGAAATACACGCCGATTTTGGCAACTCCAGGTCTGATGCTGGTAGGTGCGATGCGGATGAATTGGTGGAAATATCTTTGGTTTGTTTTTATCGTAACTGTACAAAAAACTCTGACCTTTATGGCGATGGGTTATTTTTTCGGGAGCACATATAACATCGGAAAATATATCAAATACGGAGCAGTATTACCTTTTGTGGTTATAGTTTTGTATGTTGTTTTTGCTTGGATTTATAAGCGTTATTCACAGCGAATTACAAATAAGATCGAGAAACTGTAAGCCTATGAAGATTGCAATTTTTTCAGATAATTTTTATCCAGAAATAAGTGGGATTTCAGATTCCATAATTTTGCTTGGTCAAAAAATGCAAGAAATGGGGCATGAGGTTCATTATTTTGCCCCAAAATATTCAAAAAAGAATTATCAGATAGCAAATGTTGAAAGTGGCGAGTTGGATTTGGGAGAAAACATAAAAATTCATCGCCTAAGGTCACTTCCTTTTTTTGAATCTCCAACTAAACAAGCACGTTTTGTGATTCCCTTGGGGATGCTTGCTTGGAAATTTCGCAATGAAAAATTTGACCTTGTGCATGTTCAATCTCCATTTGGGCTTGGCATCGAAGGGTCACTGATGGCTCATCTCCTGCGCATTCCACTAATAGGAACAAACCATACTCCGATTGAGGAGTTTACTTGCTATATTCCAATTTTCGGCAGAATAATGACCACGATAAGCAAGCGATATTTTTCTTTTTATTATAATCGATGTTCATTTATAACTGCGCCATATCAGGGTCTGCTTGAAGACATGAAAAGTAATGGCTTAAAAACTTGTAATAACCCCCTCTCGAATCCTATCGATTTGAAAAATTTTGTTCCCGTAGCTGACGAGAAAAAGACTGCCTTGAAAGCTAAATACGGTTTGTCAGACAAGGTTATTATATATTCCGGACGATTGGCAAGGGAAAAGCACGTGGATGTCATTGTGCAAGCTGCTGCCGAAATAAAGAAAAAGTTTCCAGATGTCATGCTTGCAATTACTGGAATCGGAAGTGCGCAGAGCGACTTGGAAAGACTTACAAGCAAGCTCGGACTCAGTGATAGCGTTAAGTTTTTTGGCAGAGTTGATGAGCAAACCCACATAGAGCTATATCAGGCAAGTGAAATCTTTGCTATTATGAGTACAGCTGAAGCTCAGAGTTTGAGTCTCATGAAAGCTATGGCAGTTGGCATGCCAGTAATTGGAGCAGATGCTCGGGCTTTGCCGAACTACATTAAACCTGATTGCGGATTTGTCATCAAAGTTGGCGATGTGAAAAGCTTGGTTGAAAAAAATATTTTATTGTTAGATGATATTGGGCGACGAAAAACTTTGGGAGAAAATGGAAAACTGTTTGTAAGTCAATTTTCTGCCGCAGTTGTCGCCAAGCAGTGGGAAGACATTTACAAAAACGCACAAAAGGCGCACAGTAAAGATATTCTAACAAAACAATCTATGAAATTAAGTATCGTTATTCCAGCTTATAATGAAGAAAAATATATAGGCCAATGTCTAAAGGCTATTTTTGGTGAAATTAAAAATTCGCAGCCAGGGCGCAGCATTGAAATAATCGTTGTTAACAATGCAAGCAATGACAGAACTGAAGAAATCGCAAAATCTTTTGCTGGTGTGAAAGTTGTTAGTGAAAGTGAAAGAGGTCTTTCTAGGGCGCGGCAGGCAGGCTTTGCAGCCTCTGATGGAAATCTTATCGCTAACATTGATGCAGACACGAAAATCCCTGCAGGCTGGATTGAAAAAGTTTTTCATGAATTTGAGGCAAACGAGAAATTAGTAGCACTAAGCGGTCCTTTTATCTATTATGATTTGTCAAAGATGGCCAGCGTCTCGGTTGCTATTTGGTATCGCATCGGACAACTTACAAATTTTGTGAACCAGTTTATTCTCAGAAAAGGCGCAATGCTTCAAGGTGGAAATTTCATTTTGAAAAGAAGCGCATTGCACCAAGTTGGTGGCTATGATACCTCGATTGATTTTTGGGGAGAAGATACGGATATCGCAAGAAGAATCAGTACTATCGGTGAAGTTAAATTTACGTTTAGTCTTCCGATGTACACTTCATCAAGACGTTTCAAAAAAGATGGTTTTATTTTGTCTGGCTGGAAATATTTTATCAATTATTTTTGGATTATTTTTTTCAAAAAGCCATTCATGAAGGAGTATGAAAACATCCAGTAATAAGTATGCAAAGAGAGGAAAACCAATCAGTCAAAAATCAATCTCAGCCGCTTGCTGACAAAATGCGTCCTCAAAATTTGGAGGATTTTTTTGGCCAGCAAGAATTGGTCGGTGAAAATTCTTTTCTGCGCAAAGCGATTTTGGATGACCAGGTCCCGTCCATGATTTTATGGGGTCCGCCTGGCTCTGGCAAAACCACCCTGGCAGCTGTAATTGCCAATGTTACTAACGCGGACTTCATCAAGATTAGTGCGGTGACTAGCGGCATCAAGGAATTGCGCAAAACAATTGCTAAGGCCGAAGAAAATCAATGGCAAAAAAAGAAAACGATTTTGTTCGTGGATGAAATCCATCGTTGGAACAAGGCTCAGCAAGATGCCTTGCTGCCTCACGTTGAGCGTGGACTGATGACTCTTATTGGTGCAACTACTGAAAATCCCAGCTTCGAAGTCAATTCGGCGCTTGTTTCGCGCAGTCGAGTTTTTGTTTTGAATAAATTGGAAACGCCTGACTTGGAAAAAATAATCGAGAAAGCTTTGAGTGACAAAGAGAAAGGTTTGGGCAAGGAAAAAATTGAAATCACTCCTGAAATTATCAAAGAAGTTGCAATGCTTGCCAATGGTGACGCTCGCATGGCGCTGAACACCTTGGAAGCAGCGACGAATCAAAGCAAAACAATCACCAGGGAGTTGCTCAAGCAAATTATTCAAAAATCGCATCTCTATTATGACAAAGGTGGGGAAGAACACTACAATATTATTTCCGCCTTGCACAAATCAATGCGCGGCGGCGACCCGGATGCCAGTGTTTATTGGCTGGCCAGGATGATTGAAGGTGGGGAACAGCCGACTTATATTGCCCGCAGACTTTTGCGTTTTGCCAGCGAAGATGTGGGGCTGGCTGACAATTTTGCCTTAGTACTAGCCAACAACGTTTTCGACGCTTGCCATAAACTCGGCTATCCAGAATGCTCCGTGCATTTGGCGCAATTGGTCGTTTATCTGGCCAAAGCGCCCAAGAGTGTGAGCAGCTATTTTGCCTATAATAAGGCCAAGAAAGACGTCGAAGAATTTGGCAACTTGCCAGTGCCGATGCATATTCGCAATGCCCCAACCAAGCTCATGGAAAAACTTGGCTACGGCAAAGGCTACAAATACACGCCAGTTGAAGACAGTTCTGGGCAGGAATACTTACCAGTGAAACTCAAGAATAGAAAGTATCTTTAATGGCTAAATTAAGCCAAAGTTGACGGCTTTTTCTGATAGTGATAGAATATCAGCATAAAAACTAAAAACAAGAATATGAACAAGGAAAAAACGAAAATAATTTCAAGCAAAAAAGATTATCATAATCTAGTTGTTGGGATTGGTGAAATTTTGTCACAAGGCAGAAAGCTTGCTTTTCAAAAAGTAAACAGCGTTTTGACGGCAACTTATTGGCAAATTGGCAAGCAGATTGTGGAATTTCAGCAAGGTGGGAAAAGACGGGCTGAGTATGGCGAGGAAATTATCAAACAACTTTCGACCGATTTAGCCAAGCGATTTGGTAAAGGTTTTTCTGCTGATAACTTAGAAAATATGCGAAGATTCTATTTGAGTTATCAAATTTCCGAAACAATGTCTCGGAAATCTTTCAAACTAAGTTGGTCACATTATTTAAAGTTGATGAGAATTAGTGATAGCGCTGAGAGAAAGTTTTATGAAATCGAATGTGAAAAGAACAGTTGGTCACTGCGAGAACTTTGTCGTCAGTTTGACAGCGCTCTTTTCGAAAGGCTGGCTTTAAGCAGGGATAAGCAAGAGGTAAAGAAACTTTCAGAAAAAGGACAGCTCATTGAAAAGCCCCAAGATATTTTCAAAGAGCCATATGTTTTAGAATTTTTGGGTCTGGATGAAAATCAGCGTTATTCAGAAAATGAATTAGAGTCAGCCCTGATTAGTAATTTAGAAAAGTTTTTACTTGAACTCGGAAAAGGTTTTACTTTTGTGGCAAGGCAAAGGCGCATTACTAGCGGGGTGAAACATTTTTATATTGATTTGGTTTTTTATAACCGACTTTTGCAATGCTTTGTGTTGATTGATTTGAAAATTGGCGAGCTCAAGCATCAGGATCTTGGGCAAATGCAGATGTATGTGAATTATTTTGATCGCGAAGTAAAAGAAAAAAATGAAAACAGCACGATCGGAATTGTTTTGTGCAAGGAAAATGACAAGTTTGTGGTGGAATATACTTTGCCTGAAAAAAGTAGCCAAATTTTCGCCAAACAATATCAACTCTATTTACCCAAAAAGGAAGAACTGCTGGCCCAAATCAAAAAAATGGCCGGTTGATTTTGCGGGTCTTTGGTGGTATTTTTAGGGAGGAAATTAGAAAAATAAATGAATAATTTTTAAAATAATTATATGAGCAACAAGGAACAATATTATCCGCCAAAACACGCAGAAGGTCAGTTTCATTGTCCACATTGTGGTGTTTATGCTAAGCAATTTTGGGCTAATATAGAAGCTACCAGAAACAATACTGGCAATTATAACGGCAAGATTGCAAATCTTTCAGGATTTTCTGAACCACTTAATACTGCTTGGACAATTTCATCTTGTGAACATTGTGCTAGAAAAATAATTTGGCTAAATGACAGCATGATTTATCCGAATGTAATGCTTGTTCAAAATCCAAATCCTGATTTAGATAATGAAATACAAAAAGATTATTTGGAAGCAGCTATTATTCTAAATGACTCTCCAAGATCGTCAGCTGCCATATTGAGGTTAGCTCTTCAAAAACTTTGCAAGCAACTTGGAGAAAAAGGAGATAATATAAATAATGATATTGGCGAACTTGTTAAAAAGGGGTTGAACCCGACTATTCAAAAATCTCTTGATGCATTGAGGATTGCGGGAAATAATGCAGTGCATCCAGGGGAACTTGATTTAAGTGAAGATAAAGAACGAGTTTTGAAATTATTTAGTTTGATAAATTTTATTGCTGAGAAGATGATAACAGAACCCAAAGAAGTGGAAAATTTTTATGAGGAACTTCCTGTTGGAGCAAAGGAGGCAGTAAAAAAACGTGATGTACAAGAATGAAAATTCTCCAAGGACCGTCCTCGGAAAAGTTTTATTTTTGATTGATGCTTAATTGATAGATACGCTTAATAAAAGAAATATTGGAGTTGAGTTGTCCTAAAAAGTCGGACAACTGTAAGTTTGGTTAATATAAGAAAACTATGAAAATTCTCAAGGAAATAATTGAAATATTATCAGAATTGAAAATTCTCCAAGGACCGTCCTCGGAAAAGTTTTATAGTAGTGATAAAATATCATTATGAGAACCTGCTGCAAATCTCACCGCTTGAGTGAAACAATAAATACGCTTGTCGATTGAAATCTGAAAATTCCGGCTGCAAAACCTTCAAATCTCGTCGGGTTATCTCGATAGCCCTTCTCAATTTTCAGGCTTTTCGCTCGAAATTTTCAAATTTCAACTCGACATGAGATTTGCAGCAGGCTCTAAAAATTAAAAACAAAAATATGACAAAAGAATTTTTAGCAACTCAAGATTATCGTACCTTTATCTCGCAAATAAAACAAAGCATTAAGCGAGCCAGAAACAAAGCAATTCGGAGTGTAAATAGTGAATTGATTAGCTTATATTATAATCTAGGCAGGCAAATTATTGAGAAACAAAAACAAACAGATTGGGGCGAAGATTTGATTGGGCAGATTGAAATGGATCTTAAGCGTGCCTTTCCAGACTCAACAGGATTTTCCCGTAGGAATTTGAACTATATGCGCAAGTTTTACAATTTTTTTGGTAACAATGAAAAAGTGCCACAAGCTGTGGCACAAATTCCTTGGGGTCATATTCGGCTTATTTTAGACAGAATAAAGGATTATGCAGAGGCCGAATTTTATGTTCAAAAAACCATTGAAAATTCTTGGTCGCGAGTTATTTTGGATCATCAAATTGATTTAAAATTGTATCAACGCCAAGGGAAAATTATCAGCAATTTTAAAACGACAGTGGACGCTCAGGAAGTTGCTTTAATTCAAGAAGCTTTTAAAGAAAGTTATGTTTTGGATTTTTTGGAATTAGGCGCAGACGCTAAGGAGCGAGATTTGGAAAAAGCTTTGATTGAGAACATTACCAATTTTATGTTGGAACTTGGCAAGGGCTTTGCCTTTGCGGGAAAACAATTCAAGCTCATCGTGGGCGGGCAAGAGTTTTTTGTAGATTTACTTTTTTACAATTATCTTTTGAAAAGATTCGTGGTGGTGGAATTGAAAACTACTGAATTTAAACCGCAGTATGTTGGTCAGTTAGGATTTTATTTAACGGCGATTGATCGGGATTTGAAAAAGCCGGAAGATGGAGAAACAATTGGCTTGTTGATTTGCAAAAACAAGAATAATATCGTGGTGGAATATGCCCTGGCTGGCAACAACAAACCAGCCGGTGTGGCTCAATATCAGATCTTCGCTGATTTACCAGCTGAAGTTCAAAAGTATCTGCCAACCGAAGATGAATTAAATCTTCTGTGAAAAATAACTTGTTAATTTTGTGGATTTTTGATTGTAATACCGAATTAACTAAATCCATGTTAGTTTCAAAGAGGCTAAGCCTCCTATGGGAGGCTTAGCCTCTAACACCTTTCTACCAGTAATTAAGTTATCTTGGTATAAGTCCGCTAGGTACTGTCTTTAGAAAAGTTTCCGTTGGTATGAATCTTTTTTAAAATTAGTGCCTTTGCCAAATTTGGCGAAGGTTTTGTTTCTTTAATAAGCCAAGAATAATGGACATTATTTTAAAGCACACCTTGCGGTGTGTTTTAAAGTTGCGAAATATTTTTTGACTTGGAATTAGATATCAACCCCGCTTTCCCAAAGAATATCGAAAAGATTTTGAAAAACTTTGACTAGACTTTTATTTTTCACTTCGATAATTAGAGGCTCAGTGACAGAATGCAAAACAACACTTTCTGTGCCAAGGATGTTGAAATTTCCTTCTTTGGCCATTGGTCTACTAATAAGTTTACATTCCCAACGCAAGGATGGATATTTACTGAAGAAAATTTGTTCGTAGTCATTTTTATCAAAGACAATCATTTTTGAGCCGATATTTTTTCTCTTAGCGATTTCAAAATAAGTTTCAACTGCTTTCTCACCGAGGATCTCTTGCCAAAGTCCACCAATTGAACCAGCCACGTAATCGGTTGATCCCTCTGGCATTCGTTCCATAGCTTCCAGCCAGAAGCGACGGTATGATTCAGCACCCTCATAGATGGTGATTTCGGAATCATTTGTCTGGGCAAGTTTCTTGAGATCCCCAATTAAGTTTTCAGCAATAGCGGCTTGCCGATGGATATTTTGCAAGAGGCGATCCGGTTCAAGGGCTTGGAAGTGGGCAATATGTTGCTTGGTCAGCTTAGTGATGAGTTTTCGTTCCAAAAGTTTGTCAAAAGTCTCATAAACCACGCTCCTGTGCAGGCACGTTTTTTTGATGATTTCGCCAGCGGAAGTGAGGCCAGTTTCAATCAAGGCTAAATAAACTTTGGCTTCATTAGGCGAAAGATTGAGTTGCTGGAGTTGGTTGAGAGTTTGATTTTTCATATCTTTAAACCTATCCTAGCACACTTTTTCCAAAAAAGCAAATATTGTCGTCTAAAATAGTTGACAAAATTTAAAGATGGGTGTATGCTACGAAGTTCTCTCAAATTACAGCTCATTAAAAATTAAATAATGAAAATTTCCGATTGGGAGACGACTGGCATTCTGGGTAAAATATTTTTTATAACATACTAGATTTTATTTTAAAAAATCTAGTGCATCTAGGGGGTTGTATGTATATTCGTATCAATGGAACGGAAGCAGGGGATTCTTTTTTGTCTGGGTTGGCGCAAATGGACGAAGAAGCTCGAAACTCTCGGGAAATTGACCATATAGTAAGATTAATGAGGAAATTTTATGGCGGAATAGGAGATCTTTTGCACTGGAAAATAATCTTACTTGGTTTTATTGCTAAAGAGTTGGTTCAACAAGAGTTAGAAGAAATCTACTTCAACAAGCCTATTAGTGAAAAAACTATTCTTGGCGGAGAGGAAGATGAATTCATTGAAAGGAAAGTTAAACCCTATGTGTCAGTTTTTTCATTTTCTGATACATGCGTGAATGTATTCGAGAAGGTATTTCAGGAGCTTTCATTTTCAACTCGCTCAATTATACAACAGGCAATTAATTCATTGATTCTCAAAAAAGAATTATCCTTATTGGCAAAGGCTATTATTCTGAAATGGAATAGAGGTGATATGCAAAATATTCTCTTGCCTCAAGCACTTGAAGTATTACTTCTCGATACAACGCTGGATAAAGCTATGCGACTCAGTGTTTTATATGCGTTGGCTGGTAATGGGTCTTTTACCTTCGCAATTAGTGAAGAAAAATTGAAAGATTATTGCGAGAAAGGTGGATTTTCAAGGTTGACATTTATTCTCTTGTTTCATAGTTTAAGGGACAGTATGGCTTATGAAAATAGATACCTTATGTATTTATTTCCAATAATTCAAAATGGAGATGTAGAAGAATTAGAGTTGGAACGACTTTGTAATATTTTGGAAAAGATCATTATTGATTGTCCAGAAGCCATCAATCTTTTACGTGAGAATTTTTCTCAATATTGCTCCAATGTGCAGGAAGCTATTAGAGAAAAAATAGGAGAAATTTTTCGATGCTCTATTATCGAAAAGAATGAAAAACTTTTTCTAATGGGAAGACATGGCTTCAGAGAATTATCGGACAAGGAAGCAGAATGGTTAAAAGAAAATCGTAGTTAAAAATAAATGGTCTGTCGAATGAAATATTCATTTGATAGACCATTTTATTTTCCCAAAAACCAAAGTCGGTTCAGCGTCTTTGTCCTGAATCGAAACTGTTCTGAATTTAAAAGTGAGAACAATCCAGTTCAAGTCGGAGACATTGAACTGACAATCAACAAAATAAAAATCCAAACATTGCAATCATAGACATATGGACAAAACTGCAATGTTTTTTGTTTTCAGAATAAGTCCTTTTAACCACATAAGGACATATTTTTTTCATGATAATTAATAACATTCTCACATTCTTGCCTGCCCTCCTTTGGAGGGAGAATGTGAGAATGTTATTTATTAGAGAATTGAAAATTTTAGCTATCGCTAAAAATTTCAATTCTTGGTTGTCGAATTTTTGTTCTTTCTACCATTCGACCATATATGGTAGAGGGGATTTTTCTTTAGTGGGTGAAGATCTCAGGGTAGTTGATTTTGCTGGCTTTTGGTGGTATTTTTAGGTGAGGAAATAATGAGGTAAAATAAGCGATAAAAACTATGAACAAAATCAAGGCAATTCTATTGGATGCTGATGGGTTGGTTTTCAAAAAGCAGCGCTATTTTAGTGAGATTTTTGCTGAGCAATATGGCGTTTCAAAAGATTTGATTTTGCCATTTTTCAAGACCAATTTTAGGCAGTGCCAAGAAGGCACGGTTGATTTGAAAGAAGAATTGAAACCATTTTTGAAGCAGTGGAATTGGGAAGGGACAGTGGAAAGCTTTCTTGATTTCTGGTTTTCCTTTTGTGTAGCTGATGAAGAAGTTCTGAAAGTCGTGCGCCAATTGAGAGCAAAAGGCTATAAATGCTATTTGGTGACCGACCAAGAAAAATATCGCGGGCAGTATATCAAGAAAAATTTGAAACTGGAAAATGAGTTGGATGGATTTTTCTATTCTTTCGAGCTCAAGTCTTCAAAATCAGAAAAAGAATTTTATGAGAAAATTTTGAAAGAACTTAATCTTGCTCCAGAAGAAGTAATGTTTTTTGATGATGAAGATGAGAATGTCGAAATTGCCAGTGAACTTGGAATTCAATCGGTTCTTGTAAGTGGAGCGGCGGATTTTGAGAAAGCTGTACAAAAAAATCTTTATAAATATTAAAATATTGAGCTGGCTTGGGTTAATTTATATAAAAATTAGCAATAAAAATATGATTATAGGTATAATTGGAACTGGTTTTGGAAAAACAATTGCACAAACCTTTCGAGCTGTCGACAAGGATTGTGGGATATTTTTATGTGGCTCAGATAAGGAAAAAACAAAGAAAATTGCTGCTGAAATCGGCGTTCAAGTCATTGAAAAATGGCAGGATTTAATTCTGCGACCAGAGATTGATCTTGTGGTAATAGCTACTCCAAGCAGTTTACATAAAAAGATGTTTGAAGCAATCATCAAACGAAACAAGCATATTTTACTTGAAAAGCCAGCAGCTACTACGGCTCAAGATGTAAGAGATATGCTTACTTTAACTAGGAATTATCCAAAAATTGTTGTCATCAATCACGAAGCTAGATTCAATCCAATTATTGCTTGTATAAAAAATTATATTGAAAGTAATAAACTTGGAGATATATTAACAATTAGAATTGGAGCTTACACTAATCTTTTTTCAGATAAAAATTATAGTGGAAGTTGGTATAATTCCAAGAAACTAGGGGGGGGTCAGCTACTTGCCATGGGCACTCATCAGATAGATTTAGCGAGATATTTGCTCAATATGCCTGAAATTGAAAAAGGTGCAATTTTTACCTCAAGCTATAATAATCCTAATTTTACGGAAAAAGTTGATGCAGAATCTCAATTTTCTGGGAACTTAATGACGGCGAGCGGAACTTGTATTGAATTTTTTAATGACGCTTATTGTTTCGGCGGAAAAGATTTTATTATAGAAGTCATAGGAAGCCGTGGCATAATAAAATACAGTGATACGCAAGGTTTGAAAGTTAGTTTTGCAAATGACCAAGCCCTAACTGAAATCCAGCTGGAGGATTCTATGCCTGATATCAAACTTGGAAGTTCAATTTTGACAAAATCTTTGAAGTTTTTTGTAAAAGAAATAATAGAATCAATTGAAAAGAATAAGCCTAATCAAAAATTTTGCAGTCTCCAGGTTGCTAATGACAACCTTGAAATTATTGAGAGATTCAAAATTTAAATGTAAAATTTTTTAAAAATAGTTGGTGAGCAATTTCTGAAAATTCCCAGTCGGTTCAGGGTCTTTGCCATGCCGGTCCGCCTTTGGAGGAAATCGAAACAGTTCTAAATTTTAAAACAAGAACAATCCAGTTCAAGTCGGAGACATTGAACTGACAATCAAACATTGCAATCATACGCATATGGCTAAAATTGCAATGTTTTTTTTAAAGTTTCTTCGATATAAGTCCATTCAACCACATAAGGACTTTTTTTATTTTCTCTACAATTCGACCATATAAGATAGAGTTGAAAATTTTAGTTATCGCAATAATTTTCAACTCTTTTAATTTTTTCGCAGTAATCTAGCCAAAAACCTCTCGAAAAAGAGATTGCAAATTCTACCTATGCGACTTTTTGCAATACTTTTTATGGTTGGAAATATCGCCTCTCTGAGCCAAATTTGACGGTTCTTTATGCTAGTGATAAAATATCAGTATAAAAAACAAACATATGATGAACGAACTTATTAATATCAAAGTGATTCAAAAGGATTTCAACGGCGAGAAAAAAAGATTTGTAAACGCCAGGGAACTTTACAGATGGTTGGGGGTGGGCAGAGACTTTTCTACTTGGATAAAAGATAGAATTATTAAATATGATTTTGTGGAAGATTTAGATTATTTTACATCCATCCCCAAATTGGGGGATGGAAAAGTTGGCTCAAATAAAGCAAAAGTTAAGGACTCTAAAACTGGCCGAGTTGTTGCCAAAGACTATATTATTTCTGTGGATATGGCCAAGGAATTGGCGATGATTGAAAATAGCGAGATTGGCAAAAAAGTCAGAAAATATTTTATCAAAGTGGAAAGCGATTTCAAAAAAGTTATGCAAATTGCCACAAGGGATCCGAAATTCATTAATCAGCTAGCTAGCCAATTTTTCGAGACACGCGAGGAAACAAAAGAATATCGCCGAGATTTTACGGACTGCGTCAAGGATTTTGTGGAAGTGAAAAATTATGGAACTTATACAGATATGCTGTATAATTTTCTTTTTTTGGAAAGAGCCAAAGAATATCGCAAGCTTTTAAAGCTGGTGAAAAAAGATTTGACGAGGAATTTTATGTATGAGGAAATTGTTTTGATCGTGGGTGCTTTTGAAACTGGCTTGGCTGGGGAAGTGGAAAAAGAATTCAAAAAACTACAAAGAATGTTAACGCAGATTGAGTTTGAGAGAATTTTCAAAGAATTTTCTGCTCAAAGAAATTGGCTGGTCTATCAAAAAAGAGCCAGAAATATTATGGCAACTTATGACGAAGAACTTCGCCGAATCAAGCATCCAAAACTGATTAATTATAAAAAAGAATTCAGTCAGGATGATATCCAAAAATTGTTGAGTTAGATTTTTTTTAAAAAGCACACCTTGCAGTGTGCTTTAAAAGTTTCGGAATTTTTTTGCTACGTAATTTGCTACGTAGCAAAAGTTTTTAGAAACGGTCCTTCTCTTTAATAAAAGTCATATACAAGGTTGGGATGATAAAGAGAGTAAAGAAGGATGAAATGGAAAGTCCGAAGATGACGGCGGAGCCGAGGGCGGTCCAGGTGGCGTTGGAAAGGGTGATGGGGATGATGCCGGCGATGGTGACGATAGAAGTTATGAAGATTGCTTCCAAGCGAGATTTGCCGGCATCGATGATGGCTTCTTCAAAGGGAATACCGGTTTTGATGTTGAGGTTGATTTTGTCAATCAAGATGATGGCGTTTTTCACTACGATGCCGAAGAGTGCCAAGATGCCAATCAGTCCTGGGAAGCTCAAGGTGACTCCCAAAAGCGCCATGCCAACAAACACTCCGATCAGGGCCAAAGGCAACGTGACAAGCACAATAATGGCCTTGCGGAAGGAATTAAATTGAATCACCAACGTTGAAATAATCAGCACGACCGCAATGGCCATGGCTCGAATAATGGACATCACTGATTCAGTGTTTTGTTCGTTTTCACCGCCATAACTAATTGCATAACCTTCTGGCAATACATATTGAATAGCAAGTTTATCTTGAAATTCTTTGACCACTTGGGTGGCATTAGTTGTGCCAGACACATCAGCTGTTAGCAGCACTGTTCTTTTTTGGTCAATGCGATTAATGGCATCCACGGAAGGGTTTAGTTTGATTTCCGCCACGTCCTTGATGAACACAGGCTGCTTTTTGTTGCTCAAAATTTGCAAATTTCCAATGCTTTCCAGATTTGGAATTTTTGTTTTGTCAAAACGAGCTAGCACGTCAATATTTTTGTTTTCTCGAATAACGGTGGTCACCGTGGTGCCGGAAATTGCACTGCGCAGGGCCAAGCCGACAGTGGTGGCGTTTAAATCATAAAGTTCCAGCTTGGCATGATCTAAGGAAAAGGTGTATTCAGCTGGTGCATCTTTCAGAGAAATGTCAGCGTTGATGGTGCCAGGAATGGAATTTAAAATCGGCTTCAAATCATTGGCAATCTTGTCCAACGTTTGCAAATTTTCTCCCGCAATCTGCGCTTGAAAAGCACTGCCAGAAGGCGGTCCACCTCTTGGCGCCGAAACCGTGATAGTGGCGTCTTGAATGTTGGCAACTGCATCGCGGATTTCTTGCGCAATGTCATAGGCCTTGATGTTGCGGCTTTCTTGAGGACTGAGCTTGATAGTGATGGAAGCAGTGTTTGATTTGTTGGAACCTCCACCACCAAGAGAAGAACCACCAGAGCCAGGGTTGCCAACAATGGTTGAAAAATTCACAATATTTGAAATTTTCAAAACTCTCTTTTCAACTTCTTGGGTGATTTGATCAGTCTGGTTGAGATTAAGCCCCACTGGTCCTTCAATGTTCAAATAAAGAGCATCGCCATCAGCAGGCGGAAAAAATTCAGACTTGACCACGCCCGTGATTGGCAGAGCAATGGCAAAAACAAACAAAGCTAAAGTTGAAAATAAAGTCACCAGGCGACGTTTTTTGCTTGAAGTTGCCAGACGCAAATATTTTTCATAGACAGGTAAAACCTTGTCAAAATGCACAATTCCGTGAATAAGTTTGCTGCCAAAAGTTGCATCTTCATGCTTGCCTTGCAAGAGCAATTTTTCTTTGATCAGTTCATCACTAGCCCATTCTTTTTCGGAAAGCTCAAAATTGGCTTGCAGAGTTTGTTTGCCTTTTTCAAAATACCAAACAAGCAGCCAACAAATTATCACAAAAGAAACTGTCGCAAGAACGTAGCCAAAAATTGAATGTTGGGTCACGCCAATTAAGCCTACTAATAAAGTAGAGATTAAAATCAGGGCGAAGAATTTTTTGGTCAAACGAATTCTTTCGAGCACGGCTGCCAATGGGTGATTAATCATCAGCGCAATCAGCAGTGAGGAAACCAAGGTCACTGAAACCGTGATCGGAATTGATTTGATGAATTGTCCCATGATGCCAGAAGCCAGCAACAGCGGTAAAAAAGCCCAGACCGTGGCAAAGGTGGTGGAAACAAGCACAATTTTGAAATCATTAAGCACCAACAGCACCGCTTCTTCGGGGGTGTATTTGCCAGTCTTCATATATTGCTTGGTAGCTGAAACCACCACAATGGCGTCATCCACCAAAAGTCCCAAGGAAAGTAGTAAGGCAAAAATCGAAAGGAAATTGAGGGAAGTTCCGGTGACTTGCATCACTCCGAAAGTAGTAAAGAACACTAATGGAATTGCCAAGCCTGCCACGAAAGCTTCTTTAAGCCCCACAATCAAAAACAAAATTCCCACCACTAAAATCAAAGTGAGCAAAAAGTCATGAGTGAGTTGGTTGAAATCTTTTTCGATGCGATCAGCTTGATTGACCGTGTCGGAGAAAGTGATGCCTTCTGGAAAAGTTTTTAGCAGTTCATTGATTTTTGCCTGCGAGTTTTTCACAGTGTTGATGATGCTGCCACCAGTTCTTTTGACCACTTGCAAGGTGACGGCATTTTGCGGAGCTTTGCCGTCCATTGAAAAACGAGAATAAATGGTTTTTTCGATGGATTTTTCGGAAACTGTTGCAATATCTTTCAGATAAACAATAGCGCCTTGCTGAGTGTGGGAAATTGGAATTTCGCCCAGGGTTTTGGCGTCATAAAATCTTCCATCAGAGCGGACGGGATAGTTAAACTGACTGCCTTCAAAATTGCCAGCTGGAATTGCGCGATTGGTGGCAGCAATAGCTCCGTTAGCTTGATCAG
This sequence comes from uncultured bacterium, assembly GCA_903885965.1. GTDB lineage: Bacteria > Patescibacteriota > Minisyncoccia > Moranbacterales > GWC2-37-73 > CAIPMZ01. The sequence goes on from CAISKQ010000015.1 coordinate 30,567, forward strand.
TGCTGATGCCAAAAAGCGCAAGTTTGCCAGGATCATAGGCTACTTCAAACTGACTTTGATCGCCGCCGGAAATCTTCACTTCTCGAACGCCAGGAATTTTTTCCAATTCATCTTGAATTTTTTCGCCATAAGTTCGCAGCGTGAAACCATCATAGGGCCCAACCAGGGCAAAAGTCACAATTGGCGTGTCATCCAAGGAAATTTCTTGCACCTGGGGATCATTAGCGTCTGCTGGAATGTCTTTTCGAATGGTTGTCAATTTGTCTCGCAATTTCCTGACGGCATCGTCCACATTTTGATTGGCATCGAATTCAACCACCACGCTGGAAAAAGAATTAGCAGAAGTAGAAGTGATTTTGTTGATGCCACTGACTCCAGAAATGTCTGTCTCAATTTTTTTGGTTACCAACTCTTCCATGTCAGAAGGGGACACGCCGGGATAGGAAGCGCTAACAATGGCCATCGCAATTTTGACTTCCGGATTTGATTCGCGAGGAAGTTGCGAGAAAGCATAAATTCCCCAGCCAGAAATCAACACGATTAGCAAGATGACCACGCGAAAATTTGCCACAAAAAAATTCAGCCAAGTCTTACGAAGTTCAGGATTAAATTTCAATTTATCAAGATAGGCACTGTCGGTGGATTGAAAAGTTTTCTTTGGTTGTTCTTGATTTTCCATATACCTACATAATTACAAAAAATTACAAAAATACAAAAATACGAAATTTTGGTCACACTCAATTCATGTCTCTAGCTAAACAATATCTCTAAATTTTTACGAGCTTGTTTGCTTTTTAGACCATTATGAACGACAGAGAATTCTGAGCGATTGGTCATAGTTCCTGACCAAAGGAGCGCGCCCCAAAAAGTAAACAAGCGAAGTAAAAATTGCTGACTTAGTTTTCGAAAGCCATAATTTACATATGACCTAAGATGCGATAGCAAAATTAATTTTGCACGGCCACGGCTTCTCCATCATGAACCAGTTTATTGCCGGCTGTGATAATGCGACTTTCAGTTGCAAGGTCAGTGGCAACTTCAGCAATTTCACCGGTCACATTAACAATGGTCACTGGCACCTTTTTGGCAAGATTATTTTCAACAATAAAGAGATAGCTTCCATTTTGACCCACACTGATTGCAGATAAAGGCAAAATCAAATTGCCTGCGGTTTGTGGCAAAAGTTCTTTTTCGATTGAAACGGTCAAGATTGTCCCGCTGAGCAGACCGGTCAAACCTTGTTTCTTGGGATAAGCTTCAATCAAGAAACGTTTGGAACTTGAATCGGCGGTCGCGGCAATGTTGCGCACAATCAATTGGAAAGAGTTTCCATTGTCACTGGTGGCTGAAATTTCTTGTCCGCGTTTAAAGTTTGGTTGCTGCTCGGCTGTGACATAAAATTGAATTTTAATATTAGCGGATTTGCTAACAATGGCTAGCACTTGTCCAGCTGAAACAGAATCTCCCACGGAAACATTTTTTTGCACAATTGTGCCGGAGATAGGACTGGTTATCAAGTGGTTATCCACTGAGCCTGTCAGGCCAAGCAAGGAATTTTCATAAGTTAGTTTTGCAACATCCCTTCTGCTTTTGGCGGTGTTTTTTTCTGAGCTAGTGGCAGAGCTGGAATCTTTTAGTTTGTCGTAGTCATGCTTGGCCAGGTCGTAGGCTTTCTTGGCTTGCTCTGAAGCAATTTGACTCTGCTGTACTTGCAAGCTTTTCAAGCCTTGATCACCTGCATCAATTGTTCCACTGTCATCAATTTTGGTTAGCAAAGTTCCAACAGCCACTGCAGAGCCGATATTTCCTGGCGCAGTGACAATTGTGCCAGCTGACTTGGCGGTGATTTGAATTTCCTGGTCGCCAACCACATTGGCGGGATATTGGTTTTTTTGAGAAAGTTTTTTGCTATCAGCAGCCGATTGGGTTGAAACTGCAATCGTTTTTTTGACTTCTTCTTTTTGAACGACTGCTTTTTTGGTGCTAAGTCTTTCAACTGCCACAAAAATAATCAGCAGAGTTATAACAGATAGAATAATTTTTTTCTTGTTCATATTGGTACTTAAACTAATTGATTTATTCATCGTATTTTTATATGGGAACTTAAAATTTAAATATCTTTGCCAGCTCATGTTCTCCGCTGTCAAGAATCTTATTTAATTTTTTGACAAAAGCCTTGTGGGCGGAAATTTCTTTTTCAGTGAACTTTTTTTCAAAAGAAATCTGAGCTTTTTTGAACCTTTTCTCCAAATCATTGATTTTCTCTTTGCCAGTCGGGGTGAGCTGGATGGTTATTTTTCTTTTATCGCAGCAACTTTCGCAGCCCAATCTGCACACATATTTTTCTTTTTCCAAAAAACTTAATCTTTGACTCATGTTGGACTTGGTAGCGTTGGTCATTTTAATCAGATCGCTGGCAGTCATTTGGCCATTGCGCTTCAGCAGTTTCAAAATCTGCATACTGATGGCTGAAAAACCCATCGGCTGAAAAACATATTTGTTGGCGATGGCCTCAAACCGATGAGCCAGGCAAATAATGGGCTCAACAGGGGAGTCATGGGTGACTTTCTTCATATTAAGGAGGCTTAAGGCTTAGTTTAATTAGTTTAGCAGTAAACTAGTTTTTGTCAAGCCTGGCAAGAATTTTTGAGAATAAAATTTTCATGGTAAAATAAAATTACAAAAGACAACTTTTAATACAAAATCCAAAAACATTTTTTGTTACCTTTTCTTTTCCGGCTCGTTGTAAGTTTATAACAAGCATTAAGAGGTGATATAGGATATGGAAAATATGACTGAAGACCTGGTGGTTGAAATTATCGATGACGTCGAATTGGTGGCGAGTTTTCAAGCTGGAAGAACTGAAGATTTTGGCTTGCTCTATGACAAATATGTTCGTAAAATTTACGACTATATCTATTTTAAAACCCATCATCGGGAAATTGCCGAAGATTTGTGCAGTAAGACTTTTGTTAAATGTCTGGAGAAGCTTGGAACTTACCAGCCATCCAAAGGTTCCTTTTCTTCTTGGCTTTATCGAATTGCCACCAACACGGTTATTGATCATTATCGCACCCAAAAAAACCATGCCAACATTGAGGATGCTTGGGATTTGGATAGTGGCGATGATCTGCTCAAAGATGTTGAAAATAAAGACAAATTTGCGGAAGTTGAAAAACTGCTCAAACAACTCAAGCCTGAGCAGCGTGACATCGTGATGCTGCGAATTTGGAGTGGGCTCAGTTACAAGGAAATTGCCGAGATTTCTGGCAAAAGTGAGGATAATTGCAAAATGATTTTTTCGCGGGCCATTGGAAGCTTGCGAAGCGAGTTAGTTTTAGCCTTTTTGCTGTTGTTTTTTGGGAGATAAAGGGTTGTTGCCTATATAAGTCATTGAATCAGTGTTTAAATACGCTGATTTTTTTTGTTACCTTTTATTGCCTGGTTCGTTGTAATTATTGCAGGAAATGCATAAGAATAAGGGGTGCGGTTTCGTGGTATAATATAGGTAAGCAATATAATTTTTTAGCTAATTAAAATGGAAAAAATAATTGAAGAAATATTGGGCGATCTTTATGCGTTGGATAAAGATTTGATTCAATATGATAAAGCCTTGAGAAAAGCCATTGAAAAAATAATTGAATCGAAACCAGATACCAAGTTTGATGAAAATTTCAAACTCAGGCTTCGGGGTGAATTGATGGAAAAAGTTAGACAGCTAAAAAATTCTGGCGAGAAAAAAACTTTTCAAAAAAGATTCAGCATTGTCTTGGAACATTTTTCAGTTTTCCTTGGTCAATTTTCACAAAGTCGCTGGGCGCTTGCTTTGCCAATGTTGATTTTGGTTGTCGGGGTGGCCTTTTTTGTGCAAAGACAATACAGTCAAAATGGGGGAGTTTATTTGACCAAGCAAAATGTCAGCTTTGCTCTTTCGCCAACGAAAGTTGACCCTGCCGGCATTGAGCCGGACACCAGTTTCGTGCTTAAAAGTTCCAAAGATTTGCCGGAAGCGACCATTAAAAAAACTTTAAGCTTCAAACCCGAGACTGATTTTTCGGTTACCAAGGTCAAAAAAACGGCAATGCTAGCACTGCCAGCTTTGGCAGCCGAGCAAACAAATGCTCAGGATTTGCCTTATCAATATGAAATCAAAACTACGGGCGAATTGGAAAAGGGCAAGGTTTATCAAATTGCCATCAAAAATGATCAAATTGCTGATCGCAATTATCAGTGGGCTTTCCAAGTCAAGGCACCTTTTGGGGCAGTAGAATCTTTTCCAGCTAGTCATACCACAAACGTGCTCCTTAACACAGGGATTGAAGTTCAACTTAATCGCAGCTTACCAGAAGGAGCTGAAAAATATTTTGAAATTTCACCGAAAGTGGAAGGGACTTTTGAAATCAAAATGGACAAACTTTATTTCCATCCGAAAGGATTAACTGAAAAGAAAATTTATACCGTGACACTTAAAAAGGGTTTAACTTCGAAAGATGATGGGGAAGTTTTAAATGAAGATTATGTTTTTGCTTTTGAAACTGACACCAAGGATAATCAATCTGCCAAGAATGGAGTTTCATTTTGGACTAACAAAAAAGTTATTGAAGCAACTTCAGATATTCATCCAATGATTGATGTTTTCGACAATGCTGAAAATGCTAAGAGCGAGCTTGAAGTAAAATTATATGCCCTCAATGGTGAAGATGAATTCATGCAATCATATCAGGCAAGTAAAAATTGGGATTTTGCTTGGTCGCAATATGCCAAAGAAAAGGAAGTGAATTCTTTTAAGCCTGGTGAAGACAGGAAAACCTTTTCGGCCAAAGGAAAATTGGTAACTGGTAGTCCGGTTGCGAATCAGTATTTCGAAGTGCCAGAAAATCTTAAGGATGGTTATTATTTCTTTGAGCTTAGCAGGGGAAAAGACAGCGATTATGGTTGGATTGTGGTTTCTAAGATTGCGCAATACACTTCTTTGGCTGGAAACTCCGGTTTGATGTGGGCCTATGATTTTCCTGCTCAAAAACCTTTGCAAGAGGCTGAGATTTTCTTTGTAGAACAAAATAAAAATGAGCAAAAAATTGGAAAGCTTGATGGCGGCGGACTTTTGAATTTTTCTTTGCCAGAAGCGCTAAAGACTAATAGTAAAAATAGCGCTAATTATGGTCCGCAATTTTTCAAAATCTCTGCACCAGGTTTTCAATCAAAGGTGATAATTGCCAATGAAAATGCTGATCAAGTTGAACAGGGAAAACGTTTCTGGGAAAAACTTTCCACAGACAAAAATAAATATCGACCGAATGACACAATCAATTTTTGGGGTGTGTTGAAAGGACGCAATAAAAATATTCAAAATGAAAAAGTCACAGTGGAGCTGAATGAATGTGTTTGGGGTGGAGCAGTCTCCAAGAAATTGCCACTTGTGTCTCAGCAACTTTCAATTTCAAAATTCGACACAGTTAGCGGCAGCTTGAAGCTTCCCGAAGTTGGCGTGGGAAATTATTGTCTGTTGATTGTTAGTGAAGATAAAAAAGAAACTTATAGCTCAACTTCGCTTGAGGTGGCTACTTATGAGAAACCAGCTTATCAGCTTTCAGTTGAAACCTTTCCTAAGGCGGTTTTCACAGGGCAAGAAGTAATTCTAAAAGTGAAGGCTAGTTTCTATGACGGAACGCCAGTTTCAAAGCTAAAATTGAAATATGATTCAGAGGGTCAAATATTGAACAATCGAAATATTTCACCAGAAAATGAATTTAACGATAAAACTTCTGGCGTTCTTACTTTGGATGAAAATGGAAGCGGCGAAGTTAAAATCACGCCCAAGAAAAATGAAAAAAGCACAGTTGTGAAAGATTACAGCGAGATATCTTTCGTGCCAGTGATGGCCGAGGAAGGTGATATTTCTCAACAATTGACTGTCGATGTTTTCAACTCTGCAATGGCGCTGGACGCTCAAGTCGAGGAAGGTGAAAAAGGAAAATTTGAAGTGACTGCCAAAGTCAATAAAATCGATCTTGCTAAGGGTCAGGCCGAGCAAGCAAAAAATTCCGCAAGTTTTCCTTGGATGGGTGATTTGACTGCCTATCTTAGTGATCCAGTTGCTGATTATAAAATCGAAGGTCAATTGGTCAAAATAACTCAGGAAAAAATTGAATTTGGGGAGCACTATGACTATATCACCAAAACCCAAATTAAAGATTATAACTATAAGCAGAAAGAAGAAAACGTGGAAAAGTTTGATGGCAAAACCGACCAGCAGGGGCAATGGAAGTTCACGAAAAAAATTGAAAACAATGATCCGATGGTTTCTTATAAAATTATTTTTAGTGCAGTCGACCAGCAAGGCAGGAAATTTTCTCAAGAAGTTTATCTGTATAGCGGACCAAGTCTTTATGGCCAGGTTGAACTTTCAATTAATCAGGATTATTTTTCTGTCGGAGACAAAGTCAAACTTCAATTGAAAGAAGCTTCTCAAGAGGATAAATCACTGGACAATAAAACTCTTTTTTATCGTTATCAAAATGATATTGACCAAGCTGTGGTCAAGGATGGAAAAGATTTTGAAGAGATTTTTGAGGAACAATTTGCCCCCTCAACAAAATATATGGGTGTGATCTTAACAGCCTATGGTTTTCAAGAAAGTTCTTGGGCAATAGCCCAGCAAAAAGAAGAAGATAAGGAGCTTTCCATTGAAATCAAACCGGAAAAAGAGCAATATCGTCCTGGAGAGCAGGTCCAAGCTCAAATAGCAATCAAGGACAAGGCAGGTAAGCCAGTTTCAACGCAAGTAAATGTGGCAGTGGTTGATGAGGCACTTTTCCAAAATGATGATCAATCTTCGGACAAGGATTTATTGGAAAATCTTTATGCCCCAATTTATAGTGTCTCTCCAATCTCTGCTTACACTCAATATATGGATCGCAGGCCAGGTGGCGGTGCTGGAGGCGGTGGCGAACCTCGCAGTGTTTTCTTGGATGTGCCATATTTCCAAAACCTGGAAACTGATGCTAATGGGAAGGCGATGGCTTCGTTTACATTGCCAGATAATTTGACTGGTTGGAGAATTACGGCCAAAGCTTTTGATACCAAAGCGATGACTGCTGGTCAAACGCATGAAATAATTTCAACCGGTTTGCCATTTTTTGTAGACGTAACACTGAATCCAATTTATCTGACAGGGGACAGTCCTCAATTGAAGCTACGTTTCTTCGGTAAAGACTATGATCCAAATCAACCAGTTGAATTTTCAATTGCTTCAAAAGATTTTGTGATCAGGCAAACTGGAAGCACTAAAGATTCAACGCAATATCTTTCACTTGGAGCTTTGCCAAAAGGTGAATATGAAATCAAAATCAGTGCCAAGCAAGGAGAAAAAAATGATTCCCTGATCAGAAAAATTGTAGTTAAAGATAGTTATTTTGAAAAAACAGAAAGTCGCTCCTATCAAGTTTCGCAAGACTTGAAAAACCTTAAAGCCAATGATTCAGGTTTCACGAAAATTGTTTTTGCCGACAAGGGCAAGGGAAAATATTTTTCAACCTTGGTTAATAATGTTGAAGATGGCGGTGCTCGCTTGGATCAAATGGTTGCGGCCTATGTATCAAAAAAACTCTTAGCGCAAGAATACTATGGAAGCAAATTTAATGAGGATTTGGACACAGAAAGTTTTAATAAAGATTATTTGGGACTTAGCTTGTTTACCTATGGCGACGCAAATTTGGAAGTTTCAGCCAAGGTCGCTGATGCTTCAGTAAACTCAATCAACAAGGATGCCCTGAAGAGCTATTTTAATCAATCTTTGTATGATTCAAAGGCCGACATTCATCGCATTTCCAAATCCTTATATGGTCTGGCTTCAATTGGTCAGCCAGTGCTTAACAAGATTAATATCGTGAAAGAAAACAAAAATGAGTTAGCCATTGATGATAAAATTTATCTTGGGTTGGCTCTGGCAAAAAGCGGCGACCTGGAAGGAGCTAGACAATATTATGAAAATGAAATCAAAGGAGCAACCAAAGTGGATGGACAGCAAGCTTGGCTTGAAAGTGGTAACATTCCAATTGAACCAGAAAAATTAACCGCCACGCTTGGGATGTTGGCTGCCGATGTTAGTGATCAAGCTATGCTAGAAAAGATTTGGAACTATCTCGATAGCCACAATCCCAAAAGAGATTTGATAGTTTTGGAAAAAGCTATTATCGTCGAGTCTCAACTTGCTCAAATTCCAAAGCAACAAGCAAGTTTCAATCTCAAAACCAACAAGAGGAATGAAAAAATTTCTCTTGATGGGCAAGGAGTTGCTATTGTCATGCTTGCACGTGAGGAAATGGATTCTCTCAGCTTCAGTGATGTCAAAGGTAATATTGAAGCAGTTAGTGTCTTTGAAAATGATGCCAAGGATAAGCTTCAAAATGATGCTAGTCTGAAATTGACTCGCGCTTATAAACTAGGTGAGACTCAGACTGCAAAGTTTGCAGAGGGCGATGTGGTTAAAATCACTTTAAGCGCACAATTTTTGCCAGGCACTCCGAAAGGCGAATATCAAATCAAAGACATTTTGCCTAGCGGGCTTAAGCCAATCGTAAACAGTCAATTTGATGTTTTTGATTTTGCTGAAAGAGAAAAGCAATGCGAAGTGGTTCGCAATCCTGACAAAGTTGATGGCAATCAGATTTATTTCAGTTTCCAAAATCAGTGTGCCAATTTCACAGTTAGTTTTTATGCCAGGGTTATTTCCAAGGGAACCTTTAAAGCAGATTCAGCAACGCTCCAATCAATTGAAAACTTGGAAAAATATTTTGTAACCCCGACTGAACAAATCGAAATTAGATAAAAAGCTTTCAAGAGTTGCATCTTTTAGTTCGTTAATTTGCCCAAAGATTATCTTTTTACTTGCCTTACATTCGCTGCTGCTCATACGCAGGCCTGCAAAAAGATAATCTTTGGGCAAATGTTTCTAAAACGTGCTGGTTATGACTTTAAAGTATTTCTGTTTGCAGCCATTGACTTTTTCCTTTTTTGGGTGTATAATGCCAATATTGAAATAGAAAAAGCAAAAACGGGTGAAAGTCCGTTTTTGCTTTTTTTTGAGAAAAATATGAAAAAAATAATCCAAAAAACAACTAAAAAAGCCCAGCAACTAAGTAAAAAAGCCAAAAATGGCATTTTTACCCTTGGCAATGTGGACCCATCAAAGGGAAGGATTCTTCTGCTTATTGTGGCTATAATTTTTGCAACTACTGGGGCAATTGTTTCAAATCTTGCCTATAAAGAAGAACCAATCCCAGTAAGAGTGCAAATTAATAGTCATATAGCGAAAATTGAATCGCCTTTTGACCGAAAAGTAACTCAGCTGGTAGAAGGTTATCCAATTGCTGAAATGACACCCTACATCCTCTCTAAAGATCCAAGGGTCGCCGCTTTCATGATAGCGATTGCTAAAAAAGAAAGTGCATGGGGCAAGCGACATCCAGTTTTGGACGGAAGAAATTGTTATAATTATTGGGGTTTTCGATTGAAAACATCTAGTATGGGTAGCGGAGGACATACCTGTTTTGATACTCCTGAGCAAGCAGTTGATATGGTAGCAAGTCGTATTGATGAAATGGTTAATGAAGAAAATATGAATTCCCCAACAGATATGATTATTTGGAAATGCGGATATGGATGTCAGGACTCAATCAAGACTGTATCTGAGAAGAAATGGATTAGTGATGTGGATATGTATTATAGTAAACTGAAAGATTATTTATAAAAAAGGAATTTTAAATAGAAAAAAACCTGCCTACCGGCAGGCAGGCAAAAACAAAACAAAAACAAATAAATGGTGCGTGCGAAAATTACGCAGCACCTTTTTTGTTTTTGTATGGACATTTATGAAAAAAAATTGTAGTATAATAAATCGAAAGTTAAAGGAATAATTTTTATGCAATTTGAAATAATTTCAGGTCATAATCCAGCCGGAGATCAGCCTAAGGCCATTGCGGATTTGGTTGATGGCATCAAGAGTCGGGAAAAATTCCAGACGCTTTTGGGCGTGACTGGGTCAGGAAAAACTTTTACAATTGCTAATGTAATAGCGCAGGTTCAAAGGCCTACCTTGGTGATTGCGCCGAACAAAACCTTAGCGGCACAATTAGTACAGGAATTTCGCAGTTTTTTCCCAAAGAATGCTGTGGAATATTTCGTGTCGTATTACGATTATTATCAGCCGGAAGCGTATATTGCTTCAACGGATACTTTTATTGAAAAGGAAACACAAATTAACGAAGAAATTGACAGGCTTCGTCACGCTGCGACCAGTGCTTTGCTTTCGCGAAGAGATGTGATTATTGTAGCTTCAGTTTCCTGCATCTACGGTTTAGGCAGCCCAGATTATTATCGCGAGGGAACTGTTGAAGTTGGAGTTGGGAAGAAAATGAAAAGGGAGGAAATCATGCAAGGCATGGTTGATATGCAATATCAGCGAAGTGATGTGTTGGCACGTGGAAAGTTCAGAGTCACCGGGGACACAATTGAGGTGATGACTCCGGGGCGAGAAGTTATTGTTAGGATTGAACTTGGCGGAGGTGAAGTAAAAAAAATAGTCGAGTTTGATTTTTTGACTGGTGAAAAATTGTCTGAGCTTGAAGAAACCTTGATTTTTCCAGCCAAGCATTTTGTAGTTCCGCAAGTGGTGATGGAGGAAGCTCTGGATGAAATTCAAAATGAAATGGAGGCTCGTGTGAAGGAGCTAAAGGAGAATAATAAGTTAATCGAAGCTGAAAGGATTTTGCGGCGAACTCGTCAAGATCTTGAAATGATGAGAGAGGTTGGTTTTTGCAATGGGATTGAAAATTATTCTCGCTTTTTGACTGCGCGTCGAGATGGTGAAGCACCCTATACCCTGATTGATTATTTTCCAAAAGATTTTTTGATGGTGGTTGATGAATCACATGTGACGATTCCCCAAGTTAGGGCGATGTATGCCGGAGATCAAGCCAGGAAAACTTCGTTGATTGAAAATGGTTTTCGATTGCCAAGTGCCCTGGACAATCGACCGCTTAAATTTGAGGAATTTGAAGAAAGGATTAATCAAATGATTTTCACTTCTGCTACGCCCTCGGTTTATGAAAAGGAACACTCAACTAAAATAACGCAGCAAATTATTCGTCCAACTGGCTTGCTTGATCCGCAGCTAGAAATCAAGCCGGCTAAGGGGCAAGTAAAAGATGTCTTTTTTGAAATTGAAAAGATTGTTGCCAAAAAAGAACGCGTGCTCATAACAACGCTCACAAAAAAAATGGCTGAAGACTTGTCGGAGTTTTTGAAAGAGCAGGGGATTGCTACGGAATATTTGCATTCAGATGTGGACACATTAGATCGCGTGAGAATTTTGGAGGGATTGCGACGGGGAGATTTTGATGTGCTGGTGGGTGTAAATCTTTTGCGGGAAGGTTTGGATTTACCAGAAGTTTCACTGGTGGCGATTATGGATGCTGACAAAGAGGGATTTTTGCGAAGCGAAACATCACTGATTCAAACTATCGGACGCGCTGCACGAAACATTAGTGGCCGAGTGATTATGTATGCCGATAAATTGACAGGCTCAATGACGAGGGCAATTGATGAAACCAATCGTCGTCGGGAAATTCAGGCGGCTTATAATAAGAAGCATCATATTACGCCTCAGACGATTAAGAAAAATATTAAATCAATTGTTGACCATGAGATTAATCCACTGCCGACACCGGATTTTGCTAAGCTGGAATCGCTGGAAGATATTGCTGGGTATATTAAGCTGAAAGAAAAGGAAATGAAAGACGCTGCGCGAGGACTTCAGTTTGAGAGGGCGGCGCTTATTCGCGATGAGATTTCGCAGCTTCGGAAAATACAAATGCGATAGTTGTAAATTATGAAGCGTAGAAAACGGAATAAATATATGAATCTAAAATATAAACCTAAGTCTGGGTTTATATTTTCGGAGCTTGCGCAAATTTGCGAGGGCGTGTAAAATATGAAAAGTGCTATAAAAGCACAGCTTTTAAGAATATAATTTATAAGTAAATATAACTTATGGAAAAGGAACAAAAAGAAATAGTTTCTGAGGTTTCAGGAGCAAAAATTGAAAAAGTGGAAGAGACAAATGTTTCTTCAAAAAAAGAAGGTAATAAATTAGGCTGCAACCTGGGGAAAATTTGTGGTGGTAATGGCGTAACGGTTATTGCAGTTGTTATCTTAGTACTGCTCGTTGCAGGGAGTTTTGGTTATGTGAAGTATTCACAAAATGCCAAGAAGAATGATATCGGTGTTGATGGAATCAAGGGAAAAGTAGAGCAATTCATTAAAGATAATTCTCCACAAGGAGGAGCTGGAATTACGATCAAAGACGTAGCTAAGGATAAGCAGCTAAGTCTCTATAAAGTTACGATTGATGCTAACAAGCAAGAAATGGTCACTTATGTTACAACTGATGGTGGTAAATTTTTTCCACAAGCTATTGACTTAAACGCAAAGGCTGCTGATTCAGCAAGTAATACTCCTGCTGTTCCTGAAAAAACAGAAGCTGAAAATAAAGTTGACGTGCCAGTTGTTGATTTGTTTGTGATGAGTTATTGCCCATACGGACTTCAAATGGAAAGAGGCGTCCTTCCTGCAATCGAATCACTTGGAAGCAAAATTAAATTTAATCTGAAGTTTGTGAGTTACACTTTGCATGGACAAAAAGAGGTTACTGAAAACGTAAATCAATATTGCATTGGAAAAACTCAGCCAACCAAATTGGACAACTACCTGAAATGCTTCTGGAAGGATAGTACTGGGAAGAGTGATGCTTGCATGAAATCTGTTGGCATTAATGCTGCTCAAATTGCAACTTGCGTAGCTGATACCAACAAGCAGTTTAATCCTACCGAAAAAGCTTTTGACATTAATAAGGAAGAAAATGTTAAATTCGGAGTTCAGGGTTCTCCAACATTTGTGGTTAATGGAACAACTGTTTCTGCTGGTCGCGATAGCGCCAGTGTCTTGAAGGCTATTTGCTCAGGATTTAAAACTGCTCCAAAGGAGTGTCAGGCAAAGTTGTCAGCCACTTCTCCAGTTGCAGGATTTGATGATCAAGCTGCTGCTTCAGCATCTGCAGGGTCAGCCCCAGCTTCTTGCGCAACTAACTAGCATTGGTTATAGCAAAATATATCAAAAAAGAGGAGCCATCGGGCTCCTTTTTTTCTATTGATTTTTCTCTTTCTTTAGAGTATTATGTGTTAACCTGTAGGGTTGGAAATTTAAAATATTCATTGGCGTATTATCACATATGGCAGATAAAATAATCATCAAGGGAGCGCGAGAGCATAACCTAAAAAATATCGATTTAGAGCTTCCCCGGAACAAGTTTATTGTTTTTACGGGTCTTTCAGGCAGTGGAAAATCGACCTTGGCTTTTGATACGATTTTTGCGGAGGGTCAGCGGCGGTATCTGGAAAGCTTATCTAGTTATGCTCGCCAATTTTTGGGGCAGATGGACAAGCCAGATGTGGACTATATCGAAGGACTTTCGCCGGCCATTTCTATTGATCAGAAATCAACTTCCCACAATCCTCGTTCAACAGTTGGAACAGTCACAGAGATTCATGATTATCTGAGACTTTTGTATGCAAAGATTGGAATCCCGCATTGCCCAGTTTGCGGTCGAGAAATTTCAAAGTTATCAATTGATGAAATTGTGGATAGAATTTTAGAATTGGGGGAAAAAAATAAATCGAAAACTGTGGAAATTCTTTCTCCGGTTGTGCGAGAGAGAAAAGGAGAATATTTAGCAATGTTGGATGATATGTATAAGCGGGGATTCTCCGAGGCAATTGTTGATGGGCAGCGTTATCGGTTGGATGACTTTAAAGATGTTAAACTGGCAAAATACAAAAAACACAGCATTGATATTATTGTTGATAAAATTGAAATCAACGGCGAAAACTTGAGTCGTCTTTTCGAGGCTGTTGAAAAGGCACTGCGTCTTTCGGAAGGATTGGTGAAAGTGAGAGTCACAGAAAATGCAGCACAAAAAATGGAACATGAAACAAAAAGTGCTAAAACTCTAAAAGCTAAAAGCCATAAGCTAAAAGCTGATTTTATCGAGCAGATTTATAACCAGAAACTTTCTTGTCCGATTCATGATGTTGAATTTCCCGAAATGGAGCCGCGGCTATTTTCATTTAATTCTCCCTATGGAGCATGCCCGTCTTGTGAAGGCTTGGGTCTCAAAAAAGAAATCGACCCAAAGCGGATTATGCCTGATGAAAACAAGACAATTGCCGAAGGCGGGATTATGCCCTGGAGCTACAAGCCTAACAACTATCAGGGTACAATTTTAAAAGCGGTTTGTCAGTATTATCATATTGAGGACAACAAGCGTTTGCGAGATTTGCCGAAAAGTAAGATTGAAATTCTTTTGCATGGCACAGAGGATGAAGATTTAATAAAGGTTAAATATCATTTTCGCTCCGGCTCTGGAACTTACAACATACGTTGGAACGGGGTCATTGATTGGCTCCAAGAAAGATATAAGACAACAACTTCCGATGCGGTCAGAACCGACATTGAGAAATACATGTCGCAAAAGCCTTGTTCGACCTGCAAGGGCTCTCGTTACAAAAGCGAAGTTCTCTTGGTGACGGTTGGTGGGAAAAATATTTATGAATCTTCAATGGTGAGCATTAAAGAGAGTGTGAACTTTTTCGAAAATTTGAAACTTTCACATCGCGACGAACTGATTGCGGGGAGAATTTTGAAAGAAATTGTTGTGCGTTTAGTTTTTCTCAATAATGTCGGATTAGATTATCTTACTCTGGCTCGGGCAGCCTATTCTCTTTCTGGAGGTGAATCGCAGCGCATTCGCTTGGCTTCGCAAGTTGGTTCTCAGCTGGTGGGAGTGCTGTATATTCTTGATGAACCTTCCATCGGTCTTCATGCACGCGACAATTCAAAGCTAATTGAAACGCTTCGTCATTTGCAACAAATTGGAAACACTTTAATCGTGATTGAACATGATGAAGAAATGATGCGTAGCGCAGATTGGTTGGTGGACATCGGACCCAGGGCAGGTAAGCATGGGGGAGAGGTTGTGGCGCAAGGTACACCGGAGCAAGTGATTAATAATCCAAAATCTTTGACAGGTCAATATTTAAGAGGTGAGCTTGAAATTGAAATTCCAAAAATGCGTCGATCTGCTGCCAAGAAAAAAAGAATCGTAGTGCGTGGCGCCAATGAGCATAATCTTAAAAGTGTGACGGCGGAATTTCCACTTAAAGTTTTTACTTGCGTGACCGGCGTTTCCGGAAGTGGAAAGTCGACTTTAGTTGAAGATACGCTTTATAAAGCTTTGGCAAACAAGCTGCATCGTGCTTTGGATGTGCCCGGTAAACATCAAGAGCTTGTGGGGATTGAAAATATCGACAAGGTTATTATGATTGATCAATCGCCAATTGGACGCACGCCGCGCTCAAATCCAGCGACTTATACTGGACTTTTTACGCACATTCGAGAACTCTTTGCGCAAACAAAAGACGCAAAACTGCGAGGTTATGGGCCTGGAAGATTTTCATTTAATGTTGCTGGCGGACGCTGTGAGAATTGCAGTGGCGAAGGCTATTTGAAAATTGAAATGCAGTTTATGCCTGATGTCTACTTACCTTGCGACGTTTGCAAAGGTAAAAGATACAACAGTGAGACCTTACAAGTTAAATATAAGGATAAAAATATTTCGCAGGTTTTGGCTATGACAGTTTCTGAAGGCGCGCAATTTTTTGAAGCTTTTCCAAAAATTGCCAGCGCCTTGATTGTATTGGAAGAAGTTGGCTTGGGCTACATCGAACTTGGGCAAAGCGCCACAACACTTTCTGGTGGCGAAGCTCAGCGCATTAAGCTGGCCTCAGAACTATCTCGTCGCAGCACTGGCGACACACTATATATTCTCGATGAACCGACGACCGGTCTCCATTTTGATGATATTAAAAAATTGCTCCATGTTCTTAATCGTTTGGTAGACGGTGGCAACACCGTGGTGGTCATTGAACACAATATGGATGTGATTAAAACGGCAGACTGGATTATCGACATGGGCCCCGAAGGCGGAGATGGCGGCGGTCGTATCATTGTCACTGGCGCGCCAGAAGAAATTATAAAATATCATGAGGAAAGTTATACAGCGAAGTATCTAAGGGATATTTTGAGAAAATAAAAAACCGGCTGCATCATTGATTGACGCTAGCCGGCTTACTCACAAGGGTGTTACCTTGACCTTGGTTCATGATAAATAATTATGCCGTGATATCCGGGTAGCTTATTCCCTTCCCGTAGTTCTGAGTATACATTCCATGAGAGTACGTGAATTCTAGGATTAGCTTTTTCAAATTTTTCTTCAGCCAACATCATTTGGTAAACTTTTCCTTCTTGACCTAGGCCTCTTAAATTTACGTACCTATCTTCGATAAATTCTAAGTACGAACTATTTCCAACTGTTATTGGGGAATGGAAAAAAGGTGTGAAATACGTTGCTTCCTCTTTTTTTGCATGAGACTTTTTTTCGGCATCTAATCTGCTGAAAAAGGGAATCGCCACGTATTTTGAGAGCAATCCAACCATTAGAAGGCAAAGGATAATTGTTCCAACGGGCACAATCCCATTAAGCCATGGTTGTTTTTGATTCTGAGTTAGAATAGGCATCGAGTACTCCATTTTTTTGCCAGATGGCAGGTTGAAATCAATTTTTTAATTTAAGTCGAATGTTGAAAAAAATCGTACCAGCTAGGGAAAGAATATAATATATTCCTATTGTGCATTTAATTTCAAATGAATCATTCGTCAGCAAAGGCCACGATAGAAATGTCCAAAAGATAAGAATGATATAGACGGATAATGCTTGAATGAATTGATAGGGGATATATCTAGCTGAAACGTTTTCTTTGTATGATTTTACCTGAATAGTGCGGATGATGATATTGGCTATCAATGCTGTTGTTGTCGTTGCAAAGCAAGCTACAGCTAAAGTTATCAGCATGTCCATTTTTTTGCTCCTTTTATTTTGGATGGTTGTGTGGTATTTAATTGTTTAGGTACGACACTAAATTAAAATCCTATTTTATGAATTTGTCAAGATTAAATCAAATGGGTGCGTCTCCCTGAGAGACTGGAGCGTAAATTCCTTGCAAAGAAAAAAGCCGGACGCATCATGAAGATGCGAGCCGGCTCGGTTAATGAGAGAATGCAAGAACTATTTTTTTGGATGGTGTACAACAAGAATCCTTTGCGTGTGATAGTGATTGCTAGCATATTGACCTTCTATTGGTACAGCACTATCAACCTTGAGCTCTGGATGTCTTTTGTTTTCGAACTCATCTAAAGCTTTCATCACCTCCATGTTCATTTCTTCCCATGATCTTTCTTCTGGGATCCTGATGGTCATGGTCGTGCAATTACCAACGGTTTGCTCCTCATAAATCAAGTTTACCGTTACCCCAGCCTTTTCTGCTGGTGCGTAACTCTTTTGAAAACTGTAAGCAGCAAAAAATAATAAAAGTATTAAAGCCCCAAGACCTATCCCCATTAAAAGAGGTGATTTCCTTGAAGGATATTTTTCAACCATTGTGTTCTCCGATTTTTTGCCAGATGGCGTTTTTAAGACTAAGATTAAGCTAAAATATAAACTTGAAAAAGCTGTTTTTTGGATTAAAAAATTGTTAAGGCGATTTTATATTATACTCCTAATTTATGAATTTGTCAATATTAAAGCAAAAAGTGGCGCAGTTACCACAAGAACCGGGGGTATATTTTTTTCGTGGGAACAAAGGCGAAATCTTATATATTGGTAAGGCAACGAACCTAAGAAGTCGAGTTACCTCGTATTTTAGGGATAATGTTATTGGTGTGGCTGGGCGGAGTGAGTGGATTGGGTCGATGATGCCATTGGTGGAAAAAATTGAATTTGAGCAAACTGATTCCGTGCTGGAGGCTTTGATTTTAGAAAGCAATCTTATTAAGAAGCATCAGCCGAAATATAACACGCTGGAAAAAGACGACAAAAGTTTTGCTTATTTTATAATTACCAAGGAAGAGTTTCCAAGGGTTTTGATCTTGAGGAAAACAGATCTACTGAAAATTTCGAATTTCAAATTTAAAAATATAAATGAATTTAAAATATCAAATAGTGAAATAAAAGATACTAATTTTAAATATAAGGGAATCTTAATCGATAAATATTATGGTCCTTATACCTCAAAGCATCAGATGGAAATTGTGTTGAAAATCATCAGGCGGATTTTTCCGTTTCACGCGGGCAAGCAAAAAACTGAAAAAGGTTGTTTAGATTTTCAATTGGGAACTTGTCCTGGACCATATGCTGGAGCTGTTTCAAAGGAGCAGTATAAAAAGAATATTGATGGAATTAAGATGATTTTAAATGGAAAAAAGAAGAGACTGCTTTCTGGTTTGGAAAAGGAGATGAAAGCTCTAGCCAAGCAAAATGAATTTGAGCGAGCTGCTGAAATTAGAAATAAGATTTTTGCATTGCAGCACATTAGAGACGTTGCGCTCATTGCAAAAGATTTCGAAACTAGATTTGACCTATGGAATTCAGGGCAAGATGGTTTGACGTCTGCCAGAATTGAAGCTTATGACATTTCAAATATTTCTGGCACGGATGCGGTTGGTTCGATGGTGGTTTTTAACGGTAATCATCCGGACAAATCTCAATATCGAAAATTTAAAATAAAAACTGTCCAAGGCAGCAATGATGTAGCGATGATGCGGGAAGTTTTGCTACGACGCTTCAAGAACGATTGGGCAATGCCCGCTTTGATTTTACTTGACGGTGGGATGGGACACGTAAATATGGCGCAAAAACTGTTACATCATGATTTAGGATTGGACGTTACAATTGCGGGTGTAGCGAAAGGACCAACTCGAAAAAATCTAAAACTCGAAATTCGAAATTTAAAATCAGATCAAGAAATTCAAGCTTTTTTGGATGATAAGAATTTAGTAAAAAGTATCATGGACGAAGCCCATCGTTTCGCGATTACTTTTCATCGGAAATTACGGGGCAAAAATGCGTTAAAATAATATTTTTGGAAATTTTAAAAGGCATCGCGAGAGATGCCTTTTGTTTTCAATGTTAGAATGCGTAATCACGGTGCATTCGCCAATTTTATTATTGCAAAGCCTAACATGACAATGTCGGCTAGCATTATTATTAAGCCACATATTTGGAGTTTCTTCTTGTTTTCTTCATAGTTTTTGTATTTATTTGGAAAGTTGTAAAAACTGAAACCAAGATAGCCAATTACGATAAAGAATAGTAAAAAAACAAAAAATAATCCAGTAGGGGAGATGGGATGCATTGTTTTTTCTTAAATTGTTGTAAAATAACTGCTTTTTTTGCTATTTACTTCTATCGCTTAACTGAAGAATAGTCAAGGACGTTTTATGTTTTATGAAGGTCGGATGAATAGTTTGCGTATTTAAATAGGAAAGGTATAATAGTGCATATGAAGAAGATAATTAAAAAAATCTTGGCTGGAGTTATTCTTTCGACAATCATGTTGGTTGTTGGGGGTTTTTGCAGCGGAACTATGGCGCAAGCTTCTTCGCATAAAAATCAGGATATGCCAGAAATTATGGATGCTCACTGCGGAGGAAATAATCAGGTAGAGCTCTCAACTAATATTCCTACTCATGATAGTGTGATGCCTTGCTGCGTGGGCAAGCATGATAATTCCGAAATTGTTACACCTTCAGTTTTGATTGAGCGTTTGAAATTTTATCAAATTTCAGTTTCTCAGCGGGAAATTTGTGCTTTGCAATCAACAGATCAAAAAACATACGCATCTTCGCCGTCTCCTCCGGAGCCGGATATACTTTCTTCCAGTATTCGCTTGGAATGAAAAAACTTTAACCTTATTTTTTAATAAGGTTGTTTGTGGTGAAAGGGTTAACTTTTCTTTTTAGGAAAGAAAAGTTACAAAAGAAAATCGCGCCTACCTCGCGCTGTCAAAATTGCTACGCTGCTTCGCTAAAAATTCCCGCTGCACTTTTTCTACTGAAAAAGCTCGCTTGAAATTTTTTACGCTCATTCGCTTCAATTTTGAAACGCGCTTCGTAATGGCGCAAATTGAAATGCAAAAATGCAGAGATGCAAAATTCTAGAATCTAAAATCAAGAATCTAAAATCTGCTCTCGTGTATTCGTAGGTTTATTAAAAAATATAAAAACTTATAAATATGAACAATAAAATAATCGTTCCGATTGCTGGCATGCATTGCAGAAGCTGCGAACTTTTGGTTGAGGACAGTTTGTCAGAAGTTACAAGCGTTCGGCGCAGTGTGGTTAATTTCAAAAAGGGCACTGCTGAAATTCATTTCGATCAGCAAAAACCTGAGGATAGTGAAATTGAAAAAGCAATTCGCGGTGCTGGGTATAGCCTTGGCAGTGACAAACCAAAAACTTGGCTGAGCAAAAATCCGCAGGATTATCAGGATTTGGCAGTGGCTGGAATTTTTTTGGTTGGTTTGTTTATTGTTGCGAAAAATCTCGGGCTGACAAATGTCAATCTTGGTGGCGTTTCAAATCCATCTAGTTTGGGCGTGGTTTTTTTGGTGGGAATCACAGCTGGGCTTTCAACTTGTATGGCATTGGTTGGTGGGCTGATTTTGGGAATTGCGGCCAGGCATAATGAGAAACATCCTGAGGCGAGCGCAATGCAAAAATTCAGGCCGCATTTGTTTTTTAATCTCGGCAGGATTGGTGGCTATGCATTTTTCGGAGCAATTCTTGGCTCACTTGGCTCAGCCTTGCAAATGTCAGGTTTGGTTTTGGGAATTTTGACTATTGCAGTTGGGCTGGTGATGTTGGCGCTGGGAGTTAAATTGTTGGGAATTTTTCCGCGTTTGGAAAATGCTGCCATTTCTTTGCCAACAAGTGTGGCTAAATTCTTTGGAATCAAAAAAGAAGTTAAAGAATATAGTCATCGCGGTTCAATGCTCACAGGCGCGCTGACATTTTTTCTGCCTTGCGGTTTCACCCAGGCGATGCAACTTTTTGCAGTGAGCTCTGGTAGTCCTGTTCAGGGGGGTTTGATTATGGGCATTTTTGCTCTTGGAACGGCGCCAGGGTTGCTTGGGGTGGGCGCTATCATTTCGGTAGTGAAGGGAATTTTTGCCAAACGTTTTTTCAAGTTTGCAGGAATCCTGGTGATCATCTTGGCATTTTTTAATATCACCAATGGCTTTAATTTGGCAGGTTGGCAGAATCCAACAGTTAATAGTTCACAGTCAACAGTTCATAGCCAAAGTGTTGATCCAAATGTGAAGATGGAAAATGGGGTGCAAATAATAAATATGGTTGAAACTTCAAGTGGATATTCACCGAACAAGTTTACTATCAAAAAAGGTGTGCCAGTGCGCTGGGTGATTGATGCTCAGGCTCCAAATTCTTGTGCTAGCAGTATTTTGGTTTCAAGTTTGAATATTCGAAAAACTTTAACAGCAGGACAAAATGTGATTGAATTTACTCCAAAAGAGGTTGGTAAAATTCCATTTTCTTGCGGCATGGGGATGTATACTGGTGTTTTCAATGTGGTGGATGACCAAGGCAATGGCGCCACAGCAGTTGACGAAAAAACTCCGAGCGCTAGTATTCCCAAGGGAGTCTGCACGATGCAAGGATGCGGGAATTAGGTTTTTCTCTATGAATTACAAATTTGTATGAATGTACGAAAACCCATAAATCTACAAATAAATATAGAAATTATAACATCTGTATTTTATATTCCGTATTTTACATTGCTCTCCGCACATTGCGCAGTGCGTAGGCAAAAGACAAATGATGAGCGTTAAGAAATTTTGAAACGCAGTGAGGTCAGCAGGCCGAACGGAGTGTAAATTTTAGTGAAGAGTGAAGTCCTTGCCACAGCAACAAGCACGTGCGGGATTTCTTTTGTAACTTTTCTATTAAAAGAAAAGTTAACCCCTGAATCAATTTATTAATAAATGTAATATTAAATTCGTAGGTATAATATAATATGAAAAGAATAAACTTATCTCTTTCTGGCATGCATTGCACTTCGTGCGCAATGTTGGTCGAGAGAACGCTTGGAAAAACACCTGGTGTTCAAAAAGCTAGTGTGAATTTTGCAGCCGAAAAAGTGTTGGTTGATTTTGATGAGCAGACAACTGATGTGCAAAAAATCATCGCAGCCATTGGGCGGGGTGGTTATGGTGCACAAGAAGTTGATGCTAAAGATAGTGAGTTTGAAGGCAAGAAAATAGCCAAAGAAGTTTCTGATTATTTCAGTAGGTTTATTTTCAGTGCAATTTTGAGCTCTCCAATGCTGTATTTCATGCTGCTGGATTTTTTCAAGTGGCTGCCTGGTGAAAAAGGCCTGGCACCATACGTGGGAATTTTCTCGCTGCTGCTGACGATTCCGGTGCAGTTTGTGGTTGGCAAAGATTTTTATAAAGGCATGTGGGCGGCACTGAAAATGAAAACTTTCAACATGGATAGCTTGATTGCAATTGGGACTTCGACGGCTTTTTTCTATAGTTCGTATAATTTTGCAACTTATGCAATTGCCAACAAGTCTGTGATTGGAGCGGGCGGAGCGAAAATTCCAGATCTCTATTTCGAAACCGCTGCCTATTTGATAACCTTCGTTATTTTGGGAAAGTGGTTGGAAATTCGCACTAAGGGAAAAACTTCTGATGCTATCAAAAAGTTGATGGGAATGCAGGCTAAGACTGCACGTGTCCTTCGGCAGGCTCAAGATAAAATTATCGAGATTGATATTCCGATTGAAGAAGTTGTGCATGGTGACATTATTCTTGTGCGTCCGGGAGAAAAAGTTCCAGTGGATGGAAAAATGACCAAAGGCGCATCTTCAGTGGATGAGTCCATGCTTACTGGGGAAAGTTTACCGGTAGAAAAAAGTGTCGGTAGCTTCGTGGTTGGAGGAACAATCAACAAGACTGGAAGTTTTGAATTTGAGGCCACAAAAATTGGCTCAGAAACGACGTTGGCTCAGATTATCCGCCTGATTGAAGAGGCTCAGGGATCAAAAGCACCGATTCAAAAGTTTGCTGACAAAATTGCAGCTTGGTTTGTGCCGGCTGTGATTGGAATTGCAATAGTAACTTTTCTATTGTGGTATTTTATTTTCGGTGCAACACTAGCTTTTTCTTTGATGGCTTTTGTGTCAGTGATTGTCATCGCATGTCCTTGCGCGCTAGGTTTGGCGACTCCGACATCTCTCATGGTTGGAACTGGCAAGGGCGCGCAATATGGAATCTTGGTGAAGGGTGGCGAAGCTTTGGAATCTGCCAGTAATATTTCAGCGGTTGTTTTTGATAAAACCGGAACGCTCACGCATGGAAAACCAAAAGTCACTGATGTTTTGATTTTTGGAGAAAATAATGAAAATGATGTTTTGGCAATTGCGGCGAGTCTGGAAAAACTTTCCGAGCATCCACTGGCTGAAGCGATTTATACCTATGCTCAAGAAAAAAATATCAACTTAAAAAATGTTGATGATTTCAATTCGATTCCTGGCCATGGTGTCAAAGGTAGTATTGGCGGGGTTGTTTATCATTTTGGCAATCGCAAGTTGGCGAGTGATTTGAAAATTAGTTTTGAGCATGTTAATGCTGAGCTGGAAAAGTTGGAGAATGAAGGCAAGACAGCGATGATTTTGACCGATGAAAAAAATGTTTTGGCCATCATTGCAGTGGCGGACACTGTTAAAGAAACTTCGCGCGAAGCTGTGGCAAAATTAAAAATGATGGGCATTGAAGTTTTCATGATTACTGGTGATAATTTGCGAACTGCCAAAGCGATTGCAAAACTTGTTGGCATTGATGAGCAGCATGTTTTGGCTGAGGTTTTACCTGAGGACAAAGCTAATGAAGTGAAGAAACTTCAAGCGTTTGGGAAAAAGGTTGCTATGGTTGGTGATGGTATTAATGATGCTCCGGCTTTGACGCAAGCTAATGTTGGCATTGCCATGGGCACAGGAACTGACGTGGCTATGGAGGCAGGCGATATTGTGATTATGAAAAGTGATTTGAATGACGTGGTGACATCACTGCAACTTTCCAAAGAAACCATGGGTAAGATTCGGCAAAATATGTTCTTTGCTTTGTTTTATAATGTGATTGGCATTCCGATTGCGGCTAGGGTTTTCTTTGCGTTTGGATTGATTTTAAAGCCGGAATTGGCAGGCCTGGCTATGGCGATGAGTTCGATTTCGGTGGTGGCTAATTCGCTTCTCCTGCGTTTTTTCAAGCCCGGCAAGAAAAATTATTTTTCCCTTGTTGCTCCTGTGATAATGATAGTCGTTTTTACTTTTGGGTTTATTTTGTTTGCTAAATTGAGTAGTAACATGTAATAAAAGATTATGCTAGAATGGGCGTAGTAGTTGATAGTAGTTAATTTTTAATTAATTCAAAAAACATATGATGTATGGATATAGAGTGGGTCATGGGTTTGGGCTTTTTGGCGAATTGTTTTCGCTGATTTTTTGGGTTTTGGTTATTTGGCTGATTGTTTCTTTGATTCGTCACAAGCACAGCGGGAAAGGTGCCTGTTGCGGTTCAGCAGCTTTGGAAAATTCCTGCTGTGGAAAAAAAGTTGACAACGCCACTGACATCTTGCGTGAGCGTTTTGCCAAAGGCGAAATTTCCAAGGAGGAATTCGAAGAAAAAATCCAAGTTTTGGAAGGCAAAAAGACAATCGGTTGAAAAATTTCTTGTTTGTGTTTAAAAAAGTGAACATTTGCATGTTCACTTTTTTTATATTCTATTTTTGAATATGCTATTTCCCGCATATGCGGGAAATAGCATATTAGATAAATAGGTAAAAAGAAAATATAGAATTGCATGTCCGCATAGTAAGCTTTCGTGCATATTAGTAATATGTTAATTCTGGCATATGCGGGAATTAACATATTGTCTGATTTTGGAAAATACAATATAATTAAGGAAAAAAGAGTGAGGAAAAAATAAAAAAGCGAAGGAAATAAAAAGAATAAGCAAGCTAGAAAAAATAAAATAAAAATGTATGGCTGAAAAAAAGAAAAAGAAAATTCATAAAAAAGAAGTTTCAAATAAAATACCAATAAAAGAACGGTTGGAGAATTTTTTCTATTCTGACACCCCAACCGCTACTGCCACAAAGTTCTTATTGATGTTTGTTGGCATTGGTGTAATTGTTTGTGGCGGGGCAATTGTGCCAGGCATTTTAAAGGTGATTGATGAATTTGGGATGCCTGAAGAAAAATCAAAAAAATATTCTCGCAAGCAACTTGATAATGCCTTTGCTCACTTAAAGCGACAAAAACTGGTGGAAATAATCAAGGAAAAAGATGGTAAGATGCATGTGAAGCTTACCAATAAAGGTAAAAAGAGAATGGTCGAATTTTCAATTGATACTTTGAAAATAAAAAAACCAAAGAAATGGGATAAAAAGTGGCGGGTGCTTATGTTTGATATTCCTACTAAGCCGAAAATATACAATCAAGCTCGCGAAGCTTTGAGATCAAAAATAAAGGAACTCGGATTTTTTCAAATGCAAAAGAGTGTTTGGGTTTGTCCCTTTGAATGTGAAGACGAGCTTTTGTTTGTGGCTGAGTTATACCATGTGGAAAAATATATTGAAGTTCTCACCGTGGAAAAACTTTTGCATGAAAGTATCCTTAAAAGAAAATTTAGACTTTAGTTTGAATTGCGAAATTTTTTTATTTGTATTTTTTTTATTCATAAATATGCTAAATCCCGCATATGCGGGATTTAGCATATTACTCAAAGTGTGATTTGAAGGGAATTTGGGTGTCATTTTAGATGATGTATCAGGGAGGCTCTTGGTGTCATTTTAGATGATTTGACGCGTCCGCAAGTATATTCCAATACAGGAATGATACCTCAAATGTAAGCTACAATATTGGGCATTTTTGAAAAATTTAGTTAACTTTAATTTTAGAAAATACCTTCATTTTCTCTTTTCTCATTTCTTCACCAGCTTCAATGTCACTTTT
>CAISKQ010000016.1 GCA_903885965.1 uncultured bacterium
CCACCCATGTTTTGCGCTGGTGAGTTTCCCCGTGTTGAGTCAAATTAAGCCGCAGGCTCCACTCCTGGTGGTGCCCTTCCGTCAATTCCTTTAAGTTTCAGCCTTGCGACCATACTCCCCCCGGAACCCAAAGACTTTGATTTCTCATAAGGTGCTGATTGGGCTAAACAAACCCAACCAATCCCTAGTCGGTATAGTTTATAGTTAAGACTAGGACGGTATCTGATCGTCTTTGATCCCCTAACTTTCGTTCTTGATTAATGAAAACATCCTTGGCAAATGCTTTCGCATAAGTTAGTCTTTAATAAATCCAAGAATTTCACCTCTGACAATTAAATACTAATGCCCCCAACTGTCCCTATTAATCATTACTATTGTCCAATAACCAATAAAATGGACTATAGTCCTATTCCATTATTCCATGCTTGTGTATTCATGCAATAGCCTGCCTGAAACACTCTGATTTTTTCAAAGTAAAGTACATGATCCCCCAACCGACCAGTTAAGACCGAGAAAGGTTCTCATGTGGATGAACACAACTACAACGACCGGAGCCGCTATAATCATGCTCAGAAATTCAACTACGAGCTTTTTAACTGCAACAACTTTAATATACGCTATTGGAGCTGGAATTACCGCGGCTGCTGGCACCAGACTTGCCCTCCAATTGTTCCTCGCTAAGTGGTTTAAATTGTTCTCATTGCAATCTCGTAAGCCGTGAGGCCCCGAGTTGTTATTTCTTGTCACTACCTCCCTGAATCAGGATTGGGTAATTTACGCGCCTGCTGCCTTCCGTAGATGTGGTAGCCGTTTCTCAGGCTCCCTCTCCGGAATCGAACCCTAATTCTCCGTTACCCGTGACTGCCATGGTAGTCCAATACACTACCATCGAAAGCTGATAGGGCAGAAACTTGAATGATTTAGCGAGGCTTGCCTCGCTTCGATCAGTTATTATGAATCATCACAATACTCCGAAGAGTATTGGTTTGATATCTAATAAATACAACCTTTCCAAAGAGTCAGGTTTAACAGCATGTATTAGCTCTAGAATTACTACGGTTATCCATGTAGAAGAGATTATCAAATAAACTATAACTGTTTTAATGAGCCATTCGCAGTTTCACTGTATACTATTTATACTTAGACATGCATGGCTTAATCTTTAAGACAAGCATATGACTACTGGCAGGATCAACCAGATTTCTATCCTTAAGTAGCAAATCTCTCAGCAAAAGCTTGGAAAAATGCTCTTAAAAATATTTACAAATTCATTTCTATTAAAGAAAAAATGAAGCGATGAGCTCTTTAAAAAGAACTCAAAACAACATTTGTTTTCTTTATCACTTGCAACCAACTAGCTGGCAATGGTAAAAATAAGCTTGAGAAAAGCTCAAACTTATTTTTTGCATTTTCAGCTTCAAAGTAGGCTTGAAGAAAGAAAGCTTTTCAGCTGAATTTCATCAGTCCCTACAATAATTTTATTTGTAACAATATCAACAGATATTAATACAAAAACTCTCTCGAATTTGAGATTTCAGTGGTTTTTATCCCACAGCCCTCATTTTCGTTTAATAAGGGTTCATCGTCATAAAAAAAAGCTTATAAGGTTCATGGCCTTTAACGCCCTATGTACCAAGCATTTTTATATTCTTAACTTGGAGAGGGTGAAAAAAATTATAAAACCATGCAATTTGTCATAGGCTCTTAGTCGAACTTTACCTTAAGGCCAAATTGGCCATGATTCGGTTCTTTGGGAGCTAATTAAACAAATTTAGTAATTTTTTAATTTTTTCATTTTTTCGAAAGTGGTCACTACCCTATATATATACATTTTTTTTAGGTCAATATTTTTGCTGTAATTTTTAAAGAAAAAAATGGAAAAAAAACTAAGTCTTTTTTTGAAAAAAAAATTTTGATTGAGTCGAAGAATGTATTTTTTAGAAAAAACTAAGATGAAGGAAGGGCTGAAAAAATGCAATTTCAAGCCAAATTCAGTCCAAAAAAAAATTTTTCGAAAATCATCTGGCACAGCATAAAACTTGACTGAAAAAATACAAATTCCAGCTAAATTCAGTCAAAAAAATATTTTGTTTTTGGTTGAAAAAATTTTGGAAAAAAATGGCCCCAGGGTGGGGGGGTGGGGACTATTTTTTTGGAAAAAATGGCCCCAGGGGATCGATTTTTTCAAAAAAGTGGCCCCACCCCCCCCCTGGGGCCATTTTTAAAAAAGTTGAAAAAAATCCGAAAAAGCTGAATTGCTCTGGAAAATGTAAAAATGGGCTGAAAAAATGCAATTTCAAGCCAAATTCAGTCCAAAAAAAAAATTTTCTAAAATCATCTGGTACAGCATAAACTTTGCTGAAAGAATACAAATTCCAGCTAAATTCAGTCAAAAAAATATTTTGTTTTTAAAATCAGAAAAGGCTGAATTAATTACTCTAGAAAATGTAAAAATGGGCTGAAAAAATTCAATTTCAAGCCAAATTCAGTCAAAAAAAAAAAATGTTGCTAAAATCATCTGGCACAGCATAAACTTGGCTGAAAGAATACAAATTCCAGCTAAATTCAGTCAAAAAAATATTTTGCTTTTAAAATCCGAAAAGGCTGAATTGCTCTGGAAAATGTAAAAATGGGTTAAAAATTTCAATTTCAAGCCAAATTCAGTCCCAAAAAAAAAATGTTGCTAAAATCATCTGACACAGCATTAACTTGACTGAAAATATACAAATTCCAGCTTAATTCCATCAAAAAATTATTAAAATAATTTCCAACAAACCTCAGGAAAATTTTTTTTTTTATTTGGAAAACAATTTCGAACAAACATCAGGAAATTTTTTTTTTAATTTTTGAATAATTTAAAAAAAACATCAAAAAAGACTGAAATGTTCTTTATATTTTAAAATATTGGCTATAAAAATATATTTTCAACTTATGTGGGCTGAAATTTTTATGCCCAACATTCAACTTGGCTGAAAATCTATCTCCAAATTGCAATCAAACTCACTGTACAAAATATTTTTTTTGTTTATCGTATCCCCTTGCAAAATAAAAAAAAAAATGGAATACTTTACTTTCAAGCCAAATTCTTAATTTGATATATTTTTTTTTTAATATTTAAACAATTTACAACTCGGATTCCACCCCAGTAGAATGATTTCATTAAAGTGATGAGACAAATCTTAGGACAAGGGAAGAATCTCAATCGATCGTAGGATAATCCTACTCTCAGAAGTACAATACCCCGTCCTAAATTAAGTCGTCTACAGAGGATTTGTGTCAATAATAATTCGAAATTATGATTCAGCTATAGCTAATCACTCTTTTCCGAGCGCTTCGCCATAACTATCTGTGTGAAATAAGGTTTTGCAACCTATGCTTTTTCATTTATTATCGATTGGACGTTGCTTTCCAGCATGGATTCTGACTTAGAGGCGTTCAGTCATAATCCTACAGATGGTAGCTTCACGGCACTAGCTTTTCAGCTAACCGTATTAACCAATTATCTGATCCAACGGTTCCTCTCGTACTAAGTTGAATTACTGTCGCAACATCATTTCATCAGTAGGGTAAAACTAACCTGTCCAACTCTGCTTGCCCGCGGGCCGAAAAATCGGACGCGTCAATGCGTGCTCTCTGGAGTTGAGCCTGCAGTTGTGCAACTC
>CAISKQ010000017.1 GCA_903885965.1 uncultured bacterium
AAAAGTGACATTGAAGCTGGTGAAGAAATGAGAAAAGAGAAAATGAAGGTATTTTCTAAAATTAAAGTTAACTAAATTTTTCAAAAATGCCCAATATTGTAGCTTACATTTGAGGTATCATTCCTGTATTGGAATATACTGATAGATGTTGGCTAAAACTGGTGAGATAATTCCGCCTTGCGGTGTGCCAAGAATTGTTTCTTGGAATTTTCCATTTTCCAAGATTCCACTTTTCAGAAATTTGTAAATGAGGCTTTTAAAAAGTGGGTCGGAAATTCTGTGACTTAGAAATTCCATCAACCATTTATGGTCTAGTGTGTCAAAGAAACTTTTGATGTCAGCGTCAATCAGATAATTGATTTTCTTTTGCATTATCATGTGGTTGATTGACTTCAATGCCTGATGTGCATTTCTTTGGGGACGATAACCATAGGAGCAGTTTAGAAAATCTTGTTCCCAAATTGCTTCCAGAATTTTCTTTGCCACCATTTGAACCACTTTATCTCTGACGGTTGGCAAGCCCAATGGTCTTGTTTTGCTTTGTTCTGGTTTTTCAATATATATTCGCTTTACTGGAGATGGTTTGTATTTACGCTGTTTTAATTCTTGAACTGTTTCTTTTAGTAATTGTTTGATTTCATTTTCGGTGTAACTTTCTTTTGTGCGTCCGTCAATTCCAGCTGCTTTACCTTTATCCAAATTTTGGTAACACTCCCAAAGATACTCAAAATTGAAATGGTGCATCAAACTCGTAAATTTCAGTTTCTTGTTTTCCTTGGCTTTATTGGCTATCAAGATTAATTTTGTCGCTGTTTTTGTTTCCATTTCTGTGCATGGTTCTTGTTTCCTTAATCTTGTTCTAATATCGCTTGCTCCTTGGCTCCGCAGTTGTTAGCTGTTTCATAGCTACTACGAGCAAGTCAGACTGCCACAACGTCGTCATTTCTTCCTTGCTGCTTTTAGCGCTTGTTAGAAATTACCTCGACCCAGGAACGTAGTGGCTCTCCCAAGTTCCAAATGTTTCCGTTTCCTTGTCATGTCGTGGACTCAGACCCCGCCCGATTTAACATATCTCACCAAAATGATATATTAAGTGCTGCCTTCCCGATACATGAAAACGGTCGGCTCACTGGAATTGTATAAATTTCGGGGCTCAATACCTTCACTTACGTTACGACCTAACAAGTCCATTGCTCTGGCTTCACACTAATTCATTACTGAATTAACATGCAGAGTTCTGTACTGCTCTGGTGGTTAGCCTTTAAGCGGGTTGGATTTGACCCAACTGTAAACACTCAGCTTCTCTTGGCGCACTCATGCCCAAATCTTAGCACAAATTTACAGGCAAAAGCTAATCAATATAAACCGGAATTGACTCGGCTGAAAGTCCAATGTCTTGGCCTAGACCAAAATAACTGTCTTTGTGATCGACATTCTTTAGCAGCACTTTGAAAACTTTAATCCTCAAGCTCTTGAAGAATGACACTTCTTGCTTGGCTGCGTAAACTCGCTCCTGAATAATATACAAAAGCCACTGACGATGATCGTCTTTAATATCAATCAAATGATGCTGCGCAAGATCATCAAGAATTTCCTCCACGTTCGGACGCTCCCAATAACCAAAACTAATTCTAACCGCAACAATGCTTCCGAGGCTGTTCTTGCCTTTTTTAAAAGTCACGATTTTAAAACGCTGACGGTCCATATGCGGCTTTCTTTCAATCCTAACATTCAAAAAAACGATGTTTTGCGGCAGAGCACTGAAACGGTCCCAAAAAGTTTGAAAAATTATTGGAACTCTATAAGTTGCATCTTTCTTAAACTCACGTCCCAAAAAAATTATCGTCTTAGGCACAATTGCGCAAGGTTTTTGCGAAAGCTCAACCAACTCAGCTATGGTCATTTTTGGTACTTCCAAATTTGAGGCTCTTATCCTTCCCCTTCCCCACTTCCAAGTGCTCATAAAGAAATAAATCACAACTCCAATAGTCAGTGGAATAAAACCGCCTTGAAAAAATTTCAACGAGTTCGAAAAGAGAAAAACACAGTCAAGCAAAGCCAGCGGCACGAAAATAGCCAAGGATTGCCAACTTTTCCATTTCCACAAATAACGAGTAATTAAAATCATAGCAATTGAAGTCACCAACATGTCGCCGGAAACCGCCAGGCCATAAGCTGAAGCTAAATTCGAGCTGGATTTGAAAAACAAAACCAATAAGATACAGCCGATAAAAAGACTCCAATTGATCATGGGAATGTAAATTTGTCCCTCATGGTCTTCATTGGTATATTTCTTTTTCAAAGCTGGCAAAAGATTCATCACGGCCGCCTGCGAAGCCAGAGAAAAAGCCCCTGAAATCATGGCTTGAGAAGCAATGATAGTGGCAGCGGTTGCCAACACGATCATTGGAATCAGCATTTGCCCAGGGACCAGGTTGTAAAAAATATCGCCGTTGATAATTTCCTTGCCAGAAAGAAGCAGTGCTCCTTGTCCGAGATAATTGAGCAGCAAAGCTGGATAAACCAAAGCAAACCAACCTAATCTGATGGGCTTAATCCCAAAATGTCCCATATCCGCAAACAAGGCTTCACCGCCCGTGATTGAAAGCATCACAAACCCCATTACGACCAGCAAAATATGGATGTTGGTGTGAGTGGCAAATTTAATTGCGGAGAGTGGACTCAGGGCCATCAAAATGCTCGGCTGCATCAAAATTTGATTTAATCCCAAAGCCGCAATTGCCACAAACCAAAGCACAATAATCGGTCCAAAGATATTACCGACCTTAGCCGTTCCCTTTGATTGAAACAAAAACAAGATTGTCAGCAGGACAAGTGTGATAGGCACAATGAAAGGTGCCAAACTTTGCGTTGCAACTGCTAAACCTTCTACCGCTGAAAGTACACTAATGGCCGGCGTAATGATTCCGTCTCCAAAAAGCAGGCCTGCTGCCAAAGTAAGAATGAAAAGTAAAAATAAATAATATTTCTTGGAAGCCATTTTCTTATGCAGCAAAGCATAGAGCGCAAACACGCCACCCTCGCCTCCATTATCGGCTCGCAACACTAGGGTGACATATTTGAAGGCCACCACAATCGTCAACGCCCAAACAATCAAACTAATCGCTCCAAAAATGTTTTCACTGGTGACTGGCATTTTACCCAACCCGAAAAAAATCTGACTGACGGCATAAAGTGGCGAGGTCCCAATATCTCCAAACACCACCCCAAGCGCTCCGAGGGTAAGCCAAAATAATTTCTTCTTCGATGGTTTTGCGTTTTCCGCTGACTTTTCTTGATGCATAAAAAATATTAAAAAAAATAAATTATATTTTTCGCCAAATTTCTGCGCACTTTCCAAAAATTTACCACAACCAAAATATTATACCCCAGTACTTGCGGACTAGTCAAGGATAGTATCTCGCATAAACAACATTTAACAAATTAAATCATTTTTTCTTGCTGAAATTTCCAAGAATATAAACCAGAACCTATTGTATTAGTTGTTGTAATGTTTAATTAATAATTAACTTACAAAAAAATATGGGCATCTTAATGTGGATTTTGTTTGGGGCAATCGTAGGCTGGCTAGCCTCAATGTTTATGGGCACCAGCGAAGGTTTGGTGTTGGACATTGTTTTGGGAATCGTGGGCGCAATTATTGGCGGCTGGGTGATGAGTTTTTTCGGCGAAGGCGGCGTCACAGGGTTCAACCTTTATAGTTTCATTGTGGCTGTTTTAGGTGCTATTATTCTGATTGGAATTGTCAAGGCAATCCGCTAAAACTTTGCAAATTGCTGTTTTATTTTCCTGTTCGGATAAAAAGGCAAAACAAAAAAGACTATCTTCGGTGATAGTCTTTTTTGAATTTTCATGGGCTCCGCGACTAGGATTCGAACCTAGAACCAATTGATTACACATTATCTTCTTGTTTCCAAAAAGGGTGGACTATATCATTCCCGTTATTTCAAAAGAAATAGTTCGGGATGAGGCGCTTCCCAGCCCGCCTGTGGCGGACAAGTACTCTCTTGCGAGATAGTCTCTGAACCTTCCCAAGCCTTTTTGCAAAGGATTGGACTTGGCTGCTGATTACCATAATTCCTGCTGAGAAATTTTAGGCTTCCAGTCACCGACTTCTCTGAAAAAACAAAGTTGTCGGGATCCCGTTTTTTCGGGACAATTCACCTCATTCTTCACTTCCAGTTTTCACTGGAAGGCTGCGAATATTGTTGTGCAATTCTCGATGACAATTAGCGCATACTAGCACGCATTTATCAATTTCATTTCTTGTTTTCTCCCAACTGCGAGTAAGCCCACCTTGGGAAATCGCAAAGTCTTTTTTGGAAGAATCCAAATGATGAAATTCCAGTGCGTCACTGCAGCGCTCATAGCCACAAAGTGCACATTTACCACCTCCGTATGTGATGGCCATTCCTCGAAGTTTTTTACGCCTCTTAGAAACAGCTTTAATCATATACTCTCGGCGGTCAGCATATTTTCGGGTTTCTTTCATATGTTAATTATATTACATACAAAGAATGTGTACCACAGTCAACTGCTCTACCATTGAGCTATCGCGGAATATATTGTTAAGCCTTATTCTTTTGAAGCTTTTGTGAAGCTATCGCAGAATAAAAATTGCTTTTTGAAGCAATGAAGCCATTATAGCAAAAGGAGCTAATTTGGCAAGGGTAATCAATTGGGGATTAGCCTAACCCCTTCTTTGACAGTGTTTCCAGATTCTAAATGTGATATAATACTGAGCAGAAAAGGGCCTCTAATAATTTTTCACAAAAATATGTCTGTCTTGATCAATTTCAAAATTTGCGATAATGCCAAGGAGTGCAGAATTTTTATTTTAATTAATTATCATTATGGAGAATTTTGAGAAAAACTTTTCAGCGCCAGTGCCTGAAGAAAATAGCGCCAGAGAAATCCAAAGGAAGAAAGATTTGGAACTTATAGCGTTAGCGATAGAGTTATACGGCAAGGTCTTTCCTTTTCCTGGCATTGACTCAGGTGGCTATTTGAAAATGAAAGCTGTCGAAGAAGAGCATCCTGATTACACCACTCCCATCGACACGCTCATGCAAAGATTCGAAACTGAAGGAATAAAGGTGACTCTTGGAAGAGATCCTTCAAGTGGTAATGTCTATATCCTGCCCGGCAACAGTCACGACATTGAAAATGACGGCACCCTCCCCAGGTACCTGCAGGTTTGCGAAGGTATGGATGAAAAACTCAAGAAACTAATTTTACTAAACAGGATCTGATTAGAAATAGTTATCCAAGGACGGTCCTTGGATATGATATTTGCTGATAAAAAAGTTCAACTACTCCATATAAGCCAAATCAAAAAATTATGAAACTAAAAACTTTTGAAGTTCCTAAAAATATTTTAGACTCCTTTGGCATAAAAGAAAAACCGGCACTGCTTCCTGGTGGTCAGGGAGATAACTATAAAGCTGGAAACATTGTCTTGAAGCGGGTTGAAAATATTGCCGAATATGAATGGATTGCAGAAACACTAAACGGCATAAAACAAATCAGTTTTAGAGTCCCCCACTACCTGAAATCAACCGATGGAAACTGGGTCGAAAACGGATGGATCGCCTATGAACTTGTCAAAGGAGAACATGAAAAAAGCAATTGGGAGGAAAAATTCAAGCTTTGCGGAAAGTTTCACGATGCCTTGAAAGACTTGCCCTGCCCGGATTTCATTTCAAAAAGAAATAACCCCTGGACAATTGCAGACCGTGCAACCTGAGGTGAGCAGACCATCGCACATCATCCGCTGTTGCAAGAACACCTGGGCAGGCTGCAAAAATTGCTAAAGCCAATTGACTTGCCCAACCAAATAATACACGGTGATTTTACCGGGAACATTCTGTTTCATAATGTTTTGCCGCCTGCAATAATCGACTTTACACCTTATTATCGACCGAAGGATTTTGCCAAAGCGATAATGTTCGTGGATGCAATAGTTTGGGAAGGGGCAGATGAATCGATATTTAACCTAGTAAAAGATTTGCCTGAAATCAAACAGCTTGTCATTCGCGCAGAAATGAGGAGATTGATCGAAATAGAAGAATGTGCAAAATATTTTCAAAAAGGCTCACTAGAGGAAATTGAGGCACATAAACGGCTGATAGAATTTATCTGCAATGACTTTTAGCAAGAAACCGGTCGAGAACTTTTCCAGACTAGGATTGCATCCCAGAATACTTTATAATCGATGAGGCGTCCAATTTCAGAAATTTAATAAGTTTTAATTTCAATCTAATTATGATTTACCTTATACGACATGGGGAAAGTGAGGCAAATTTGAGAAAGGTTTTTGCGGGGCAAAAAGATGATTCTCTGCTTACCGATGAAGGAAGGAGTCAGGCAAGAGCCACGGCTCAAAAAATAAAAAAGGAAGGTCTTAAGATAAATGGTTCTTCGGGAAATGTTATGGGTAAAGTTCCAACTTTCCACAATGGAATAAAATATCTTATTTAACAAAATAAAATATTGTTAAATAAGATTATATGAGAAGGCATTTCTAATGAGTGCCTTCTTTTTTGGAAAATTACGCAAGAATCTCTAAAAAATTCCATCAATTGGACAAACCAAAAAAAACGTGCTACAATCACCAGGTCGTAAAAGACGGGTGAAAGCCCGTCTTTTTTTGTTGTTAATCTTTAAAATAATCTTTCTCAAGCGGCACATCAATGCAATTTGAAAAGAAAAAAACAAAAAAATGAAACTAAAAGAAAAAGTGGCCATCGTCACTGGCGCCTCTTCAGGAATAGGACTAGCAATTGCAAACACCTACATTAAAGAAGGTGCTAAGGTGGTTTTATCGGATGTCAACGAAGAAGCTGGAAAAAAAGCAGCTCAAGAACTTGGAGAAAACGCGGTGTTTTTCACCTGCGATGTTTCAGATTCAAAACAAGTTGATACATTGGTTAATTTTGCCATCGAAAAATTTGGATCATTAGATATTATGGTTAATAACGCCGGCATCGGGGGACTTGGCGGCGTTACAGATGCCAGTGATGAAGCTTGGGACAAGACTATCGGCATCAATCTAAGTGGAGTTTTTTATGGTTGCCGAGCTGCTTCAAAATACATGAAAGAAAAAGGCATCAAGGGTTCAATCATTAACATGGCTTCAATTTTAGGAACTGTTGGAATGGAAAGCGCTATCGCCTATTGCGCAGCCAAGGGCGGAGTTGTTCAATTGACTCACGCCGGAGCACTTGATGTTGCCAAGGCTGGCATCAGAATTAATGCCATCGCGCCAGGATTTATTGAAACCGCCATGACTAGTGATTTGCTTGCTTCGCCGTTTGGCGACATGGTCAGGAGTAACACGCCACTTGGTTATGTTGGAAAACCGCAGGACATTGCCAGCGCTGCTTTGTATTTAGCTAGCGATGAAGCATCTTATGTGACTGGCGAGGTTTTGCACGTTGATGGAGGCTGGAGAGCAAGATAAGAGGATAAGGAAACTATATGTAAATTAAGGTTTTTGCAAATTAAGTTAAAAAGCTACGAAATTAATTTCGTAGCTTTTTTGTTTGCTCATAAATTCAGCTGTAAAAGAATTCCTTTATTTTTTAAAAACTTTTGAATCATTAAATTTTTCCTGCCATTCTTTTTGATTCCCATAATCGGCAAAGTCATCATACCAATTATGCGGAAATTTAAGTTTGTTGGCAGCTTTAATAGGACACCAATACCTTTCTGTTCTGGCTGAGATTTCCAATGAATAAGAAAATAGTCCGTTCACATAACTGCAATATAAACAATTAATTTTTTGAATCACATTCAGATAATCCAATAATCTTCGATCATAAATAATATGTTCATCTCTATGGACCTTTGGAATATCATACAGTGAAAAAGCTACTTGTTGGTAAACTGTAATAAAAATATCTAATATTACCGCTGGAATAATCATCATATAAATAAACGGCATTGAAACAACGTGCAGAATATTTTTTGGAACGGCATATTTCCAAGCAGGAATACGCAACGCCTTGTTTCTTTTGCGAAATTCCTCAGCAAAAATTATACCTTTTTGACTAAAAGAAAATCCATACTTCTTTGCAAGTTTTTCATATTCCTTGCCAAGCGTTTCATTTAAGGCATCGATTTTCTTGAGAATGTCTTTAATTTTTGAATCCATAGCAATATAAAAAAAGATAGGCAAAAGAAATGAGCTCTAATGCCTGTCTTGTTTTTGGCAATCTTTATTTAAGCTTAATAATCTTTAAGTTTGTCGATGGCTTTGTGTTGACGAATTTTGTCGAGAGCCTTGGCTTCGATTTGACGGATGCGTTCTCTTGTTACTCCAAATTCCTTACCCACTTCTTCCAAGGTGTGAGTCACACCATCCTCCAAACCAAAACGAATTTTCAAAATCTTTTGCTCACGCGGTGTCAATTCCCTCAGCACTTCTCCAACGTGATTTTTTAGCAATTTTCGCGATGCCACCTGATGAGGCATGACTGTTTCAGTGTCTTCAATGAAATCACCTAGCACACTATCGTCATCACTGTCTCCAACTGAAGTTTCCAATGAAACCGTTTCTTGCGAAATCTTTTGGATGTGACGGATTTTGTCAACTTCCATGTTCATTTCAGCGGCGATTTCTTCTGGGAGTGGCTCACGTCCAAGCTCTTGCACAAGACGACGCGTTATTTGCGTATATTTGTTGATAGTTTCAACCATGTGCACCGGAATGCGAATTGTTCGTGATTGGTCAGCCAGCGCTCTTGTAATCGCTTGGCGAATCCACCAGGTTGCATAAGTTGAAAATTTATAACCCTTACGGTAATCGAATTTTTCAACCGCACGAAAAAGACCGATGTTTCCTTCTTGAATCAAGTCTAACAGTGATAGATTATGAGAACGTCCGACGTATTTTTTGGCAATACTTACCACCAAACGAAGGTTTGCTTCAGTTAATTTCTGCTTGGCCGCCAAGTCCCCTTTTTCATTCGCTTTTGCAAGACGAACTTCTTCTTCAAACTTTAAAAGCGGCACCCTTCCAATTTCGCGAAGATATATCTGCACCAAATCAGAAGAACTATCCTCCAGTGATTCA
Organism: uncultured bacterium; assembly: GCA_903885965.1. Lineage (GTDB taxonomy): Bacteria > Patescibacteriota > Minisyncoccia > Moranbacterales > GWC2-37-73 > CAIPMZ01. The sequence continues at coordinate 9,098 of CAISKQ010000017.1, forward strand.
CTCAGGTTAATATCAGCATTTTTATCTTTCTTGCTTTTTTCATATGCTTCTGACTCCTTATCGCTATCAATCTTAAGCATATCATCAGAGATGACTACCTTGATTCCTGAGGTTTCCAATTTCTCATAAAGGTTTTCAAGTTCCTCAATGTCATCTTCAGCATCTGGCATGAGATGAATAATTTCATCTTCAGTCACAAACCCTCTCACTTTCCCTCGTGAAATCAGCTCTGCCAGTATGTCTACTTTTCCAGTTTCCTCCATTTCTATCTTTTTTGATTTTTCCTTTTTAATCTTAGAAACAATCTTTTTGGATTCTTTCTTTACTGCAGAATTGTTTTTAATGGCAACCTTTTTTGCAATAACTTTCGCTGGTGTTTTTTTAATCGTTTTCATTTTTAAATTTTTTTTCTGAACTGCTTTATTAATTTTCAAACTATTTAATTTTTTCTTTGGTTTGATAGTAACTAGGCTTTTTACTGCTTTATTTTTCTTCTTGTTAGAAGGTGATGCCAGTTTTTTTGAAACATTTTGTTGCATCTTTTTTTTGAAAGCAGTTTTCTCTGATTGAATTTTTTTTCCGGAAACCCTCATACTTTGAGGCTTTTTTTTCATTTTTTTCATAGTCACAAATAAACTTCTATCTGAATCTCTAGTCAGATAAAATATAAATTAAGATGAACTTATTTATAAAAAATATACCTGATTATTTTATTCTAATTTCAATAAAACCCAGTACTAAAGCAAAAAGTACACACAAACACCAAAAACCGGCAACCCTGCCAGCGTTTGTTCTTATTTCGTTTCTTGAGAAAGTAATGCAAACTCACTCATTAGTTTTTTTAGCGCCTCTTTATCTCCTCTTTCCTCGGCACTTTTGATTTCCTTCATGATACTATGGAGTTTGTTTTTATGCAATTCTTTTTCATATTGATCAATATGAACAGCTACTAATTGGCGAAGTTCCTCGCCCTCATATTCCACGACTCCATCTTGAGAAAAACGGTATTTTGCTGCAAAATATATGTCCGATAATCTTTTTTTGGTCTTATCGTCACCAATCGACTCAAGAAGACTTTCATAAGAGAAACCAACCTGTGGCCCCTTTTCAAATAAAAATTTGATTAGCCTATCGTCGCTTGCCCAAGACTTGCCGCTTTCTTTCTCAAATGTTTCCCTCCAAATAATCTTATCACTAATGATAAGTCCTGCCAGCAAGTCCCTTACCACGTCAGCCCTACTTTGAAACTGAGTACTTTCTTTCTCCAGATCTTTTGATTGGGAAGCGCTGACGAAACTGCTTGGGGTCAATGATTTTAATACGTCACTGATAATTTTTTCTTCCACATCCAATTGATGCGCTAATTTCTTAATCCAATAATTTTTTTCAATTTGATTTGTCATATTTGCCACATGCGAAAGGACAGAATTCGCAATGCTTCTTTTTCCTTCTGCTGTTTTTTGATCAAATTCTTTCATGGCACTAGTAAAAAAAGACTCTACCGCTTCCACGGAATTTGCTACCGCAGAAAGCAAAAGCTGGGGATCCTTAGCGGCAACTTCAGCAGCATCTTTGCCTTGCGAAAGCGTCACAATTTTCACTTTCACATCCTGCCCAAAACACAAATCTGCACTTTTTGCAGCAGCTTGCTGACCAGCGCTATCCATGTCAAAAAGCATTGAAACATTATCGCTATAACGCTTAAGAATAGTCACGTGTTCCGAAGTCAAAGCTGTGCCAGAAACTGCCACCGTGTTTGTAAAACCAGCCTGGTGAGAAGCGATTACATCCATTTGTCCTTCTACCAGTAACGTGAAGTTCCGCTGCTTAATTCCTTGTTTGGCATGTGAAATCCCATACAGCGCCTTACTTTTGTGATAAACAAGAGTTTCCGGGGTGTTGATATATTTTGCTTGTGATTCGTCTTGACCAGGAGCAACCCGCGCTGAATATCCAACCACCACGCCCATTGCATCCTGAACTGGAAACATGATCCTATCTCTGAATCGATCGTAGTATTTGCTTATGTTTTGAATGGAGTCAGAAGATTTTTCAACTAAGAGGCCTGTTTTGGAAATTTCATCCAACAAAAAACCACGCGACAGTAAAAATTTCAAAACATTATCCCAGCCCGCCGGTGCATAGCCAAGTCGAAAATTCCTAATGCTTTCATCATTGATTCCTCGTTCACCTAAATACGTCAAAGCCTTCTCCTTACCAATCCCCTTCCAAAGCTGCGTTTCAAAAAATTTCGTCGCCAACTCAAGTGCTTCTAAAATTCTTTTCTTATTGTCTACTTGAGCAGTCCCGCCTTTATATTCCTCTAGCTGAACACCGGCCTTTTCCGCCAATAGTTTTAAAACTTCGCGAAATTCCATACTCTCGATTTCCTGCACAAAGGTGAAAACGTCTCCGCCCTTAGTGCAACCAAAACAATGAAAAATTTGCTTTTCTTCATTGACCATAAAGGAGGGACTTTTTTCACTATGAAAAGGACACAGACCTTTCCAGTTTGCCCCGCCCTTAGTCAGCCTCACATATTCGCCGATCACGTCGACAATATTGAGCCGCGCTTTAATTTCCTCAACGTTATTATTCATATATTCTAAGACTAAAGAACTTTGACTGAAAAGGCAAGAAAATTGCTAAACTATCTGTTTAAATAAGTAACTGTTAGTTGCAAAGAAGTTGCAAACAAAACCCAGATTAAGTATGGAATTTGAAAATAAGCTATACATGGAGCATAGGGATAAATAGCAAGCATCGCCCAAATCAAAGTTCCCAAAATCAAAAGAATATCAACGGCTGCTAAGTAATTGTTTCTCATTCCAAATTGAATAGTGGTGAAGGCGAAATTGAAAATTAGATTGAGAACAAAAGGCAAAGCAATCATAAGTCCGATCTCCTTTTTCCAGGCCATCAAAAAAACTTTGCCGAAGGAAATAATTATTAGAATATACAAGAAGGTCCGCACCGGGCCAAAGAGCCAAGCCGGTGGCGACCACGAAGGTTTTGTCAGTTGCGAATACCAGGAATATCCATTCATAGGGTTTATGATTAAGTTTTTATACTGCCTCTATTATTAACTGTCTAATCCTTTCTTTCAATTTGTTTGGCTGCAATCCACGCTAATTCAAAAATCTTTTTCATCGCGTCGGCAATTTCACCGGATTCAATAATAATGCCCAACTTCTCGCGCCAAGAAGCGATCATGATTTTGTTGTCATAAATATTTATCTCGGGATGAAAACCATATTGTTGTGCTGGCACGAAAGCAGATTGGCGAATTTCCTCATCATCGTGTTTGGCTCGCTCCCTGCCTTCGGGAGTATCAGTAAGAATAGCCCGAATAGGAATATTTTTCTGCGTACGTCGCTCATAATACACTGGAAAATATCCAGGAAGCCCTTTGTGCATATCATCCACACTGGCGTAACCTCTGATGGGCTCATGAGAGGTCAATGTATCTTCATAAACTTGTTTGAGACCTTCTGTGCCTTCGTAGAATCTAATTTGCGGGCGTCCTGCCACGTTATGTATGGACTTGAGCTGAGGAATTGTCTTGCGTGCATTTTCCAATTGGTTTTGCTTTTCTTCCAATTCAGCCAAAAGAAAATTTTCAATTCGATCTGGCGACTCGGCAAGATATTCCTGCTTGGGCTCCTTGCCAGAAATGCTCACCAATCTTTTGGCCACCAGTCGATCCAAAATGTCATAGCCAGTTGTTCGATTTAGCCCCGCCTTGCGAGAAATTTGCGAAACCGTCCCTTTGCCCAAATCCAACAATGCCAAATAGGCCGAAACTTCATTGTTCGAAAGTCCCGTGGCCTGCAATTGTTTTTCGATGATTTTATTATTTTTCATCCGGTAGTAGAAATTCGAATGGGCTTAGCCCAAAAAAATTCTCTATCATTATTTTTATGTCTCAAAAATTTTTATCTCCGGTAATATCAAAAAAAATCATTTTCGAATTCTCACTACTGGAACATATTCTAATCTTAGCAAAAAATCCGCTTTGTGTCAAATCAATCCCACATTATCTCTTTTCTGGGCTTTAAAAAGCAACTATTTCGACTTTAATGCTTGACATTATGCCAAAAATTTGCTATCATAGCCTGTTACGATAAATTGTCGTTAACAAAAAATTGATCTTTTACAACCAAAAATATTACGACCATGAAAAGTTCAAAACCATATCTCACCCAGAATATTTCTGCTATCTTCCAGAACGGTTTCCCTTCTGGATACCTGAACGATGTGAAGTATTGGGGAAATATTTCACGGGAGGAATTACATTCTCTCCTTCCAGATGGAACCGCAAAACTGTTGACCATGGATGTTGATTTTGGAAATAACTGCAGTTTAAGGTGCCCCCATTGTTTCAGAAGAGATGATCGATTCGACAAAATCGATTCAGATCATCAGGCACTTAGTCCCGAGGAGATTATTGGCTACATTAAAGAAGCCAAAGAACTTGGTTTAAAGGAAATCAAGATTCTTGGAAGGGGTGAACCCTTTGAAAATCCTGATTTTCTGGGTTTTCTCAGGGAAATGACCAGTATGGACATCGGCGTCGGAATTTTCACCAAGGGTCATGTCCTGGGTAGTGATGCTCTTGCGAGGAAATACAACTCGCAATATGGAATCAACACAAACGAGGAGCTCATTACCGAATTATACCGCTTGAAAGTGAGCATCTTTTTGGGCTTCAACTCTTTTAACAAAGAGATGCAAGAGGCTTTCGTTGGTGTTGGTGTAGGTTTTGGGAGTTCGCCAATAAAGGAATATGTTAAATTCAGGGATGGCGCCCTGATAGCCTTAGTCAAGGCTGGTTTTAACAAATATATTCCAGGTGAAGCTACTCGTCTGGCGATGATAGCGGCTCCGATTAAGCCAGAGAATGTCGAGGAGGTTTTCGATATTTTCACTTGGGCACGAGCCAGGAACATTTATATGTTGTCCTGCCCAACGGTGATGAGTGGCAAGGGCTCAGACGAGCTCGAGAGAGGATACGAAAAATATTCCGGAAGTACTTTAGACCAAAGCAACCTTTACATAGCGGACTTGGAAAAGCTCTATGTAAGAATTTACAAGTGGTCTATAGATACGAATCTGATTTCAGCAGCCAAGCTGAAAGAAGACGGGATATCCATGTATCCAGGCTGTCATGTTTGCAATCAGACAGCTGCTGGATTCTATCTAAATCTTTCGGGGCAGATCAATCTGTGTGCCGGGAGATGTGACGAATCCACAATCTTTTCAAGTGATATCCGCAAGGAAAAATCCTTGAAGGATGTTTGGATGCGTTGTCCAAACTACAAAAGGGCAATGAATAAAAATGTTTTCAATTGTCATTGTCCGGCAAGAGATAACATCAGTATTCCAGCAGACTTCTACAAAAAGATAGAAGCTGAAATTTAAAAAGGAGGTAAAGGGTTAAAGGCAGAACATCGGATATGTTCTGCCTCTTTTTTATTTCACAAAATATATTCGGTTTTTATTTTTTCTGCTTCGGAAGTGGCAATTGGCTGGCGGTGATCAGAATAAGTTCACAAAGCCAATGGTGGTCTTCAAACAGGTCGCCGGAAATTTCCATCGAAGCCTTGGCACCGGGATAGGCGCAGCCTTCTTGATAATGCTCGCCCATAAACTCCTTGCCGCCCTCAGTGATTTTGACAAAAAGGGCGTCGTCGCAAACCAAGCCCACCACTTTCCCATCGCAGTAGAGCGCATATTCTCCAAACATTTTGCGCGCACTCACACCATTCAAAGATGCAAGCTGATCTAAAATATAATCGACTGTTGCTTGTTTGGTTGCCATATTTTTAAATTGTAAAGTGTGATATTTGCTTTATATGCAAACTACATTTAAAAATCAAACGTTTCCAAATCAATACGATTGAAATCGTAAAGTTTTTTGCCCTCTAAATCATACCAAGAGTTTTGATAAACATTTTGAGGATTATCTAAATTAAAAAAATTCTTTTGGTGAAGATAAATATGGGCTTTTAATGGTTTACCCGGATAAGCTACCAATATCCATTTCTCATGCCCATTGATAAAATTATTTTCCAGCTTCATTTGCCCTTTAGCTATGAGATACAACATCAAATGCTCTTCAAGAAAAAAATTTAACTGATTTTCATCCAACACTCTTTTAGGGTTATCCAATTTTTCAAAATCTTGTTTTATATAACTCTGGAATTTTTCATCTTCGTCATAAATTTTTTTAAGGCTATCAAGATAAAAGACGAACTTGTCACAATCCAAATAGAACTGATTCCACACTTTGTAAGAAACACTGTCGCTAATTAAATATGGGTCACCTTTAAGCAAATTATTAAATGAATTTTTGTGAGAAGCCACCAAGTCCATATATCTTCGCTTCAATGTGCCAGCTTTTTCATTTGAATACAAATAAAGATAATCACCGTAAACAAACATTGCTCCAACTTTAGAGTTGGGAACATTCTTGTTTATTTTATTCGGATTTATGTATTCAAGATATTGCCAATATTTTTTAGCATTTTGAGATTCGTTACTAATCCTGCTCATGGAAATTGGAAATACTAACATGCCTTCCATGGCTGGAAATTTATTGATATCATAAAAAGTATTTTTGGGTAATTCTGACATAAAGCTCGAATAAAAAAATAATCAATCCAATTTAATCACTTTTTTAATTGCGGAGGGGAGAGGATTCGCCTTGTCATTCGACATGGCGCCGTATCGAATGATACGGCAAACCTCCGATACCATTTCTAGTATGCCACCTTCAGTTTCAAAGCGGAGAGAACAGGATTCGAACCTGCGTAGAGTTGCCCCTAACACGCTTTCCAAGCGTGCGCCTTCAACCACTCGGCCATCTCTCCGCTTCAAAACTGAATTGTATAGTGCACTCAAAAATTTATTTTCATATGTCGGCAAAGCCTCCACAAAAAATGGTTTTAAATTTTTGCCCGGGTCCCTTTTATGACCCGTCCCGATAGTCATTCCTATCAGGAACCACTATGCAACCTCTCCATTGGTGTATCATGCATTTTGTATAATGTATTTTGCATAAAATCAAACACAACATACTCTCACACAATACACCTTAACCTAAAAGCTATCAGCTAATGAAGCTAAAAGCTAGTTTTAGATCGTTTTCACTCCCACCATCTGCATCTTTTCTTTGTTGTCTTTGGCGCTACCAAAAACCACAATCACTTTGTCGCCATCAGCCAACTGCCCAGTTTGTTTGCGATAAGCCACCATCTTGTCGAGCAAGACTGACAAGTCTTTTTCATCGCCGTAAAAAGGTTGCACGCCCCAAGCTAGGGTCAATTGGTTGCAAGCTTTTTGACTGTTGGTCGCCACAAACAAAGGTTTTTCGGAACGGAAATGAGACATCATGCGTCCGGTGAAACCAGAAGCAGTCGCCAAAATAATTGCTCTGCAATCACTGTTTTTTGCCAAATCAAAAGCACCTTTCACTAAGTTTTTGAAATCATCCTTCCCATCAAGTTTAAGTAAGCCAGTCACATCATCAAATGGCGAAGCCTCAGTATGCTGAATAATGTCTCGCATGGTGCGTACGCTTTCCACGGGATATTTTCCCCCAGCACTTTCACCGGAAAGCATCACGGCATCTGTATGATCAATCACTGCATTGGTCACATCAGCAATTTCAGCTCGCGTTGGACGAGGATTAATAATCATAGAATCTAGCATTTGCGTAGCCACAATCACCTGCTTCATTTTGTGCAAACTTTTGCGAACAATTTCTTTTTGCAAAAGTGTTACCCGGGTGCCTTCAATTTCAATACCCAAATCTCCTCGGGCTACCATCACGGCGTCAGTTTGGTCAATAATGCTATCCAAATTTTTAATGGCCTCTTTACGTTCAACTTTCACGATAATGTGCGGCAAGTTATCTTCGCGTCCCAAAAATTCTTTCATTTTTCCTCGCAGATATTTCACATCCTCTCCAGAGCCAACAAAAGAAAGGCCAATAAAGTCAACTTCGTTTTCCATCAAAAACTTCAAATCGCGTTCATCCTTAGGTGTGACGGCACTAATCTTGAGTTGTGAATCTGGGATATTGACCCCTTTGCGATTTTTCACGGTTCCGCCGTCAATCACCTCGCAAACCAAAATCCCCGTTTCTCTTTCTTTTACCACCAATTTCATCAAGCCATCTTCAATCAAAATTTCGTGTCCAATTTCAATGTCATCCACAATTTTTGGAGTGTCCAAAAGAAAACTTTTAGCCTGAGCTAATTTGCTGGTCACAGATTCACCATAAAAAACATCACTCAAAATAATTGTTTCTCCAGTTTTCATTTCCACGGGCTCAGTAACTGTTGTTCTGATTCTTGGTCCTTGAAGATCTCCAAGAATTCCAATTGGCACGTTCATCTCCGCGGAAAGTTCTCTGATGGTTTTAATCGCTTTGCCGTGCCACTCATGGTCACCATGCGAAAAATTCAGTCGAGCCACATTCATGCCATTTTCAATCATTGCTCGCAAAGTTTCCTTGGTGTCTGAAACCAAACCCAGGGTTGCCACAATTTTTGTCTTTTTGACCATGTTTGTCTGTGAGGTACGAGCAGCTACAAACATGAGCGTCCCGTCCCAATTCTTTAATTATTTAAATTTTAATAACAACTAAGCCGTAGGCGATTTCCAGAAACAAGTCCATTAATTGCTTAAAATTAACTTGGAATTGGGACTGGGACACCACTCAAATAATTTAATTACACTTTATATTCTCATATTAAAACAAAACAATCAACCCGTGAAGTTTTCCAGCAATATTATCGCTGGAAAAACAAAAACAGGATTTAATCCTGTTTTTGAAAGAATAAACCTCACCTACTAGTTTTTGTACAAGTCTTTCACTTGAAACAAAATATACCAGCCGATAATTGCGCCGATAATTGCGCCGACAAGACCACTAACAGAAAGAATGCCTCCAATCAAACTAACGATGCTGGCATAAAAAAGCAATCTCCAAGAACCCTTGGTGCGTTTGAAAAGTCCCGGCACCGCCATCAATTCAATAACAACAGAAATGATAGAAACGACCAAGGCAATAATTGTGCCAAAACTCCAACCAAAACCAAGTCCGTAACCATAACCGCCCATCATTGCAAATGGTGAAAGAATGGCAGTTAGTCCTAGTGCTGTAAAAATAAGCGGCAAAGCCATAATTGCAAAAATGATTATCAAATATGGCGAGACCTTGACGATAAATTCCTTGGCATCTTTCGGCAAAGTGAATGGGGCTTTTTTCACCATATATTCATCTAACATTGTCTCGAGTTGAGACAAGAGACCCTTAACATCTGAACCTCCTTGCGCTTTGTGCTGCGAATCCTTTTTTTCCTCATGTGTTGTTTCTGACATAAGTTTGTTGTTAAGTTTAAATTAAATTATTAAAAACTAATTAATTTGCTGTCTAATACTACAATTTTCATTGTATATATATTTTACCACTTTTTGTAAAAGTAGCAACTAACGATTAAGCCGGCTCTATTCGCATGCGACCTCTTCCAATTCCCTGAAAATTTCCTCCGGAATCGGATTATTTTTAGGGCTGACCCCTGGATACCGCCAAGCAGATATAATAACCAGCTTTTTAGGCATTAGCTTCATTAGCTTCTTAGCTTTTTCCTTTCCTAGGCTTTTTATATTTTTAATAATTTCTTCTTTTTGTTTGGAATTTGTTTCTTGTGATTTGGGATTTGCTTCGCTACCGCGAAGTTGGTACATCACCCATATTTCCTGATTCCAGCTTTCCTTTTCATTTTTTTCTTCAGCATTTTCCGGGTCATACTCAAATCACCTGGATTAACTGAATAATTTTGCCACCCGAAAAAGAAAGAATTTCTTGTCTCTTACGCCTCGTACCAGAGATCTAAAACCTTTCAATTTTGCATTAAACGACTCAGCTGAAGCATTAGTACT
>CAISKQ010000018.1 GCA_903885965.1 uncultured bacterium
AAAAGTGACATTGAAGCTGGTGAAGAAATGAGAAAAGAGAAAATGAAGGTATTTTCTAAAATTAAAGTTAACTAAATTTTTCAAAAATGCCCAATATTGTAGCTTACATTTGAGGTATCATTCCTGTATTGGAATATACTCAGTAAATGGCATTTCTTGGCTGAGATAAGGCATTTCTCCACCAAAAAAGAGGCCTGAGCCTCTTTTTTAATCCACCATCCGTCTTATTTAACCAATTTGTTCTATCGCCTTTTAAATTGAATAAAACTTCTCCTTTGGAGCCTTGCAAATTGGACAATTATCAGGAACATCCCCTTCAAAAAGTTCTCCGCAAACACTGCAAATGTGATATTGGGTCTCTGGGATATCATTACCACCCTCAACTGCTTCAAGCGCTTTTTCAAAAGCTGCCTTGTGAGTTTTTTCCACCCCATTAGTGCCCATAAAACCAATCTTTGCAGCTCCGTTGCCTTCTGCTTCAGCCTCGCCAATAAAGCCAGGATACATGGTTTCAGTTTCATAAGTCTCCCCGGCGATGGCTACTTTGATATTTTCAATTGAATCCTTAACTTCTCCCGTATTATTCAAATGCTTAAGAGCATGAATCGTTTCTCCTTCAGCAACCACCCTGAAAAGTTTAGCCAAGTTAGTCTTTCCTTCAGCTTCGGCAACTTTAGCAAAAGCCAAATATCTGCGATTAGCTTGAGACTCACCAGCAAAGGCCGCTTTCAGATTTTCTTGTGTCTTTGACATAGTTTTTTTCAACCCACAAATCTACAAATCAGCTACTAATCTACAAATATTTTTTGTAAGATCCGATGCTGATGTATAAGGCTGTTGGTATTTTTAAATTATTTAACTAAAAAAATTCATAAGTCCTATCCGTCGCATCCATCCTATTGATTATGTCCTATCCCACCTACCAACTACTACGCCTCAACCCCAGAAAAATTCCATTTAACCTATTTCTTTAAATGAGCGAAATTATAAATAATATCCTCGCCTAATTTTTTGTAAGCAATAAACTTAAAAGCTTTTTGCAAGGCGAATCCCGCTTTTTGAGATACTGCCAAAAATTCTTCCGGGCTATGTCGATGGGTCACGAATCCTAAGATTCCCCAATCTTTGGATATTTCCGAGCCTAGCTCTGAACTTTCTTCTCTTTGGATTTTATGATTTAAGATAATTGGCTCATAGGTAACAATCAAGTCTCCGCCTTTTTTGAGAAGCTTGAAACATTTTTCGAAAAAACCTTCAAAGTCAGCAACAAATTCCAAGGTTCCGCTACAGACAATCAAGTCGTAACTATTCTCCTTAAAATCTTCAAGCAACATGAAGTCGCCTTTTTGAAAAGAGACCTTTGGAAATTTCAAAGCTGCTATTGCTAACATTTTCCCAGAAACATCAACTGCATCAATTTTTACAACACCTATCGAATCCAGAGTCTCAATATCTTGTCCCGTAGCCACGCCAACAATAAGCGCTTTGTCATATTTTTTTCCAATAGCTTTCAACTCCTTAGCAATATATCCTGGCGGAGTCCAGGCACCTGGCCCAGCTGTCGCCTGATCATAAACAGGCGCTAGTTTATCATAATATTTTTCAACTGGATTTTTCATACTAGCTTCAAATGTTTAATAAAACCCATAAAATTATTCTAACAAATTTAACCAATTCGGCCAACAAAAAATTGAACAACTTACTCAAGCCAATCTTTGAAATAATTTGGGAAGCTAGTCAGGAGCTGAAATAAGTCTCAAACAAAGTTCCTTATCTCATTCAAGGGCCTTCTAGTTTTTGGCTTTTGATTTTTTTCCGAATCGAGCGGATAGCCAATTTGAATGCCAGAAATCAATTTCCATTCTTGTTCAATTCCAAAGTCTTCGTAAAAAGCCTTTTTGAGATCCTCAAACTCCAACAAAAATTTGATGCCATCTTTCACCCGAGCGCCCAAACCTTTTTCATGGGCAACCAACAGAAAATTTTGCATCGCCATCGCCACACTAGTCTCAACACTTTCCTGCGCTATTTTTTCAATTTTAACATTTTTTGAAAATTGAATGGCTTGTGAAAAAACCGGGGCGTCATATTTTTTGGCAAAAACCAAAAAATAAACCGGGGCGTCATCAAATTTTCCATATTGAGCAAAAAAGGTCAGCAAGTTTTCATAAACTTTTCCCAAAATCTTTTTCTCACTCAAATCAACTTTCATTCTTTCATAACCCAGAGCAATATGTTTGTTTAATTTTTCTTTGGATTCATCGCTAGAGAAAATCAAAAAACGCCATGGCTGCGTGTTGCAACTCGACGGCGCATAGGCTGACAAAGAAATTATTTCATCCAAAACATCTGCCTCAACCTGATCAGTTTTAAATTTTGAAATGCTTCTCCGATTTTTAATTATTTTTTCAAGCATAACTGTACGCTGAAAATTTCAAAAATTTCCCATATCTTTCCAATTTCGCCTGATTGTGTGTTGCCAAAAGTATTTTCATATTAAGTTTATTATAACATAATTAATAATAAACACGGTGACAAAATTATTCAAAAAACACAAAAAATACAGACTCCTGGATTAAGAGTTACCAGTATTTTTATTTACAACCTTAACTGAATTCATAAATTTCACAATATCAGAATCTATCATAATATCCTCTTTAAAAATATCCCTCTTGAGAAAAAGACCCTCTAGCGTTGTGCACCTACTTAGCGCTACATAAGTTTGGCCGTGCGTAAAAGCACCATCTCCCATATCAACTGCCACAGAGCCAAATGTTTGTCCTTGAGATTTATGCACCGTAATAGCCCAAGCCAGTCTTAATGGGTATTGGGTAAAAGAACTTATAATTTCTTCTTCAACTTTTCGTTCTTGTTGATTATAATAATATCTGATTTTATTCCAGGTTTCTTGTTCAACAGGATAAACAATGCCGTCAATATTTACTCTTATTTGATTTTCTGATAGTGATTCAATTATGCCGATTGTCCCGTTGACCCATTTTTTTTGCTTATCGTTTTTCAAAAACATGACTTGCGCTCCTACTTTTAAATGCAAAAATTCTTCAGTCGGAAAAATAGCCTTGTCTAGAGCACCTTCAATTTCTGCTTTATAGGTAAACATTTTGCTGTCTAATTTTGAAAGTCGAATAGTGTTTGTCCTATTAACCGAGTTATTAGTCATAGCTAATGTTATTGTTCCTTCTTCTGGAATTTGGCACTTTGCTCTTTGATTTAATTCTATTAATAATTCATCAGATATTGAACCATGACGAATTTCATTAAGAATACTTTTAAAGTTTTCGTCTTTTTGTCTAAATATTGTGGTAAGTTCATAGATAACTGGCAACTCGGTCCAAGCATGTGCATTGAAAAAATAAAACCCACCATAATTGTGTGCGAAGTATTTATGAAGTTCTGGGTCGCTAACTACTGGTGGCAATTGATACAAATCTCCAAACATAACGAGCTGAACTCCGCCAAATGGTTGCTCACTATTCCTTGCTTTTTTCAAGACATGATCTATTGCATCCATTAAATCTGCCCTGACCATAGAAATTTCATCAATAACCACAGTATCTATGTTTTTCAATAAGTGCATTGTCTTCGGATAAATCTTTATTTGATTCAATCGCTCCTTTGAAATAAATTCTGGAGGAATACCAAAAAGTGAATTAATTGTTTGTCCTCCAACATTAAGTGCTGCAACTCCCGTAGGAGCAACAACGACTAATTGTTTTTTGGAGTTATATTTGAAATATTGCAAAAGAGCAGATTTACCAGTTCCAGCCTTTCCTGTAATAAAAACATTTTTATCCTCATTTTCCACAATATCAAAAATCCTTTGCTGTTCGTCGCTAAGCTTGATGCCGTCAATTTCAATCTGTCTTTCGTTAAGTTTTGGTTTAGTATAAATAGGTTTTTGATGATAGTTTTGATAATACTGCTTTTTCTTCTTTGAGGAATTTCTCTCGCTTACATAAGCAATTGCAATCCAAATTCCAGCTATGATCATTATAATTTCCATATAATTTTATTGTTTAAATTAAAAAATAAAACTAAAACGGCACGCAGCTAATGCTGTTGAAACTCTTGCGCAAACAAGTCCAGCCAAACCAAAATTTTCTTTTTTAAATACTTATCGCTAACTAAAATTGAACAAACGCCGTAACTTAGCTTTCTTTTTTGATGTTTCCCTTGAATTAAAACTGGTTTAAAAAATTTATTTTTTGCTATTTTTATATTTTTGCTCCAATATTTCAAACACTCCTCCTTATCAAGATCGGGATAAACCAAAAAATAGGCTTTTATTTTTTCCTTATCAATCTTGCAAATTTTTTGCAAGAACATATTAAACACGTAGAGTAATCGATAATCAACATTGCTAACCCGCACTTGCCCATTTTGAAAATTTTTATCACCCTCACCCCAATATAAAGATATTCCTGTTGCAAACAATAAGTCGTTTTTTAAATCTTTAAATTCTTTTCCGGCTTCAAGCTCAGCTTCACTATAAATTTTGTGCCATTTTTTCTTTTTCAAATCATTTAATCTTGCCAATCTTTCGCTGCTGATTTTCTGAGCTCTTTTTGCCAATTGCTTTTTTATATCCGCTGACCAGTCAATGTCTCTGAACCAATATGACACAGTACTTTTTGAAACATCCAAAAGCTCTGCGATTTCTGAATAGCTTTTCTCCTTTTTTCTTAATTTAATTGCTTCTATTTTTTTATCCTTTTTCATATAAAAAATATTCTATTTTAAATAATAGCACGGGAGTTCTAAAATAACAATATATTCGACATTCAACCATCTGGCGTTGCGTTGCGAGTTCAATTTTCCACTGCTTTTTGCTTAACATCTTGTCGTTTGTTCGTCGACACTCACAAATTCCTTGCCCGCGTCAGCGCTGACGGTTCGATTCCCTTCACTCAAAGTGTAAGAAAAATTAAAACAGACCATTAAGGTCTGTTTTAATTCTCTATGAGCGGGTGAAGGGAATCGAACCCTCGTATTCAGATTGGCAACCTGACGTACTAACCATTGTACTACACCCGCGTTTCAAATTGAAAATGAAAATCTCAAAATGCAAAATTACAAAAGTCGTGAGTGAAACGAACACCAACATTTTAAATTTTGATTTTTAAATTTTAAACTAATTCCTGTGGGTCCTGCTGGAATCGAACCAGCGACCAAGCGGTTATGAGCCGCCTGCTCTAACCGCTGAGCTAAGGACCCTGGTTACGTGTGTGCCTGGGGAGAGAATTGAACTCACGACACGAGGATTTTCAATCCTCTGCTCTACCACTGAGCTACCCAGGCGCTGCAGCGAAGCTGCTTCTTAAAACCTTTTGGCTTTAAACTTTTCCACCGCGGGATAACTACCGTTTTCCCGATCCATTTTTTTGTGGGTGATACTGGACTCGAACCAGTGACCCCTTCTTTGTAAGAGAAGTGCTCTAGCCAACTGAGCTAATCACCCTTAATCGCGCTATGCGCGTAATTTCTAAACCCTAAATCCTAATTTCTAATAAAGCACCAATTTCTAAATCATAAATCCTAATTTTTGACATTTAGATTTTGGATTTTGTTTGGTTATTGTTTCTTGTTTTTTGATTATTTTCAGAAACGTGTGCCCCAAAGGGGACTCGAACCCCTATGCCGATAAAAGCCATGCACCTCAAGCATGTGTGTATACCAATTCCACCATCGGGGCATTCTTTTTTGAAAAATCAAAAAAGAGACTATCCTCAAAAACTAGCCATGCTTTAGGCAACTTTTTCTTCCTTTTTTACTTTTTTTGTTGCTTTTGGTTTTTCAATAACTGCCTCAGCTGCTACTGACTCCGCTTCAAGCTCTGCAACTAGTTCAACTGGAGCTTTTTTTTCACTTTTTGCAAGCGACGCAGCATCGGTGAATTTCATTTTCAAAGATTTAGCACTTCTCTCGCGAACATAATAAAGCTTTGAACTTCGAGTCTTGGCGCGTTTCAACAATTCTATCTTTTCAATATTTGGAGATTGGACAGGCACTACAATTTCTACTCCAAAACCATTTGACACCTTTCGCACAGTAATCATAGATGATGAGCTTTGAGCACCCTTAATAGCGATAATCATACCTTCAAAAACCTGGATACGCTCTTTTCCACCCTCAATAATCTTTCGAAAGACCTTAACAACATCCCCAGCTCTAAACTTAGGCATCTCAGTTGTCTTTTGATCCTTGTTAAATTCAACCAATTTATTATTCATAACATTATATCCCCCTTCCCGCATACACTGACTGCTAGGCAAGCCTGAAATCGGCTCTAGGAAACTTCATTAATCAAATTAAAAAGCTTTTCCATCATACTAGTAAAAAGGTTTTCCGTCAACCCTCTTATTTTTCTTTAAGCTTATCCAAAAAATCCTTAAAATCTTTCGGCATTTTCACACTGAATTTGTAGTGTTTTTCGCCCAAATTAAAAGAGAGCGTTTTCGCATGGAGAAGCTGCCTTTCGGCAATTTTTTTGTCAATTTTTGAGGAAATCTTACTGCCATAAATCACATCTCCGACAATTGGATAATTCAGCGACGCTAAATGCACACGTATTTGATGCATTCTGCCTGTTTTTGGAACTACCTCCAGCAATGAATAACCTTCATATCTTTTAATAACAGCATAATGAGTAGTAGCTTCACGTATTTTTGTTTTCGTATTTTCTCTTGCAATAATTTGCTTACTAAAGCCAGCAGACCGAGCCATAGGCTTTTCGATAACTCCATTGTCTTGCTCAACTTCTCCACACACAACTGCGAGATATTTTTTGGTAATATGTCTGCTTTTAAAAAGTTTTTTCAATTCATCAAAAGCTTCTATACTTTTTGCAATAACCATAACGCCTGAAGTATCTTTATCTAGCCGATGTACTATTCCTGGCCTCAAGTATGAATCAACTGAGCCGTCATGAACACCAGTTATTTCAGAATATTTCGACAATAGAGCATTTGTAAGCGTATCAGTTTGCTGATAATCGCTTGGGTGAACTTGCAGCCCGGCTGGCTTATTAATAACTAAAATATTTTCATCTTCAAAAACAATTTTAATTTTAATTTTTTCATTTGGCAAAAGCTTTTTTTGCTCGTGAGAAAAGTCTTCAATTTTAACTTCATCCCCTTCTTCCAAAATATATTTTGGTTTCACCTCTTTACCATTGAGCAAGACCTTGCCTTCTTTTATTTTTTTAACAATTTCACTTCTGGAATACAAAAAAAACTCCTCTGCGAAGAATTTATCAATGCGTTTTCCAACGCCCTTTTCCATGATTACTATTTTTTCCATATGTGCCTTGGGGGAGACATCTCACGTCGCTTTGCTCCTTGAAACCCTGCGGTTTCAAAACTTCCGCCACAGGGAAATCTCTTTCCCCGACCCCCTTTTTAGTTCTCGTCTTTTTTTATTAAAAATTTTGTGCCTTGGGGGAGACTCGAACTCCCAATCCCTTACGAGAACTAGTTCCTAAGACTAGCGCGTATACCAATTCCGCCACCAAGGCATCTCAGTGCAATAAAGAGAGTATAAATCATTTACCGCAATTAGACAAGACTAACCTGCCTAATCTGATTCAATGAACAAAAATAATAAGCCTTATTCAATGTGTGTATGCTACTAGCCCAATCAAGTTTAGTGAAGTACTTGCTGAATTCTGATTGCCTCTACCTTGAGGGCGCCTTCATCTTCATATTCACCTTGATGCCTAGTTCCAGTGCCATAAGTCTCTTTCTTTTGATCTAAGTGAAAGTTTATTATCAAGGCCGCACCTTCCAAATGTGCATACATGTGAAACCTAGGGTACCCACTTCGCGCCAATGGACGCACAAAACTCATTTCGTCCTGCTCATTGCGTTGAAAAGTATACCCTGCCCTTCTGAGCAAGCTTACTGGATTTTCTTTAATTGCCTCAATTTTTATTTGCATAATATTGTAAATAATATTTAATATTGAATATTCGAGTAGACTTTACTGCACCCAATGCTTTCCTTTTATCTCTTTATCATCCTCTTCCTTTTTTTCTTCAATTTTTTCTTTTGCCATCTCTCGAAGTTTTTGTAAATCCTCTCCTTCCAATTCTATAGCTCTATCTAAAAGATATTTTTGATTATTCTTTCCCGCATCTTTAATGACTTCAGCCAGGAGAACATCCAGGATTGCACCAATTTTTGGCCCAGGCGCAAGTTTTAAGTCTTGCATCAAATCACTACCATTAATTTTAAGCATCTTAACCGAAACCGCATCCTTGGAAACTTTTTCAATAATATACTCCAAATGCCTAAGTTTGTAAGGTTTCGCTTTAGGCGTACCACTTCCAAGTCGATCAGCAATTCGTAAGTCAATCAAGTCTTTCACATTCGCCAACCCAACTTTTCTAATAAGCTTACGCACGCTACTCTCTCCAACTTCTTCAGGATTATAGTAGAACATGTGGTTATCAACCAAAAGAACAACTTTGTCAATAATGTCATTTGAAAATTTCATTCTTTTGAGCATCCTTTCTACGATTCTAGCGCCAACATGATCATGATTATAGAAAGTAGCATTCAAGCCCTCGCCTCTTTTTGTTTGCGGTTTAGCAATATCATGAAATAGCGCAGCTAACCGAACCTCGAGTTTTTCTGATGGACAATGCCTCAATGACATTAAACAGTGTTGGTATATTGTATATATATGATGTTTATTTTGGGCAATTCCCACACCATTTTCAAGCTCCGGGATTACGATTTTCAAAACGCCAATCTTTTGCATCACGTCAACTCCGTCGGCAGGATTGTCAGAGAGAATGATTTTAATAAATTCATCTTTTATTCTCTCGTTTGCAACATGCGAAATCAGAGCAGCATTTTTCTGCAAGGCTTTAAACGTTTCTTCCTCAATCTCAAAATTTAATTGTGAATGGAAACGAATTGCCCGCATGATACGAAGGGCGTCCTCGTTAAATCGTTCATTCGCATTCCCAACAGCTCTTATAACCTTACTCTCGATGTCATTTTGTCCACCAAACAAATCTACAATTTCAAATTTTTCCTCATTTTTATTTTTGACTTTTGATCTTTGACCTTTGACCTTAATTGCTATCGCATTCATAGTAAAATCCCTGCGACTTAAATCTTCTGATAAAGTTTTAGCAAATTTAACCTCATCAGGCCTCCTGCGGTCAGAATAAGCGGACTCAATTCGATAAGTCGTCACCTCAATGACATCATGTTCTCTTTCGGCTCTAAGCAATTTATTTTCAATAAAAGGCTCTACCTTGACCCCGACAGTGCCAAAATCATTCTCATAAAAACTATCTGGAAATATTTCAACAATTTGCTGTGGAGTTGCGTTAGTTGCACAATCCCAATCCTTTGGATCATTCTTAGACAGTAAATCGCGCACGCACCCACCAACAGCACACGCTTCAAAGCCAGCGTTTTCAATTTTTTCCAACACATCAAGAACTTGTTGGGGAATTTTGTTTACCATAAGCATTCAGCTGTGCGCTTGGCAGGAATCGAACCCACATTTTATCCTTAGGACGGATCAGCTCTATCCATTGAGCTACAAGCGCATGTTTAATTAAATAACCCTAGTGGACCCACGGGGAGTCGAACCCCGATTTGATCCATGCCATGGATCTGTTCTACCGCTATACTATGGGCCCATACCAACACCTTCATACATAGTATCAGTTTTTAGGCAATGGTCAATGATTAATCAATAGGTATTATTTATTTATTTTTTTGTTTACTTTACGCCATATTTTATATTATGAAATATATTTTAATATTTGTCAAATTTATAGCTCCAAACCATCTCGTTTTAGGTTAAATTGTTTCACGTGGAACATTTTAATCACCAAAACAAACAATATGTTATATTATACCTCTAGTATATTATTTCATATAACCAAGCAACATACCTAAGGTGTTAAATAATACTCTATAAAAAAATTTGTCGCATGAATAACAGTTGACGCCAAAAATATTCAACAACAGCACCATACAGCACGACTCGATATAAAATATATTCTCTAAATTGTTTCACGTGGAACAATTAAACAATCAACCATCCTAAAATACATGAGGCAGATACGAACATAAATAAT
>CAISKQ010000019.1 GCA_903885965.1 uncultured bacterium
CGGTCGGTCTCCATAGTGATTTTCATACACCACTATTGTAGACATTATCCGCAATCTAAGCGAGTGACCCTCTTTCGGGGGTCATTCTGCGTTAGAAACCGAAACCCATTTGAGGGGTCATTCTGTATTGGACAAGACTCCTGCTTGACACGCCAAGCTGGGGGGGGGGGTAAAATAAAAGCAGATAGGGGAACTTAATTAAAAAATAATAAACCTAAACTTTTGGAAATTATTTTTTTTAAAAAATATTTTTCAGAAAACAAAATTATGGGAATCGAAGATGGAGGTTTTAACCTTCCGCAAAAAAAAGAGAAGAATTCTAAAGATGAGCGCAAAAAAGGAACAGGCGAATTTACACCTGATGAAGGTAGCGAGCAAATTCCCTCTTTAATGGGAAAATGGAAAGTAAATGAGGGCGAGATGGAAGAACTTTTTTTGGAAAACAAAAAAAACGCTGAGTTGAAACGCGAGGAATGGGAACAAAAAGTTGAGTCAGTGGATTCTTTTGAAGAAAATCAAGTTGTTATTGAAGCTAAAGCCGCTTTTGAAAAAGGAGAATGGGATATTCCAGGGCTTGAAAGTCCAAAATCAATTCAAAATGATCCAATGTTCAAAGACAATGTGGTGAAGTTATTAAAAAATGGCTCTTTCAATATTTATGACGGTGTCGATTATAAAGATGCTGATTATATAAGTAATTATACATTTTGTTCTTCACCTTATCCAGCTGAATCATTTTTTTCTGCAGATGGAAAAAAAGTCGAGGTTGGTGGTGAAAAAGGATTTCTTTGGGCTCAGCATATTGGAAAAATTGGAAGACGTAATAATTCAAAACAATTAGAAGAATATTACGGATATGAGGCGACAGAAAAAATAAGTGCGGGAGACTGGGAAAAACTTAAAGAAAAATTTGGTTCAGTTGTTTTAGATCATGGATATAGAAATAAAGATGGTGAAATTGAAAAAGCAGAATATATAAAACTTTATGCACACAATGGTTATCCACTTTTGATAGTTCAAAAAAGTGAAGGAGATATTGAGGTAGTTGGTGGCAATGAAGTTCAAGATCTTCAATTAAATGTGTCAAATGAATTTTATTATGGCAGTGAATATAATGAACTTGCAGATAGAGAAGCGTATAAGATAAGAGCGTATAGGATAAGCAAGAAAGAGAATGAGATTAGATCAAAGGAAGTAGGTTCTCTCAAGAATGATTTTGAGAAGACAGTGTATTTAATTTCTGCTGTGTGGCAACATTAATTTCTCTTTCTAGTAAGAAATAGTTGAGAAATATTTCAATAAAATCCCCTAAGTTGAACCCTTGGGGGATTTTTGATATGCTAGAGGTATGCGGAAAACAACTTTTGCTAGTGGACAGTATTATCACATCTACAACCGTGGCGTCGACAGGCGCGGGGTATTTTTGGCTGAGGCAGACTACGAAAGGTTCTTGATTTGTTTGCGAGAATTCAACCGCATCGAAGCGATTGGGAGTTTGTATGAAAAAAGTTTTAAAAAAGTAGAGCACTTAGGGACTAAGTCCCCAATTGGGGACTTAGTCCCTAAGTGCGAGCCCCTTGTTGAAATTGTTGCTTATTGTTTGAATCCAAATCATTTTCATTTGATTCTAAAACAGATTTCAGAAAAAGGAATTAGTAAATTCATGCTGAAGGTAAGTACTGGTCATACTACTTATTTCAACAAGAAGTATAAACGTAGTGGCTCATTGTTTCAGGGGCCATTTAAGGCGATTCATATTGATTCTAATGATTATCTGCTTTATCTTTCTGCTTATGTGAGTAGAAACTATTTTATTCATAACTTGGGGACTAAGTCCCCAAGTGAAATCTCGCAAGGTGAATGGAAATATTGCAGTGCTTTGGATTATTTAGGCAAAAGAAACGGAAACCTTTGTAACAAAAGCGCAATTCTTGATCAATTTAGGAGTGTCAAGGATTATGAAATTTTTTTGAATGATAACGCTGTGCACTTAAAAGAGAAAAAAGAATTGGAGAAATATCTATTGGAGGAATAAAACAGAAGAGAAATTTCTTAGGGACTAAGTCCCCAATTGGGGACTTAGTCCCTAAGAAATTTGTTGTATTAACTTTAAATGGGCCATAAGGGCTGGTTGCTATTTGCTGCGGGAGCTGTATAATATAGGTAAAGTTGTTGCTACTGATTTGAATTAATCTTAGAAACTTACAAAAATTTTGTGGTTACAGAATTGAAAGTTTGAAACTAGGATCAGGGTGGCATAAATAATAATTAAAATTTTTTAAAGAATTTTTTTGAGCAAGGCTCATTTGAAATCTCAATACTGGATATGTCTGAAATCCTTGAAATGCTTTTTGGTTCTAAATCAAGAGTTAGGGTGCTGCGATTTTTTTTGTTAAATCCTGAAAATGAATATAGCGCAGAGGAGGTTGCCACGAAAAACATGATAACTTTGGCTTCCGTGCGGAAGGAAATTGCTTCTCTCAAGAAGATAAATTTTATCAAAGAAAAAACAAAAAAGGGGAAAAAGTTCTACAATCTTGATCAACAATTTCATTTTTATTCAGAGTTGAAGAGTCTGATTTCAAAATCAACAGCTTCTCCTGAAAGCAAAAGTCTAACTCGCCTAAGTGGTATTGGGGAGGTTAAATTGGTGTTAGTTAGTGGAATTTTTCTGGATTATCCCAAGAGTAAGGTGGATATGGTTTTGGTAGTAAATAATGTAAATCGTGGAAAGCTGAAAAATGTCATGAATAGCCTCGAGGCTGAAATAGGTAGGGAGGTCAGTTTTGCATTGATGAACAGTGAAGAATTTAAGTATCGGCTTGATATGCTGGATCGCTTCTTGCTTGATTTTCTGGAAGGTCCGCACACTGAATTGGTGGACAAAATTCCTGGACTCAAGAGGTTTATTTTGGGATTAAAAAAATACTAAAATTCAGGGGTTAACTTTTCTTTTTAGTAAAGAAAAGTTACAAAAGAAAATCGCGCCTATCTCGCGCTGTCAAAATTACTACGCTGCTTCGCTAAAAATTCCCGCTGCACTTTTTCTGCTGAAAAAGCTCGCTTGAAATTTTTTACGCTCATCCGCTTTTAATTTTGAAACGCGCTTCGTATGGCGCAGGGGAATGCGGAAATGCAAATTCTAAAATTTAAATTCTAAAATCAGTTTTTTATGTCCTATCTTATTTTTATTATAGTTATCATCTTCCTAGCTGCTCTTTTATGGTTGGTTTTTGATTTAAAGAAGCGAGTAATTTCTGGTGCCGATAACCGTGAAGAGCGTGACAGAATGATTTCTATGCAACAATCGCTCCATCACATCGTTGAGGAAAATCGCGAACTTCGCAAGGAAATAGATTCAAAGCTTTCTCAAACGCATCGAGCTGGACAGGAACAAATGAGTCAAACAATTCGCACAGTGCAAGGAATCACGGAGCAATCTGCGAAACTCATTAGCAATGTAACCGAAAAACTCACAAAATTAGATGAAACCAATAGGCAGGTGGTCAACTTTTCCGCTCAACTTCAAAATCTTCAAGATATTTTGAAAAATCCGAAACAAAGAGGTGTTTTGGGGGAATATTTCCTGGAAGAGACTCTTAAGAACGTACTGCCGCCAAATTCTTACCAAATGCAATATAAGATGGGTAAGAGTGACAAAACTCAACAAGATTTGATTGTGGATGCGGTGGTTTTTGTGAAAGACAAAATTGTGCCAATCGATTCAAAGTTCTCTCTTGAAAATTATGAGAGAATTTTAAATTGCACTGATGGCGCGGAGCGTGAAAAATTTGAAAAATTGTTCAAGCAGGATTTGAAGAATAGAATTGATGAAACTTCGAAATATATTCGTCCTGAAATGGGCACGATGGATTTTGCTTTTATGTTTATTCCCTCTGAGGCTATTTATTATGACTTGTTAGTTAACAAAGTTGGAGCAGCGCAGATTAATACTCGCGATTTGATTGAATATGCTTTCCAGGACAAAAAAGTTATCATAGTTTCACCGACATCATTTTTGGCTTATCTGCAGACAGTCTTGCAGGGACTCCGAGCTTTCCAGATTGAGGAAAATGCCAAGGAAATCAGAGCTAATGTGGAAAAGCTTGGAAAGCATATCTTGACCTACGAAGAATATTTGAAAAAATTGGGCAATAGTTTGAGTACTACAGTTAACCATTTCAATACTGCTTACAAAGAACTTGGAAAAATTGATAAAGACGTTGCCAAGATTGCTGATAAAGAAAAAACCATAGAACCTTTGATTATTGAAAAGCCTCATGAATTAGTGTAAATAGCTAGGCTGAAAATAACACAATGCAATTAATAAATGATTCAAAATTAAAGTTAATAAATTTTTTTTCGAAGGAGTATTTTCATAGCGGACTTATTCAATGGGTGCTTATTGGTTCCCTTATTCTGAATGTTGCCAATTGGATTTTTATTGCTTTTTTCATTAGGCCGGTTGATTTTCCAATCATTTTGCATTACAATGTATACTTCGGTGTTGATGTGATTGGAAGTTGGTGGCAAATGTACTTCATGCCCCTTATTGGGCTGTTGATTTTGTTTGTAAACGCTGTCCTGGGCTACCTATTTTATCAACGAAAAGAGCGCATCGCTGCCCATTTATTGATGCTAACAACCTTTATTGTTCAGCTAGGACTTTCAATTGCTGTAACAAGTTTGCTTTTAATGAACTATTAATATGGAACAATTTGTATTTCCAAATCCAAAAACGACTAATCCTCAAGAACGTTTTCCTCAGCGAGTCATGGAGATTATTCCCGGAACACTTACCTGGGCGACACTGATTGGCATGATTGTACTTTCTTTTGTTGAGCCAATTTGGATGGCTGTTTTCATTATTCTTTTTGACATTTACTGGATCTTTAGAACTATTTTTATTACGTATTATTCAGTGGTTGCCTATAAGCGATTCCAGAGCGGGAAGAAAGTTGATTGGTGGGAAAGATGTCAAAACATTATTCGTCCCTTGGAATATGAAAAGGATTTAGCTGTCCGGATTTCCTCACTGCAAGAAAGTCTCAGTGAGATGACTATTTTCGGTGACCGTCGAAAAGTAAAGCAGGAAATTGTCAGATTAGCTGAATATCAAAAAGATGTTCATCGCATTGTTTCTGCTGGAAATGAGATTCTGGATTGGCGTAAAATTGTGCATGTTGTTTTGCTTCCAACTGCCAATGAACCGGCGGATGTTATTGAACCAGCTATTCAGGCAGTAATGGATTGCAATTTTCCAAATCAACAGATTATTATTTTGCTTGCAACAGAAGAACGTGAACCTTTGCAGCAGCGCTTAGAAAAGGTCAATTATCTTCAAAGTAAATTTAATGGAGTGTTTCGCGAATTTTTGGTCACCACTCATGAAGTTTCTGATGACGAAATGAAATGTAAAGCTTCCAACGCTACCTATGCCGCCAAAAAGTTGATGGTATATTTGGATGAACATGAAATTGATTACACCCGGGTGATTTTTTCAAATTTTGATTGTGATAGTGTTTGTCATTGTCAATATTTTGCGGCACTGACTTACGCCTATATTACTGATCAAAAACGTCTCCAGCGTTCTTACCAACCTCTCCCGATGTATCACAATAACTTGTGGGACACTAATGCATTTGTCCGTGTTATTGTCACGGGTTCTTCATTTTGGCATATGTTTCAAAGTACCCGCAATCAAATGGTGACTTTTTCATCGCACAGTGAACCCTTTGACACATTGGTTCGTGTAAACTTTTGGCCGCTTAATATGATTAGTGAGGACTCAATTATCTATTGGAAATGTTTCACTTATTATCACGGCGATTATAAGGTTAAACCTATTTACCTACCAGTGTCGCTTGATGCTGTGCTTGCTGAAACTTATTGGAAAACAATCAAGAATCAATACAAGCAAAAGAGGCGTTGGGCATATGGAATTGAAAATTTCCCTGTTATTATGAGGGCAATCTGGCCAGACAAAAAAATAAAAACCAGAAAAAAACTCTCCATCGCTTTTGAGATGTTGGAGGGGCATCATTCTTGGGCAACCTCTGCTTTCATACTTGCAATCCTGGGGTGGCTTCCATTGATGTTTGGCGGATCAGCTTTTAATGAAAGCGTGTTGGCTCATAATTTGCCATTTGTAACTCGCTATCTGATGACTTTGGCAATGGGTGGCCTAGTTATATCTATGTTTTTAAACTTTTTTCTTTTGCCTCCGAGGCCGGCAAAATATTCAAAAAAGAGATATATTTATATGTTTTCACAATGGTTTTTGGCTCCAATTATTGCTCCAACACTTGGTGCTATGCCAGCCATCGACGCGCAAACAAGAATTTTGTTCAAGCAATATTTCGGCGAATTTTGGGTAACGGATAAGATTCGAAAAAAGTAGATAATATGTAGCTTATGGATAGTAATATTTTTCTGATACCATTTTTGCTTGCATTCTTTGTCGCTATTATCTTGCTATTTGCGATTATTAAAATTTCTCAACAAAATTTTTTTCTTAGCATAGTTAATCGAAATTCTTTGAGGCATATTCATAAAGTGGGAATTTCTCGTTTTGCAGGTGTGGCGATAATTTTATCATTTATTTTTGCTCTGCTTGTAAATGGCAAGCTAGTGATTTCAAATCAATTAGGCGGCGTGTTCGTTGCAAGCTGCGCAATTTTGATTTTTGGAGTCTTGGATGACCTTTGGCAATTGTCATGGAAAAAGCAATTATTTTTTCAGACAAGTATTGCTGTATTTGTTTTTCTGATTGGTATTAAATTGGAATATATAACAAATCCCTTTGGGGGGATTTTTTTGTTTCAGAATAATGTTGGATATGCCTTGAATTTGCTGCTGGTTGTTTTTTGGATTTTGCTGATTATGAACGCTATGAATTGGGTTGACGGAATTGATGGTGTCAGTGGTGGAATTTCAGCCATTGGTGCTTTGGCAATTTTATTTGTAAGCTTGCGTCCAGAAGTCAATCAGCCGCCGGTTGCGATAATTGCAGCAGCGCTGTTTGGTTCGATGCTTGCGTTTGTGGTTTTTAATTTTAATCCAGCAAAGATTCTAGCAGGAACGAGTGGCTCCGTGTTTATGGGTTTCATTTTGGCAATCCTAGCTTTGTTTGCTGGGGCCAAAATTGCTACTACACTGCTTGTTTTAGCTATTCCGATCATTGATGCCGTGTGGGTCATTGTAGAGCGCTTGAGAGTGGGAGGAAGTATTTTTAAGGCTGACCAGCGACACTTGCATCATCGTTTGCTCCAGCTCGGTTGGTCGCAAAGGAAAATTTGTATTTTCTACTGGCTTATCACAGCCTTAATTGCAATTGCGGCTTTGAATTTTGGGGCGATAGGGAAGGTGATAATATTTCTAGGTGTTTTATTTGTAATGATCTCGGTATACAGCTCTATTCGCAAAAAAGTAAATGCTTAAAACAATGAACAAAAAAAATATTTTTAGGTTAATTATTGCGTTAACTCTTTTGATTGTAGGTTTTGTTTACTTCGTTATTAATGGTGGCTATTTGAATAATGCGAAAGAGCAATCTATGGTCATGATTCGTGGCCACGCAATTAAGATTGAAACAGTTAAGGATGAAAAGGCGAAAGCGCTTGGTCTTAGCAGGCGGCAATCTCTTTGCGGTGACTGCGGGATGCTTTTTGTTTTTGATAAACCCGGGAAGTATTCTTTTTGGATGAAGGACATGCAATTTGCGCTTGATTTGCTATGGATTAGGGATGGTCGGGTGGTTTTTATGAAAAAAAATGTTCCGCCAGATTTTGCGGCAACAATAACTCCAACTGAAAACGCTAATCAAGTCTTGGAGATTAACGCTGAAACGGTTGATGGCTTTGGAATCAAAGTTGGAGACAAGGTCAAGCTGAAATAATAAAACATTAACATAAAACCCCGCATTTGCGGGGTTTTATGTTTCAAAGGAAATTCAATTTCTTTTGAAGAAAAGAACAACGTTGTCTTAGTTTAAAATTTCTCTTGCGAAAAATTAAAGAGTTGAAACTCTTGCTGAATATTTCTGGAGATTTTTCAGTTGTCTTTCATTCAAGTTTTTAGATTGAGTAATAGCTTTCTGAATCAAATCTTTTGAAAATTCAACAGATGTTCCGACATGGACTCCTCCTGTGTGTGCGACATTTTTTCGGAGATAATCTTCAACATAAATCTTATGCTCCTTGGTTAGGGCTGAATCAGGATTTTTTTCAAGATAGTTTGCGGTTGCTTGACGAGCAAGGGTAGTTAATCCATCTCCTTTACCGGCAGTTTCAACGAATGAGTTTTCAGTTTCCTGACTTGATGTTGTTGTGGAAACTTTCGTAGTGTCAGTTTTAGTTAAATCTGATTTTGTATTCTTTGATGTGTCTGTAGAACTTTGATCACTATTTTGATCCTGTGCAACTTGGTCAGACTTTGAATCAGTTGCTATATCGGATGCACCTCTGTTTGAATATGAGTAGATGCCACCTGCAATTGCAATAACTATGACAATACTTACGATAATGCGAAGGTTATCTTGAAACCATCTTTTAATCTGCTGATTTTTTTCATCTTGTGATTCGGGTGTGTATTCTTCCATTTGGTTGTCACCTTCCTTCCTAGTGTATTCTGTGCTTTTTGGTTTTATTGTAACCAAATCGGCCAGAACTTTTAGAGTTAATTATCAAAGGGCGCTTTCGTTGAAGCCTTACTGACAATTGCACGGTTTTATCCGGGCAGTGTCCGTAAATTCTTCCTTTAGTCTTTTTATTGTAACGTAGTGATTTTTGAGCGTCAACTAGACAAATGTTTGTTTTTTGTGCGTAATAAAGGGATAAAAATAGCAACTAGGAAATCCATATTGATTTTGGGATAGGACAATTTGTGGAATATTTACGAGAATCTTGAATTTCTTATTTCAAATTTTAAATTTAAAATATATTTTCTGACTGCCTGATGCATGATGGGATGCTTGAAGAAAGTTTTCTTGAAACATATATCTTGAAAAGTTTTTTTAAGATAGGTTAAAAAAATTATTAATTTTGAAACTTTAAATTTTTTTGAAAAAATATTTTTTGAAAAAAATAAAAAATGAAAAAATATCATATGAGATTATGTGAGATCATATGGTATCCTGCAAAATTACATGATATCATTTATTTCACCTTAGTAAATCCACAGTAAAATTGTCAAAAAATTTCATTAAA